>CBCSKA010000092.1:0-2018 GCA_965140885.1 Legionellaceae bacterium | reverse complement strand
CTTTGACCGTGAGTATCAACGCTAATTTGATTAATATCCATTTCAGTATCATGGTGTAAAATACCATGAAGCATAGCCCCCACTTCAGAAGAGGAGCATGTTTTAATTTTCGAATGAATGCAAAGTCCTTTTTTATCCACATGCCAATAAATCATGACACCACGTCCACCATAACGGGCATGCCACTCTACCATTAAATTTTGATCAAAAACGCTCACCTTCTTTGAATCAGATGCACAAGATGTGGTACCACTTCCCCATATTTTTGAATCTCTAATAGAGTGAATGGCATTCACAACATCTTGAATAGCGAACCTAACAGTTTGGCAATTTATAAAGCGCTTTTTAACATAGCGAAGATCATCATATTTTTCAAAACAGTGGATAAGACCACTCATCCGTTTTAGGCCCGTATTGCTGCCAAGACCAAAAATACAAAGTAAAAGCCTCTTTCTTAAATCGTTTTCATTTATTGCTTCCCGTGTAGCAACGCTTTCAAAACGTTTGGTAAATCCAATCCTATAATCAGCTTCTTTCAAAATATCAATTAAGTGAAGGTTGGGCCACAGATTCGCTATTTCTAACTTCAATGACTCTATATTTTGAGGTTCATCTTGGGGGGCAAAAGGTGTTATTTTGATGGAACCTTGTTTTTTTCTGTCTTTGATAATAACTTTTGGATTTGTCAAAATGGAATCATTTAAATCAGAAAGTCCTTGCTCGAGTGGGGTTTTAAGGTTTTGGGTAAAGGTATCAGCGTCCTTTGGAAGCCCTAAAAGATCAAAATAATAGTCTTCTCTTTCATCAAAGTCATGGGGCATATCATCATCGGGATTTCTATAACGATAAGCTCCAGAAATCCAAATGTTTTTTATTGGCAGCTCTTTTTCTAGGATTTCAAAAAGAGCCAATTCAAAGACATTCCAATTAATTTGAATTTTTGTTGGGTGAACTGTTTTTATCTTAACAAATGGATGCCAATGGTCAGGAATGAGCTTCTTTAAAAGAATAGGATCATAGAACCTTGTTTTTAATTCCTCATAACTTCCTGTGCTTAGTTTTCTTACAAAATTAAGAGCTTTTAAGATGGGCTGAAATTTAGAATTTGCGCCAAGTTCTAAAACATCTAAAATTGCCCATATAATTCTACGATTGTTGTGATTATAAAGGGATATGGCTTTGGTCTTAACTTGATTTTTATACCACTGACCATCCTCTCCAAGTTCAGTCACAATTTCAATGAGTCTTTCCTTTGAGGCTTTTGGGAATATGACATTTCGAACCACGTCATCTGGATAAGTAATAGATTGTTTAGCAAGTGCTAAAAGGGTTCCCATTTTACCCTTAACACGTTTGTTATCAAGGCGAAGAGCTTTATCAACAGCAGACTCAGCCTTAGCTTGTATTTTATGCAAAATCTTTAACAATAAATCTGTAAGTATGTCGGTTATAAGTTGCTTTTGGATAAAGCAAAAAATGACTAGATAAGCATAACGAATAGGACTTTTGTGTTGCCTAATATGACTTGGGGACTCGCTTAAAACACGCTCGAAGTATTTTAAGAACAATGGTCGCGATCCAAAAAGCTGAATGTTTTCTGGAATATTAAAATGGCTCAAAGCCTTATACTTTTCGACTTCAAACAAAATAGAATCGATTTTAAGGTGGGCTTTGTTTTCTTTTAGTTCACCAAACGTAATTTTTGGAATTTTTTGGTCCGTATATTCTTCCCTGATAAGGTTATCCAGCAAATCTTTTGTTTCAAGGGGTAAAGCACTTTCTATTTTTTCAAATAAGTCGGTTTCAAATTGATGATGTGCTATTTTTAGAACGTGTTCAATTTGTGAATAATTACGCACTTCAATTTTTTGCTCTTTTAAATAAGCGTAAGCTTCCTCCATAACTTGTTCTTTTTTTAAAGCTCTAGGAAAGACGTTTGTCGTCAGAAAATTCACAAAATCATTAGTTGTTGAGTAATTCAATTGCCTAAATTGAAAAAAAATAGTAATTTCTCGTGT
>CBCSKA010000091.1:0-2023 GCA_965140885.1 Legionellaceae bacterium | reverse complement strand
TGCACTTCTATCAAAACCGGAAACTCTCACTTTTTCAAGTGCTTGTGTCAGATTAGGTCTAAACTAATTCAAATAATGAATAGTAAATCAGGAGATAACTCTACTTATCCGTGGCACTAAAAATGGGATCTTTACATTTCTTCTACATCTCGCAGGCTGATTGTAAATCGATAATACAAGTATACTGCATATTGAATGATTTCAAGAGGGTAACGGTAACCCTTATATTTTTTGACTGTTGCAAGCATCTACAAATCACGCTAAATATTCCAGTATAACACTTTACTCAACACGTTGACGATGCCTCAGTATAACCGGTAGCACATGATTGATACAATGTTTTTCATATTTTATCTAATTTTACCGGCTATTATATTTATGCGTTTTTTTATAATATTGTGATAGTTACGGTACTTTATCTATCACGGTTCATTACCGTTAGATACCCACATTCCGAAAAAAAACGAGCGTTTAAATCAGGAAAATACCTACGGAAACTCATTGTTTAATTCATTCAGTATCTGTATGTTTTAATTCAATTAATGTGTTTTTTCGGCATTTAGGAAATTATGGCTAATTTTGCTTATTTTTATCTATTAACGTTCCAATGGTTACTAAATTGCGAAATATCACGTTCTAATAAATTAACTATAAATTCATTTAAACTTTTATTTTGTAATTTCGCATATTCACGTAATTTTTGGTGAAGGGTTGGATTAAGTCGTAAACTGAATTTACCCGAACATGGCATAGATGGTTCAATGCCTTCTTCTTGGCACGTAGCAATATAGGTATCAAGAACATCATGAAAAGCCGCCTTTGCTTCTTCAATAGTTTTTCCATGAAAAGAAATACTGTCAGCGGTATTAATGACGCGTCCTATGATAATATTATCTTCGGTATCTAATGTCATTTCTGCTAAATAATTTTTGTATTCAATAATATTACCTAAACTCATGGCACAATTCCCATATTAGATAGAAATTTTCTTAACTCATCTACTTGATAGCGCTTGGCTTCTTTTTGAGGATGAGGTCTATGAAAAGGAAATACTTTTTTGTTCAATACAAAAACACCGGCAGAGCCTTTGCCTTCTTTTATTTTTGCTCTTAATGCAATCATCAATTTTTCAATATCACTCCAGCCAATATTGCTTAAAGTTGGTTTTTCAAAGATTGCAAATAAAGTTTTCCTTTGTTTAGCGTTCATTCATAGTATCTTTATTTAATTATAGACTCTATAAAAATGATACCATTAAGTGACACCATTTGAAATATTAATTAGGTTTTTACTTTTATTCCCTTTCGCTGTAGCCAGTCATATAAAGTACTTGGCCTAGTGTGTACGTAGAAACGATTTTCGGACAAGATTAGTTCCCACTTCAATATTATAGTTGTCATTTTATCTCTTTTCGCTTACGATCTCCTTCAATTTAGAGCCACTTAGCCTACTTTTAAGGGGACATAGTTCCGCCTCTGGCCATTATGGGAATTTTTTAAAAATTTTGCACCATTTTTGACTTCTGCCATAAAAGTTCAATGCTTTTTTGCTAACTTATAAGCAGATACAGTCTGTAAATAATAGCTACGTACACACTAAGCTCTTTAGTAATTTAATCACTGTTTTTCATGTTTGAGGGAATGGGCCAAAATATCCTACATAAATATTATTGATTAAATTGCCGGTATACTTCACTGTCATTTCGTTTGCCAATAGCAGCAACATAAAGGATTTCAAGAGCATTATCGACTCTATAAATAATTCGATACTCTCCAGAATCAACACGATAAAAATCAACATATCCTTTTAATTTTTTAGTATCTTGAGGGAAAGGTGTAATTCTTAATTCTGCAATTTTTCTGTCTATTTGTAAAAAGTGTTTTTTGGGTAATTTTTCAAGCTCTTTTAGAGCCTGTCGAGTCAAAGATAGCTTTAATGGCATTATCTGAATTAGTTTAGACCTAATCTGACACAAGCACTTGAAAAAGTGAGAGTTTCCGGTTTTGATAGAAGTGCAAACTTT
>CBCSKA010000090.1:0-2070 GCA_965140885.1 Legionellaceae bacterium | reverse complement strand
TTGGACTACGATTTAATTTGATTGCCAGCATCTACAATTTTGAGCTCTATTTGTGAGTTTCGAAAGAACTCTATTGAACCAGTGAGGGGAAAAGATTCAATTATAGTGAAACGAGAATAAAAATCTTCTCCTTGATAACAATTCGATTTATATATATTTTGTAATCCAATAATAATGACATCTTTAGCGAGTGAAATACCATCAATATTACGCGCGTCATCCAATAAATGATTGTAACGAACAATGTCATCTGCATCAAAATTATGGTAGTTGATTATCAGTATTGGATATTGTTCTTTTCCTTGATAGGTAGATAAAAAGTTATAAAGTAGTCCTGCAGGGCCTGGTTGAAAAAAACCTGTATTATCTGATTGACGCTGCAACACAGGCGCTAAACAAATAAGATCATCTGGTGAATCAATATAAAAACAAGGGCGTGTAATTGTTTGGCAATACTTTTGCAAACTAAACCGCAAGGTATGTATTTCTTGATAGGAGGTTAATTTAACTAATCGTTTTACTGTATCTCCTTTTTGAAGGAGATGCTGGCAATAATCTGGTACATTTTTAATGTTTACTCGTTTTTTTTTCCAAATAGCCAGTTTTTTTTCATAATGAGATCTCTCTCTTTCATGATAAGGGTTTACTAATTCCTTATATTCTAAATTAGTCTCATATCCTCCTAAATTATATTTGTGCCATTGAGTATTCATTTAAATTTCAATGAAAGCATGACAATCATTCAAAATAACGCGGACTGGAATGTGGGGGTATTCTTTATCCATAATGGCTTTGAAAGCTACCGCACGATGACGACACGCGCCTTTTTCTTGAGTAAGAATGTAATTTAAATAATCTTCACCTGTTGATTCTGCTTTTTCTATATCTAACTGGCCTTTCCCAAATTTTAAAAACCGTTCAATCTTTTCATGAATTTTTTCTTCTAATAGTGGCTTATTAACCCTTGTCGGTATTTTCAATAAATAGTGAAAATAGAATGCTACATTTTCATGTTGATCATTACTACTTCGAAGAAAATAAAGATTATCACGTTCAGAATAACCTATAGAAATAGGCATTTCCGATGGAATAATTTGAGAGTCTGCAATGTCCTCCTTTGGAATAATTTGAAAATGAGTCATTTCTTCAGAAGGTGAAATCGAAGGGATTGCTTGCCATTCATTTGTTAATTGAAATTCTTGCCTACCTAAAAAATAGATAAATTCACTTGCTGTTTTAGCAAGAGTATCGCCATGAGTTAAAATATCAAATAATTCTATAGGAGGACTTGATAAAGTTGAAATGTGTGAATCAATATTATTAGATAGAAAAAATGCATTTTGAATTTCGCAGGGTATTTTTGCAATTTCCAAATTATTATAAACAGTTAAACGATAATCACTAACATGAGATTTAACTGCTGCACCTAAAGGATAAAAAAATTGGCTTACTCGTTGAGTAGTCTCTGTATTAGAAGTATCTGCATCAACTGTTATTTTTTGATTATCATTATAAAGAAGCCCTTCTGTAAGATTTTTATCGTCATTAAATGAATCTTTGCTTATTTCTCGAGAGTATAATTTAAACCCTTGTTTAGAACTTTTTTCAACTAATGCTTTCTTTATAAATAGTGAAGATTGTTTAAATTTCTTTACAAAAAAATCTTTCACGGTACCCAGAGAAAAATCTTCGGGTATATCTTTATAAAAATCATCCGTAGCATAGAACCATAAATTCTCTAGTTTTGGTAATTTCTGTGTTAGCGCGGGTAAATCAGCTATGAAAGTATCACTATTACCGAAAAATTGAAGGCTTGTAAGATTATCAAGTGGTAGTCCTTTTGATACAAGTAATTCTTGTGTTACTTGTACCTCTTTTACAATTGAAACTACATTTGCACAATAGTTAAAAGTAAGAACCGTCAGCTTTGGAGTTTGTTTAAGCAAGCATTTAATGTGTTCTGGTTCTTTACAATTCTCAAGTATAAGAGAATTAACGATAGTGTCGCCATTTTTGAGACCCCTTTTGGGACATCCAAGTCCCCAAAAGGGACAAAAATTGTCGACAAGT
>CBCSKA010000089.1:1588-2117 GCA_965140885.1 Legionellaceae bacterium | reverse complement strand
ATGGCTTATCAGTTACTCGAACTGGATCTGGGAAATAGCTATCCATTGCATCAGCTAATTTCAATACAGATTCTTCACCGATTTCACTTTGATCACCTTCTAATGCTTTTAAAGCTGATCCAATAATAACAGGGATATCATCACCAGGAAATTCATAAGCATTTAATAAATCACGAACTTCCATATCAACTAATTCTAATAATTCCTTATCATCGACCATATCCGCTTTATTTAAATAAACGACGATGTGAGGAACACCTACTTGGCGTGCTAATAAAATGTGTTCGCGGGTTTGTGGCATAGGGCCATCTGCAGCACTAACAACAAGAATAGCGCCATCCATTTGAGCCGCACCCGTAATCATATTCTTAATATAATCTGCGTGTCCTGGACAATCTACATGGGCATAATGTCTGTTAGCTGTTTCATATTCAATATGAGAAGTATTAATCGTTATTCCTCGCGCTTTTTCTTCAGGCGCATTATCGATTTGGGAATAATCTTTAGCTATACCACCAAATTTTTTAGC
>CBCSKA010000089.1:0-1578 GCA_965140885.1 Legionellaceae bacterium | reverse complement strand
ACACAGTTGCAATTGCAGCAGACAAAGTTGTTTTACCATGATCCACATGCCCAATTGTTCCCACGTTCACATGGGTTTTATCTCTTTCAAATTTTTCTTTTGCCATCGTTAGCGTCTCCTCAAAAGACAAAAATTAAAATTAGCTTTAAACTAGACTTAGTAATACTGCTCTAAATAAATGGAGCCCACAACCGGGATTGAACCGGTGACCTCTTCCTTACCAAGGAAGTGCTCTACCACTGAGCTATGTGGGCAACATTAGTATCACAAAATAATTGGAGCGGGTGATGGGAATCGAACCCACGCCATCAGCTTGGAAGGCTGAGGTTCTACCATTGAACTACACCCGCTTTATCTTTACTTAATGAAATTGCAATTATGCAGCCAAATACTTTAATGAAAAGTTTGCTACAAGCCGAAAATGGTGGAGGGAGAAGGATTCGAACCTTCGAAGGCAGAGCCGTCAGATTTACAGTCTGATCCCTTTGGCCGCTCGGGAACCCCTCCTGAATAAGTACAATACCAACAAGCCCGCTATTCTGCGTGAGCAAGAGAGTTATGTCAATATAAAAAAGTATAAATCCTTTATTTTTTTGTAGGATACCTTATTAAAGGCTTTTGATAATATAGAAAAAGTGTAATTTGATGCTTGCATAATGAATTGAAGCTTAATTCTTTACTTTTAAACTATTTTTTTATCTTTAACCTACGTATCTATCCCTTGAAAATTTATATTAATTTCTCTAGCATTAATTCATAGAAAAGTAATTATCTTTACAGGGATTTTATTTAAACATAAAAAATCCATGTAAAGTTATGGGCTTCATTATAACGAAGAAAATGAAAGGTTCAACAATTAATTAATGGTATTTAATATACTTAGGTAAAAAAACAAGATATTTTTTTAATTAATTCATTAATGCGCTTCATCCCAATTATTTCCTATTCCAATATCGACAATAAGCGGAACTTTTAAGCTTACCGCATTGGCCATATAATGATTAATTAATTGTGCAACATTATTACAGTGATCCTTGGCTACTTCAAAAACTAATTCATCATGAACTTGCATAATCATTGAAGCATCCCATTGTTGCTCGGCAAGTGCTTTTGAAATAGATATCATTGCAATTTTAATAATATCTGCGGCTGTACCTTGTAAAGGGGCATTAATCGCTGCACGTTCTGCTGCTCGTTGACGATTAATTTGTCTGGCATTAATTTCAGGTAAATAAAGACGTCGTCCACAAATAGTTTCTACATATCCCTTTTCTTTAGCTATTAAGCGCGTATTTTCCATATAGGCTTTTACACCTGGATAACGAGAAAAATAACAATCCATATACGCTTGTGCCAATTGACGCGTAGTCCCTAATTGTTGAGCTAATCCAAAGGAAGACATGCCATAAATTAAACCAAAATTAATTGCTTTTGCACTACGTCGCTGCTCTGTCGTTACTTTCTCAAAAGGAATATTAAATATTTCTGCAGCCGTTGCTTTATGAACATCTAAATTATTTTCAAATGCCTGTAGTAAACCAGGATCATTTGAAAGATGGGCCATAATTCTTAATTCAA
>CBCSKA010000088.1:0-2138 GCA_965140885.1 Legionellaceae bacterium | reverse complement strand
TAGACCTCGACAAAACATACGGCCCTACAGATGATGCGAGGGCTGTCACACTCGCTTCGCTTCCTTGTGTTCCAGCTTGGACACAAAATAACCAGTTTAAATAATATTTCTATTCAAAAATTTTAGCCTGCTTTTGGATTCATTACCGTATTTGCAATTTTTTCAATAGCTTCTTGGCGAGCTGTTTTATCCTGTGAAAATAATAAACTCTTACCTTTTATTGCTCGAATTGGCATCATCACAATAAAGGCACCCGTAATAATCTGTAAAATATCGGCTAATACCCGTCTTCCTATATGACGATGACTAAAGGTATTTTTCGCCAATTGTTGTAGCTTTTGGTATTTGATAGATACTTCATCCTTGATATTCAAAAAGCACTCTTTGTCTCTTTTTTTATCATTTTCTGTTATTTTAAAAAGTATGTTAATGGATTCTACAAGAAAATCTTTCAATGATTTTTTTATTTTATCGTTAGCTGCTGTATAACCATTAACATACTCGTTTAATTTTAGAACAAGCCCTATCTGTTTTTCTAATAACTTATTAGCATCAAACGTCTGATGATTAACATCTCTTGTTCTTTCATAAAATGAAATGTGTAAATTTTCCAAAATAGAAGATATATTTTCTTTATCACAATGAAAAATAACACGTAATATGGCAATAAAATCTTTGGTTGTTAAAAAATTATAGTTTTTGCAATCTTTAAAAGTACCTCTTATCGCTGCTGTTTCTTTATAAGCAAGAAGATTTAGTCCTGTTAAACTATTTAAGAGCATTTCTGCTCTTTCATCATCTAAGCGTAAAAATGCTTTTGAAAATTCTTCATAATTAGACAAGATATTTTGATAAGTATATTTATTATTTGCTAATAATTTTTTACAACTCTTAAGTTTTAATGATGTTAATTTATTACCTAATTGTTCCCCATTTTCAATGGTTTCTGTTTTAGCTATTTTTTTAAAAACTTTCATTGATTAACCCCTGACTTTATTTCTTAAGAAAAATTATTAAAGCGTTAATAATTAACATGCAATATTTGATTTTTATCAAAAAAAGAATGTATATAGCTAGTTCTATATAATTTGATTACGAAAATACGATTTAATAAAAGTTAACTTATTGGCTTTATTAGGTTATCAATTAAAGATCATGTCCAATTTATTAGGGATTAGCTATAACAGTAGAACTAATATCATGCAGGTTTTCTTCTTACAATCACATAAGAAAGCATTATACAATCACATAAGAAAGCATTATACAATCACATAAGAAAGCATTATACAATCGCATAACTACATGTATTAATATTCCGTAATTATACAGATATATAGTATGAAAAGATATTTCAATAATTTTTCAAAAAATAAAGAATCTATGAGCATCTTTTATGTTTATATGTTTTTTGTATGTTTATCAGCGATCACTTAAGATTATAGGTTGCGATCACTTAATTTTTGAAAAAAATTAGTTATCCACAGTTTTTGTGGATAACTGCGTGGGTTGTTTGTGAGGTAATTTAAAAAAGGAAGTTTTTCCTAAGACAAATGCCAATTGCAAGTGCTTTGATTGGTTTTTAACCAAAAAAAGATAAAAAAAATCTACACCGTATGATGGTGAAATGAAAAGTTAGAGGGTATTTAAGCCGAGAAAACCTTACTGGCGTAAGTGTTTTTGCATCCTCGCAATAATTTGAAGAGGGGAGAGCTTTTTCTCTTTTATTTCGCGCTCTATTTGATGCGCTTTATCCTGCATGAGGTGCGTCACATCGTTTTGGTTGAAGCCATGCAGTAAGAGTTTAGGTGCATTAAATGACGTCTTTCTTGAAATTAAATTCACCGTTTTACCCACAATAGCGGTAAAGGCTTTATTTTTAGCCGAGACTATTTTATCCAGTTGTTTTCGTTTCCATTCCCGTAATTGATAAATTTTATGGGCATCAACCCCTAAATCTTTAAAAAACCGATAGGTTAATTCACGGGTACTGGCAAGGCCTTTATACGTTCCTTCTTCGGTTATTTTACTGTGGCGTTTAACGGTAAGATATCCGGCATTAAGTAGAGTTCTTTCGAAACTCACAAATAGAGCTCAAAATTGTAGATGCTGGCAATCAAATTAAATCGTAGTCCAAACCG
>CBCSKA010000087.1:0-2182 GCA_965140885.1 Legionellaceae bacterium | reverse complement strand
GTTATTCTAACGGTACTTCATGCTGGTGGGAAATTTGATAATTCTTCTTATAAAGTTTCAGGTGGACTTCATGGGGTAGGTGTTTCCGTTGTGAATGCTTTATCAGAAAAATTGCAATTAACTATTCGCCGCGATAAAAAAGTTTATTACCAAGAATATGAACATGGTGAACCCAAAGCGCCTTTAAAAATAATTGGTGATACAGAAAATCGTGGAACGGAAATTCGCTTCAAACCAAGTTCAAATACTTTTACTAATATTGAATTTCATTATGAAATTTTAGCTAAACGTTTAAGAGAATTATCTTTTCTCAATTCAGGTGTCCATATTAATTTACTCGATGAGCGAACGGGTAAAAACGATACATTTGAATATGAAGGTGGCATTCGGGCATTTGTTGAACATCTGAATTCTCAAAAAACGATTATTAATAAAAAAGTAATTTATTTTTCAACACAAAAAGATGGCGTTCATGTTGAAGCTGCTATGCAATGGAATGATTCATATCAAGAAAATATTTTTTGTTATACGAATAATATCCCGCAACGCGATGGGGGAACACATTTAGCTGGATTTAGAGGGGCTTTAACACGAACGTTATACGTATATTGAAAAAGAAGGATTGGCAAAAAAATTTAAAATAGAAGCGACAGGCGATGATGCTCGCGAAGGCTTAACTGCTGTGCTATCTGTTAAAGTTTGCGATCCAAAGTTTTCTTCTCAAACGAAAGATAAGTTAGTATCTTCGGAAGTTAAACCGATTGTTGAATCATTGGTAGCTGAACATTTAAATTATTTTTTATTAGAAAATCCACAAGCCGCAAAAGCGGTTGTTATTAAAATTATTGAATCAGCTCGTGCTCGTGAAGCGGCTCGAAGGGCTCGTGAAATGACACGACGAAAAGGGGCTTTAGATTTAGCAGGATTACCTGGGAAGCTTGCAGATTGTCAAGAACGCGATCCTGCCAATTCTGAATTGTATTTAGTCGAAGGAGATTCCGCAGGCGGTTCAGCAAAACAAGGGCGCGATAGACGAAATCAAGCAATTTTACCTTTAAAAGGAAAGATTTTAAATGTAGAAAAAGCCCGTTTTGATAAAATGATTTCTTCAGCAGAAGTTGCTACCTTAATCCCTGCTTTGGGGTGTGGTATTGGGAGAGATGAAGACAATCCCGATAAATTGCGTTATCACCGTATTATTATTATGACGGATGCGGATATTGATGGCTCGCATATCCGTACATTATTATTAACATTTTTTTATCGTCAAATGCCAGATATTATTGAGCGCGGACATGTTTATATTGCTCAACCACCTTTATACAAAGTCACTAAGAAAAAACAAGAACAATATATTAAAGATGATGATGCACTGGAAGCTTATTTAATACAAACGGCATTAGATGGTGCAATTTTATTTACGCATCCTGACTTACCCCCTATTCAAAGTATGGGTTTAGAAAAATTAGTGACAGAATATCGGCGGGTAATGAGTATCATTCACCGTTTATCTCGTCGTTATCCCTCCACTGTTTTAGAACAATTTATATATTTACCGCGGTTAAGTAATGAAGATTTAACGGATCTAGAAAAAGTAAAGACGTGGTGTAAGTTATTGGAAGAGCGATTAACTGAGATAAGTAGTAATAGAATTTCTTTTATCGTCAATACGACGCAAGATCTTGACAAACGTCTTTATTTGCCTAAAGTTTTTATTAAATCAAATGGTGTTACGACTGAATGCATTTTCAATGCAGACATTTTTAATTCTTCTGAATATAATGCCATGGTTGCTTTAGGGAAAAATTTAGAAGATATCATAACGAATGATTCCTTTATCCAACGTGAAGATAAACGTCAAAAAATATCCTCATTCAAAGCTGCTTTAAACTGGTTGTTAGAAGAAGCAAAAAGGGGACAAGTAATACAACGTTATAAAGGTTTAGGTGAAATGAATCCCGAACAACTATGGGAAACCACAATGGATCCTAACACAAGACGCATGCTTTTAGTTACGATTGAAGATGCATTTTCCGCAGACCAAATTTTTACCACCTTAATGGGTGATGATGTCGAACCAAGGCGTCGTTTCATTGAAGAAAATGCTTTAGCCGCTGCTAATCCCCAACCCACAATAATCATATCGAATTGCGTATATTGTTTCATATATGTTTCACCAATT
>CBCSKA010000086.1:0-2197 GCA_965140885.1 Legionellaceae bacterium | reverse complement strand
TTTAAATTATTCTAATTTGGGATATTTTTATGCATTAATGTTTTTGTAGCTATTTTATTCATTGCTCATGTCGGTGAATATAAATTTAAACAAGAGGTAGATTGAGTGAATGTTGACTCAATAAGCTTAATCAAAAGAATGACTTTATAGACGCTAGATTACAGAAGCTATATTGTCTCTGTCGCCATTTTGCTAACTATGTCATTTATGCAAGAGTAGGGGGGCATGTTTCTTAATACAGATGAATATCCCGGAATTAAAGGCTATCATTTAGACATAAGTTAAATCATTCACTGATTTATCCCTATTTGTCAAAAGCGTTTTAAAATTTCTATTTTGTAAATTGTTAGCTGAAATTTAGGTAAAGAAGCACTAATAAAATAAATAATAATGATTATAAAAATTTATATATGTTGACTTATAAACCTCAACAATTAGAAAAAAAATTATCATACCTCTATCAACAAATTCTCCAAAATCAATTTTTGCCTTTAATTAAAAGTGAATTAGAAAAATCTTTAATGTATTCCTCAAATTATCCAGTAGAAAATTCATTTAAAATATTAAAAGCTTATTTAATGTTAGCAAACAAAGAAAAACTTGATATCAATGATATTACTTCAATTTTCCTCACTAGCATTGGTAAATTAAATGATGAAAATACTAAAAATAATTTGCCTATTCATATAAAAAATGCGTTAGCTATTCCATTACCAACGACAGCATTAAATCAAAAGTTCATTGACTACACGAGAAAAATTATAAATACCTATCCTGAATATATGATTGCTTATATCATAATAAAAAACACACATGAAAATTCAAAATCTATATCCTTAAATACGGCTAATGCAAAATATTTATTTACAAATATAAACTTATTAATTGATATCCCTAAAATGTATACGCAAGAAGGATTCGCAAAAATTTATTATTTTGATATAGCCAACATCAATGAATTAATAAAAGCTAATCAATGGATACTGGGCAAGCATTTTGTCATACGTAATTCTACTACCTTAATTCAAGCAGTAAAAACACGGTATTTAGAAAATTATTATCAATATTGGATAAAATTAACCCATGCACTGATGATAAAACCATTTTCTACTACTAAAGAAGCCTTATTTATTATTAATCAATTATTAAATCCACTGAATTTTATGTATACCTATAATCAGTATTTAGTAACTTCGCTTAATAAAACGTTACCGATATCTTTTTTAAATTCACGTAAACCTCATTCGAGTACAACACTAATACCCAAAGAAATATCAATTAATGAAAAAACAAAAATCAATCTTTTACTCAAAGGAATTTTCAAATATTTGCAAAATATTGATCAATCAACAAATGCTTTAAAAACATCTTTTACACTATTCCAAGAAATAATTTTTGATAAAAATAATATTATTACGCAATTAGTTAATTATTCACAAAAATTATCTTTTCCTATGAATATTTGGTTATTTCAAATTGCTAAAAATACTCAAGATTTAATTTTAAATTACAGTATTTCTTATATAAATAATGCCTGGGAAAATGATATTCTTCCTTTTTATACCCATAATATCTTATTAAAATACCCTTTCAATAAAAATTCGAAACACGAAGTTGAAAAAACAGAATTTATTTCTTTTTTGCGTGATGAAGGAATTTTTGAAACTTTTTTTGAAAAATTTTTTGAAAAATTCATCAATCGTGAACCCTTTTCATTTAAATTGAAAAGTTTTAATCACTCCCTGTCACCCTTATCCAATAAAAATTTAATTTTACTAAAACAATTAATTTATATTAAAAATATTTTTTTTAAACAAGGGCATTTAATATCTCATCCTTATCAATTTGAATTAATTGCATCTTCACCCAATGTTCATTCCATTTCTATTATCAATAATAAAAAGAAAATCCTGTTTAAGCAAAATACAACCAATAGTTATACTATTGATTGGGCATTAAATAATGAACTTTTAATAAAAATTGAAGATAATAAGGGAAACATTAATACTGTTGAATTTAAAGGCCCGTGGTCTTTATTAAAATTTATGGATAAAGGACAACTTTCTACTACTAAAAACCCTCTAATTTATGAATTTGAATATCAACAAGCAGGGTATATAGTAAAATTTAATATTAAAATTGATGAATTAATTCAATACTTTCACCAATCTGAAATTAATAATTCACAATAATTGAG
>CBCSKA010000085.1:23229-24414 GCA_965140885.1 Legionellaceae bacterium | reverse complement strand
ACAAAAATACCTTGCTTTCGCAGTTCGTTGCTCGTGCGTTCCTGTCCGTGTGCGGGGTATGCAACAGCATATTCTTTTACAGCCTCTTCTATAGACGCATCAACCCGATTTTTTAGATTAGGCTTTCTTCGATTTTGATCAAAGAGGGCATCAATACCACCTGCATCCATTGCTGATTTATAACGATAAAATGTATCTCTTGATAAACCCATTACTTTACAGGCTTTTGAAACATTACCTAATTCTTCTGCAAGATTCAGTAAGCCAACTTTATGTTTAATAATTTTAACCGTATTATCTATCATGAGAGTTTCCTTTTGGTTTTGTTAAAGTTTGCACTTCTATCAAAACCGGAAACTCTCACTTTTTCAAGTGCTTGTGTCAGATTAGGTCTAAACTAATTCACATTAAGGTGTGCCCTGCTTTATTGAGTAATTTTTGAGTTGCTGGTTTTTTATGAAAAGTCGTATTATCCATAACCACCACACTGCTGCGTTCTGGCAATTTAGGAATCAAATCTTGTTCTAGCCAGCCTTCAAATGTATTTCCATTAATCGTTCTATCAAAAAAACTGAGTGTTGAAGGTATTTCCCTGTAACACCCCTATGACATTTTTTCAGCCACGTGCGTTAAGTAAAACTAAGGTGAGACTACTACTTTAGGAGAAACGTGGCTTATTTACGCTAATAGAATATAGAAGAATTTCATTACTTGCGTGTATTTTTTTCAGCGATGCAGGTCTACCCCTAATCATGCCAAGAAAAACACACAAGCCCCCTGTGATTACGGCATTTATCGCAGAGGGCTTATTCATACTTTTAATATTTATAACCAAATCATTACGGGTTTAAACAATAAAAAATTCAAGGCGTCATTCACTCATTTAAGATTATGTCCTTGTGCATTCATCAAAAAATTAATTTTGTTTAACCCCTTGCTTTATCACATTTTCAATTTCTTGAGATTCTGGTAACGGAACTTGTAATGAAGTAAAAATGGGATCATTTTTATTCATTTCAACAAATTGTAGTGTATCTTTATTTAAAACAACGGCTTCATTTTCTTCTAAATCTTGACTACAAGCACCACCATCAAGACTAAAAAGCACTCTTCCTTTTCTTACTTTTACAAATTCTTGCTTTTCAGTAATAAACTCTTCGGTATCTGTTCCTCGATTACCAAGGG
>CBCSKA010000085.1:0-23219 GCA_965140885.1 Legionellaceae bacterium | reverse complement strand
CCTATCGCTCCCGTTACATTACGGAAACCACCTTTAATTAACGTTAAAGAAAAATTATTAGGTTTATTACCTTCTTTGTATTGATAATTATTAATTTCAAAAGAAGAATTAAATTGAGAAGAAAGCAATGTTCCATCAGTAAAACGGATTTGGATTTGCCCATTATCCCCTGTCACAATTTTATCTCCCAAATATAAAGGTGAACGTCGAGAAAGTGGACGTACTTCTTGTTGGGCATTAACTGCATTCACTTTTCCACTCGCTTTAATAACCAGAGCAACATACTTTTCAGCGGCATAACTCCAGGAAGTTATGAAAGTGAATACTACAAATAGAAAAAAACGAAGTAAACTGTTTATATTTTGCATAAGTTACCTGTACTTAGTGTTATTTAAGAAAATAATAGCTGATAGGTATTACTAACTTGTCCATCAGAATTCACTACATAAAATTGAACTGTAGAATAGTTAGAAATCCCACTAATATTTAGTTTAATTTCATTGGCACTTCTATTCAGATAACCCACAACACTTCCTTTATCCATTTGTACCGTTGCGCCTGGGTCAAAATTACTGCCATTGATAGTTATGATCATAGGGCCTTCACGATATGCTACTAGAGGAATACTAGTAATAACCGGCGCACCCACAGAAACAACACGCTCAGGTGTTATTTGCACAGTATTAATATGTACTGCCGGAGCCGTTGTCCATGCTGTTAAATCAGTATTTCGGCCAGGCATAGGCAAACTGCAGTAAGTTAATGCTAAACCTCTTCTTTCCAGACTGAATATTGCTTGTAAAGCTATATTATAATTACTTGCTTGGGCATTATGAAAAACCCATTTATTTCCTACTAAAGAAACTTCTAAACCATTATGTGCAAAACGCTGAGGTAACCAGGAAATCCCCATACTATAATTATTGTAAATTTTTCTAAATTCACTATTTACATTCACTTTCCACGCATTACTTAATAAGTGATTTAACCCTACAGAGGCACCTAAACCTTTAGCATTATAATTATTTAAACTTTTACTTATATTGTCGTACAAAAGCTCATCATAAAATAAATGGGTATTTAAACGTGTTTTAGGCGTTATTTTAATTTTAGTTCCAATATCAACGCCTTTCCCAATACTACCATCAATATAGCGAGACGTTTGATAAGCATTACCACTATTATCCATTCGCATAAAATGTAAATCAGTACCTGGGGCTTTTGAATAATAAGCGCCGGCATCGACTTCTTTTAATAAAGGATGAGTTAAACCCCGTTTATAGCGCACGCCATAAGCCATTTGATAAAAACGCTCATTAATTTTTTGCTTATCAAATTGAAAGGGTAATACTTCACTTAAACGTTCTATGGTTAGTTTAATCATATCTTGGGAAGATAATTTAAAACCTGTTGTGAAACCTAAACGATACATATTAGCGCCATATTCACCTAAGATAGCAATAGCAGCATTATCACTAATACTTTGTCCTAATTGCATATGCCATGAATAACCTAATAATTCATCGTAAGTTGTTCCAAAGGATAAAGGTCCTTTAAAACCTAATTGCGAACTATTAATTGCATTCGTTTTATTTTCTGTCGTGTTACTTGAACCCATATTAGGCAAAGTATCATTCGAATTAGTCGATATTTTTTCTAAGGCAAATGCTTGAAGAGATAAAAACAAGAAAAGAAACGTTAAATATTTTACAAAATTAACCATAGCAGTATAGTATATCCCTATTCACAGACTAAAAAAATGCAGCATTCACTGTAGAATACTACGCTTTATATTGTTGACAATAAATTGTTTATTACCATGAACGGTTTAAACTTATTTTTCAACAATAAAACCATTCATTGTTATTCCAAATTCTTGGATAAATAATTTTTCAGTTTTTTCAAAATCATTTATTAAATCATTAATTTCTTCATTGTTTAATAACGGCGTATGATGAAGATAGATACCATAAATGTTTTGACTATCTTCCATATATTGTTTGGTATGCAAAATATGATTATGCCAAAATTCATCTATTTCTCGTGTGGGAATAATGGAAAATTGAAAATATTTCTTTTTTAAAAGTAAAAATTTTTTATATAAATCCGCACAAATAAGTGCATCTTCTTTAGTCCAACGAGGTAATGGATATTCTTCTGCACACATTTTCAAAATAAGATAATCGAGATTAAGTGCTTCTATATATTGTTTTGCTTCAGCAAAGGTAATAGTAGATTTCACAATATAAGTCTCAATAACTTATCGACAATGTCCTGAGGCACAACGGCCATTACAGCTTGCCGCTTTTGTTGAGAGAGAAAAGCGATCTATTTTTATAATAGAAGAAGGTTTTGGTAAAATTCGGTTAAGCATGGATTTTTGTGAATTGTTTTTCATCATAATTTTCCTATTACAGTAAATCTCATCGTCACTCTATAATTTTATCTAAAGATAACTGTCAATGAAACTGATTAATTGGGCTTTTGATAATGCACCTACTTTAGTGGCAATAACTTCGCCATTTTTAAATAAAAGTAAGGTAGGTATTCCACGTACCCCATAAGCAACTGGTGTTTGATTATTTTCATCCACATTTACTTTTGCGACAATTAATTTACCTAGGTATTCTTGTGCGATTTCATCTAAAATGGGAGCAATCATTTTACAAGGGTTACACCATTCAGCCCAAAAATCGACTAAAACGGGTTGTGCCGCTTTTAATACATCTTGTTCAAAGGATGCATCACTTACTAATATTAAATTGTCACTCATGGAGTATCATCCTCTTTATCCTAAATTTAAGCACCCTATTATATGCCAAGCTTAACTAACATAAAAGCTAGGTTTAGTTTTTTTATTTAAAAAAAATTCATTATGCCATTAATATTCACATAAAAAACCATCAATTTATCACGTTGGTTTTTTCTATTGAATCTTGATAGAGTGAATTGATAAACAAAAAAAGGGCAGTTATTTGCCTGCCCTTTTAAGTTTTAATAAATTTATAGTGGTGAGAAATGAGCTTGTTTTTCGGATTTCAACTCTTCGATGAGAGTATTATAACTTTTCCCAAAATCATCGAGATACTTTTTTCTTTCTAACGTTGATAAACAATTTTTTGTGCGACTTTCATTTAATACCCCAATGGCCACTTTTAATTCTTTACATAACGATTCTTTTTCTTTTTTGGTATTATTTTGTTGAACAAGATTATTATAAATAAGACTTAAATAAACTGATATGACTTGTTTATTATTTCTTTCAGTTTTGGAAAACAATCCTGAGGATTGTTGTGAATTGATTTCTTTAGAGGCTTGATTAAAAGGTACTACATTATCAAATAATTTCATATTTTCACTCCCTGTGATAATTAATTAATTCGCACAGGATTTATAACATAGCTAGTATTTTATTGTCAAATCTTTTTTTATTATTTTGATATAAAATTTTTAATGATGTTGGGTAATCGCCATTGCTCGTAATAAATTAAATGCTTCACGTAATTGAAAATCCGTTTTTAAAGAAGGTAAAGATGCTACTGGCATGACTTCATTATTTTCTTCATTTTTTATTTCTGGGACAATTTTAGTGATAATTTCTTTCGTATGATTATTTAAATGTCCTTTCAAATCCGCTTCTTTTAAGGTAAAGGGTGAGTGTTTTTGTTGGTTATGCGAATGTACGACTAATTCTTCAACTTCTATATCAGGATGTATTCCTCTTGCTTGAATCGATCGTCCCGCGGGCGTGTAATAAAGTGCCGTGGTTAACTTTAACGCTGTCTTAGTATCCAGGGGTAAAATTGTTTGAACAGAACCTTTTCCAAAGCTATTCATACCCATTACAATAGCTCGTTTATGATCTTGTAATGCACCGGCAACAATTTCTGAGCCAGATGCGGAACCTTCATTAATTAAAACCACTAAAGGAGCTTCTTTTAATATATCTTCTCCGGTCGCTTTTGCTTGATATTGAGATGAAGGATAACGACCTTTAGTATAAACAATTAATTTATTAAATTTGAGTTTAGGGCTATCTAAAAATAAATTTGTTACATCTATTGCTGAATCTAATAATCCACCGGGGTTATTACGCAAATCTAAAATTAACCCTTTTAAATCATCTCCTGATTGATAAACCAGGGATTTTATGGCTTTGATCAATTCTGATTCTGTATTATTTTGAAAACTGCTAATTCTTATATAACCATAATTTTTAGATAAAATTTGTTTTTTCACACTTTTAACAGCAATCAATTCACGGATTAATTTAATTTTAAAAGGCTTAGTTTCTCCTTTTCGTAAAATGGTTAGTGTGACTAAGGTTCGTGGTTTACCCCGCATTTTTACAATGGCTTCACGTAAAGTCATTTTATTAATGGCTTCTTTATTAATCCGAATAATTAAATCACCCGGCTGTATACCTGCTCTTTGTGCTGGCGTATCATCAATAGGCGAAATGACTTTCAACGCCCCATTATCTGGAATGACTTCTAAACCTAAACCACTAAATTCGCCTTTGGTAACATTTTGTAATTCTTTTAAATCTTCTTCATCAAGATAAGAAGAATGAGGATCTAATCCTGCGAGCATTCCTCGTATTGCTTCATCAAAAAGTTTTTCATCATTAATCGTTTCCACATAATAATTTTTAATTTGACTAATAGCTGCCGTAAAACGTTGAATATCTTTTACTGGCACAGGAATAGTTTCAGCTTTTGCTGAACTCATGAATAAAAAAGATAATATAATTATTAACATATTACCCAAATTGCTATATTTAATTTTCATTTAACAACCACCCCTGTAAAACCCTTTTGTCTTCCCTATTATTTCTTAGGTAAATTCCATCGACACCAATTTTCTGGATTCATTGGACGCCCATTATGCCTAATTTCAAAATATAATCCAGCCTGTTCTTGGCCGCTATTATTACCTACATTTGCAATTAAATCACCTGCACTAACAATATCATCCGTTTTTTTAACTAAACGGCTATTACGACCATATAACGTCATAAATCCTTTTCCATGGTCAAGAATTATGAGTTTACCAAAACCCTGTAACCAATCAGCAAAAACAACTTTGCCAGGATATATGGCTTGTACCGCTTGTCCTATAGGCGCACTTAATAAAACCCCATTTGTTTTAAGTCCGCTAATATCAATGGCTGAACCAAATCGTTTCACTATCATTCCTTTCGTTGGCCAAGGAAGTTTTCCTGATAAATTTATAAAAGGAATACCGCCTTGAGGGAAAAAGGATTGATTCAATCGTGATTGTTCTTGTAACCGTTTAATTAATTTTTCTAATGCTTCTTTATTGGCTAATAATTGGGTTAATCGTTGATGTTGACTTTCAATTTTAGAATTCAATTTATGAAGTAAGGCTTTTTTATTAGATTGTGTGCTTTCTAATGTCATTCGTTGTTGTTGTTGTTGTGCTAACATTGCTTGTAATTTTTTTTTTTCATTTTTTAACGTTATTTGGCTTGCTCTAACGTGTTGTAGTGATTGATTTAAATTAGTCATTGCAAACATACGTGCATCAGAGATATATCGATAATAAATTAACATACGCTGAATGTCTTGTGGTTTTTCTTGCCATAAAAAATGATTTTTTTGCTGATAAAGTAATTTATAGGTAATACGGATTTGTTCGGTTAATAAATCTTGTTGTTTTTTAACAGATTGTTCTGATTGATACTGTTTTTTTTGCAAAATTTGATACGTTTCTTCCTGCTTTTGAATATCTTGATTAATATCATTAAGGCGAGCAGAAATATCTTGTATATTTTTTTGTGTTTGCTGTAATTGTTTATCAACCAGGGATTTTTTACTATGGTCTTCAGATAATGCACTTCGAAGACTTTTAATCAATTGATTAATTTTACCCAATTCAATCGTTTTTGATTCTTGCGTATCAGCCGCATATCCAAACCTTAAACAAGATTGTATCACTAGAAATACTAGCAAATGTTTTTTAAATCGTTTCATTAAAAACACCTAAGCACAATCCTTAATCTGTAATAGCGATTTTCCTGTCATTTCTATCGGTTGAGACAAACCTAAAATATGTAATAAAGTTGGCGCCACATCCGCCAACAACCCCTTTTCACTAATGATTTCTGCTTGTCTACCCACATATAAAAAAGGAACGGGTTCTATTGTATGAGCCGTATGGGATTGCCCCGTTTTTTCATCATGCATACACTCAACATTTCCATGATCTGCGGTAATAACCATTTCTCCTCCGACAGACTTTAAAGCAGAAATCAGTTTTCCTAGACATTCATCAATGACTTCAATCGCTTTTATAGCCGCATCAAAATTTCCAGTATGCCCTACCATATCAGGATTCGCATAATTACATACAATGAAATCATAAGCTTTATTATGAATTGCATTATTTAAAGTCTGCGTTATTTCATAAGCACTCATTTTTGGTTCTAAATCATAAGTCGCTACTTTAAGTGAGGGAATTAAGATACGTTCTTCACCTGGGTAGGGTTCTTCACGTCCGCCATTCAAGAAAAAGGTAACATGAGCATATTTTTCTGTTTCTGCTACCCGTAATTGTTTATATCCTTGATTCGCTAGGTATTCACCTAAAACTTGATTTAACAATAAAGGAGGATAAACAATTTTAGCCTGAATATCTGTGGCATATTGCGTTAACGTAACACATTCACCAAGTTCTATAAATGAGGCTCGTGAAAAATGGGTAAAATCCTTTTGAGTAAAAGCTCTGGCTAATTGGCGCATTCTATCCGCTCGATAATTAGCAAAAATGACTATATCACCGGGTTGGATACAAACAAATTCGCCTTTATGGGAAATAGCCGTTGCTTTTACAAATTCATCTGTTTCGCCACGAGCATAAGCCATTTCTAATGCCATTTTAGCAGAGTCTGCTTGAAATTCACTTTTTCTATTTGTTAATAACTCAAAAGCAGCTTGTACGCGATCCCAACGCTGATCTCGATCCATGGCATAATATCGTCCAATTATTGATGCAATGCTACCATGCCCTAATGTATGAAATTTATTTTCTATCGCTTCTAAGGAAGCTAACGCACTGGCAGGGGGAGTATCACGTCCATCTAAAAATGCATGAAGATATAATTCACGACAACCTGCTTTTACCGCCATTTCCAGCATTGCATGAATATGGCGTTCATGACTATGAACGCCGCCAGGTGACAAAAGTCCTAAAATATGAACTGCTTTTCCAGAATTAACCGCTTTATTAAATGCGTGGTGTAAAACGGGGTTATCAAAAAATTGACCTTGTTTTATCGCTTCTTCAATACGCGTAAAATCTTGATAAACAATCCTACCCGAACCAATATTAAGATGCCCAACTTCAGAATTTCCCATTTGCCCTTCTGGCAATCCAACCTCTAAACCCGAAGCGGAAATAAGTGTATGAGGATAATGTTGCCATAAGTAATCCCAATGGGGTGTATTTGCAGCAGCAATCGCATTATACTGTTTTTCTTTACGGTAGCCCCAACCATCTAAAATAATTAATAATAAAGGCTTTATTTGTTGTAGCATAAAATTCCTATTTTTAAGATGCTTCATTGATTAGCATTATCGCAAGTAACATTAAAAAAACAATATAAAAGAAATATAATATATAAATTATGATTGCTAAAACAGAGTAATTTATGTTAACTCTAAAAACGTTTATTTAAGTGAGACTAAATCAATTATGGAAACATTCATTCATTTTTTGTTAAATCATTGGATATTAAGCAGTGCCTTTATCATTGTAACTTTGTTATTATTGGTTATAGAAATGATGAATAATTTAACGGGTATTGCACAAATTTCACCACAAGAAGCCACCCATTTAATAAACCATCAAAATGCCAATATTCTTGATATCAGACCTACTGAACGCTTTATGCAAGGGCATATTATTGGTTCTATCAATATTCCTTCTTCACATATTGACCAACAATACGATAAATTAAAAGCAGAAATAAATAAGCCCTTAATTATTGTCTGTGACAGTGGACAAAATTCTCGTAACATTGCAAGTTTACTCAAAAAACAAGGTTTTTCTTCCATTGTGGCATTAAAAAATGGATTAAATGCATGGAAAGAAAATCAATTACCCTTAGTAAAAAAATGAGAGGTATTTATGCCTGAAATCACTATTTACACCAGTGAAATATGCCCTTACTGCATAAGAGCCAAAAAATTATTAGATACTAAACATGTACATTATACTGAAATTCGAGTTGATTTAGATACAGCACAACGAGAAATTATGATGAACCGTAGTCAACGAAAAACGGTTCCACAAATTTTTATTAATGATTTTCATGTGGGTGGATGTGATGATCTGTATGCCTTAGAACAAAAAGGCAAATTGGATGAATTACTCAATACTTAACTAACCATTTTTATTACTATTTAGGAGCCTCAATGTCTACTATTGAACAAAACCAACCACAATTTGTTCTTCAACGTATTTATTTAAAAGATGCATCATTTGAAGTTCCTCACGCACCCGAAATTTTCCTCACCCAATGGGAACCTAAAATTGACATTAATTTAGAAACTTTTGCAAAAAACATTGGTGAAAATACGTATGAATCCCTTATTTTCGTTTCTGTCACTGCATCAGTTGATGATAAAATTGCTTTTATTGCTGAAGTCAAACAAGCAGGAATTTTTTCAATTGCAAATATTCCTGAAGACCAAATAAATCCTATTTTGAATATTACTTGCGCAAATATTATTTTCCCTTTTCTACGCTCTGCTTTATGTGATTTAATTGTTAAAGGAAGTTTCCCGCAATTTTTAATTGACCCCATTAATTTTGAAGTACTTTATCAGCAACAAGTCGAAAATCAAGCGATTACTACTGAAACAACACACTAATATGGAAAAAAAAATAAATCAACAACCTATTTTAGTTTTAGGAGCGGGCTCTTGGGGTACCGCTCTGGCTATCGTGTTGGCAAAAAATGGAAATACGGTTCATTTATGGGCACATAATCCTGATGCTGTAAAAAATATGGCAGAAAATCGTCAAAATAAACGTTACTTACCCGATATCACTTTTCCACCTAATATACATCTCTTTAGTGATATAGAAATGGCTATTGATGGAGTAAGTAATGTTATCATAGCTGTACCTAGTCATGCTTTTAAAAAAACAATACAGTTATTAACCCCTTTTATACATAAAATACGTATATGTTCAGCAACTAAAGGTTTAGATCCCTGTACCAGTGATTTACTATCACAAGTCGTTATAAATAATTTAGGTAAAGATATTCCCTTTGCCATTTTATCCGGCCCTTCTTTTGCAAAGGAAACGGCCAGTGGTTTACCGACAGCCATTACTATTGCTTCTATTGATCCAAATTTTAGCCACGATTTAAGAACGTATTTTCATAATGACTCTTTCCGCGTTTATACAACAACCGATATTACGGGGATACAATTAAGTGGTGCAATCAAAAATGTACTAGCCATTGCAACAGGTATTAGTGATGGTTTAGGTTATGGCGCTAATACACGTAGTGCAATAATCACCCGAGGCCTTGCTGAATTAATTCGCTTAGGTTTAGTAATGGGTGGCAAATTGGAAACATTTATGGGCTTAGGCGGTATTGGTGATTTAATTTTAACCTGTACAGATAATCAATCTCGTAATCGACAATTTGGTTTAAAAGTGGGTGCAGGCCAAACACTTTCAGAAGCTGAACAGGCTATTGGTCAAGTTGTCGAAGGTTATAAAAATGCAAAAGAAGTCTACTACTTAGCTAAAAAAAATAATATTGAAATGCCTATTACTGAAAAAGTTTATCAAATTTTATATGAAGGATTATCGCCGAAAAATGCCTCTGACTTATTACTTTCTCGTGAACCCAAAAGCGAATAAGGATTATTAATTTTGTAGTTATAGTCACTGAATTAATAACGACGCTTTATTGCAAATTCAGCTAAGTTAATTAAACCATCCAGATAAGGCGACATTGGCATATTATGTAATTTTTCTAATCCTTGCTGAATTTGCAGCTCCGCTATTTGATACGTATAATCAATGGCATTTGTGGCGGTAATCGCTTCTAAAATTTCAGGTAAATGATCCCGATTATTTTCTACAATGGCATTTTGTACTAATTGTTTTTGCGCTTTTGTCCCTGTCTCTAAAATATAAATTAAGGGTAATGTTGGTTTCCCTTCGGCTAAATCATCACCTAAATTTTTACCCATTTCTTTTTCTGAAGAACAATAATCAAGTGCATCGTCAATTAATTGGAAAGCCATTCCTAAGCTTAAACCATAATCACCCATTGCAGAAATAATATCAGGAAATTGACCACAAAGCACAGGCCCTAATTGGGCAGCAGTTTTAAAAAGAGTACCCGTTTTACAACGCAAAACTTCCATATATTGCTGTCGTGTCGTGTAGGGATTATTACGATTTTGTAATTGTAATACTTCCCCTTCTGCAATCGTGTTTGTGGCTTCAGCTAATATAGCCATAACGGGCATACTATTCGTTTCAATCATCATTTGAAAACTACGAGAATATAAATAATCACCGACTAATACACTCGCTGAATTATCCCAAATAGCATTTGCCGTATCTTTTCCTCGCCTTAATAAAGAAGCATCAACTACATCATCATGAAGTAAAGTGGCTGTATGAATTAATTCAATGACAGCGGCTAAATTAATATGCGCCACGCCTGAATAACCAAATAATTTTGCGCCTAATAAAACTAAAATTGGCCGTAACCGTTTACCACCACTTTTGATAATATATTCACTCAATTCATTAATAATAGAAATTTTGGAATTTAATTGGTCATGGATAACCTGATCCGTTGCGAGTAATTCTTGTTCCACTAATTGTCGAATTAGTTCAAGATTCATGTGTTTGCCTGCTATTTTATTAAAAGAGTTAATAATAGCATGATCATTAACTTACTTTTTATTTAAAGTTAAAGATGCTAAAGTCGTCAAAGAGGTTATGTCAAGCAGAATCATAAATTCATTACATAATTTTGTACATCTTAAAAAAATCTACCCTACTTATTCTGGCATTTTTTTATTTAATCAATGAATGCTTCACTTTAATATCATTGATTAACATTTTATGCTTGCAAGGAACGGTGTGATTATTTAGAATTAACCTTTTTCACATCTTTAACCTCTAGCCCGGTTAACAAAATACCTTTTGGAGTAAACATAATATGTACGCGGTTATTATAAGCGGCGGAAAACAATATCGAGTTCAAGAAGGGCAAACGCTTAAACTTGAAAAATTGACCGCTGAAACAGGAACAGAAGTAAATTTTGATCAAGTATTAATGATTGCTAATGAAAATGACATCAAAGTGGGAACACCTTTACTTGAAAATAGCAAAGTCAGGGCGGAAGTTATACGCCATGGCCGGAATGTCAAAGTTAAAATTATTAAATTCCGTCGACGTAAACACCATAAAAAACAAATGGGTCATCGCCAACATTTTACAGAAGTTAAAATTACACATATTTCTGCTTAAATCATGGCCTTGCGTTGACATTAGAAATAATCAATAATTTATCTTTAGGATATAACGAACGCAATAAGGCTTTATATCAACTTAATTAATGAGGTAGCATAATGGCTCATAAAAAAGCTGGCGGTAGTACCCGCAATGGACGTGATTCAGAATCGAAACGCTTAGGTGTTAAACGCTTTGGTGGTGAATTAGTCACTGCTGGAAATATTATTGTTCGCCAGCGAGGAACTCATTTTCATCCTGGGGATAATGTCGGATTAGGTAAAGATCATACTATTTTTGCTTTAGTCAATGGATATGTAAAATTCCACCATCGTGGCGCAAAAAATCGCAAACATATTAGTATTATTCCTGCTGAAGCAGCTTAATACTTAAAAAGAAAGTAAAATTTTTCTTTTGCCTATTACTTTCTTTTTTCTTAATAGTTTGACTGAATACTAGGAGAGACAAAATAAATTCTCTCCTTTGTTAATTATAAATTTAGCTATTTAAGAATAAAAAAGATCATCTTTTAAAAGAACCTCCTATATTCTTCCCTGTAAATGATATATTTTTAAAAAGTATGTATTAAAAATAAAATCACGACGATGATAAATAAATTAATTTTCTCCCCTAAAAAAAGGTTTTTTATATAATGAAATTTGTTGATGAAGCAAAAATCCGTGTAGAAGCAGGAGACGGTGGTAATGGCTGCTGTAGTTTTCGTCGCGAAAAATTTATTCCTCTTGGCGGCCCTAATGGAGGAGATGGAGGAGATGGAGGAAGTATTTATTTAGAAGCTGATACCAATTTAAATACATTGATTGATTTTCGTTATACACGCTTATTTCGCGCTGAACGTGGGCAAAATGGAATGGGCAGTGAGTGCACAGGCAAAGGTGGCAATGATTTAATTATCAAAGTTCCCCTAGGTACAATGATTTATGATGCAGATAGTGAAGAATTAATTGGTGATTTAACTATAGAAGGAAAACGTATAAAAGTTGCTCAAGGTGGCTTTCATGGTCTTGGTAATACGCGCTTTAAAAGTAGTATCAATCGCTCACCCCGACAAACGACTTCAGGTACCTTAGGTGAAAAGCGTTACCTTCGCTTAGAATTAAAAGTGCTTGCTGATGTGGGTTTACTGGGTATGCCTAATGCAGGTAAATCGACATTTATTCGTTCTGTATCGGCTGCAAAACCCAAAGTAGCGGATTATCCTTTTACTACTCTTTATCCAAATTTAGGCGTTGTTCGTGTCGCTGAACACCAAAGTTTTGTCATTGCGGATATTCCTGGCTTAATTGAAGGCGCCGCAGAAGGTGCAGGCTTGGGTATTCAATTTTTAAAACACCTTTCTCGTACCCATATTTTATTACATTTAATTGATGTTTCTCCCATTGATGGCAGTGATCCTATTGAATCGGCAAAAGTTATTATTCAAGAATTAGAAAAATTCAGTCTTGAACTTGCTGCTAAAGAACGCTGGTTAGTCTTGAATAAAATAGATTTACTCCCTACTGAGATTCAAGAATCTTATTGCCAAGAAATTGTTAACCAATTAAATTGGCAAGGCTCTGTTTATAAAATATCAGCACTTTCTAAAATTGGTACACAAGCATTATGTTATGCTTTATATGATGTGATAGAGAATGGGCAAAAAGATTCCGAGATATAAATAATTTTAGAATCCCTGTTCTTGCTACCAAGATAGCAAATTAATATCACTTCAACCTATAGATAATACGTAAATTGTATTGTAAGTATGTGATAACCACTTTCTAATGATAATTTAATTTTTAGAATAGGCCTATTTCTTGAATTAAGAGTTTGAATTTATTCACTATTTGTCTTTCTGTTAATATTTTTTTTGATATTAACCCTTGAAAAATTATTCTGAACAATAGATGCTTTTTTTGGGATAATTGAAATTCATTGCAAACCAAATTTATATTAATCTTATTTGGAAAAAAAAATGATATCAAACAATAACGATACGTAACTTTCTGAAGACGTTACAAATAAATTAACAACATATATTTAAACCTTGAAAATTCATGCAATTATATGCAGAAGGAGATTAATTTTATTCAGGTGCGTTATGACAGCTCTGCACCAGAAATAAAAAAAATACGCAGAGCAATGCCAAGTGGGTATTCAGTGCCAGAAACAAAGAATTAGCGCCATTCAAAAAATTATTGAAAGTGAACAAATAATACACGAAGAAAAAGACTTATTAATGAAAATAGATGTATTTAAAATCGACCAAACTATTTCTAACTATTCAAATATAGCTAATGAGCAAGAATCTAGTTTAAAAATTTAAATTGGTTACGTATATCTCGCCACTTAAAAAATACAAGCAAACAAAGTTGACTTAATGCCTCTCACATTATTAATTGTAATGTCTGCTTGTTAGTCTGTGATGCTAGATTAGCAAGCCAAAGATAAATAGAAGCCATTCTGACAAAACTAAAAAGTTATTCTCGAAATTGTGTTAAACAATAAGTTGAACACAATGATCGCAGGACTGGTGTTAAGCCACGAAAAACACACTAATCCCTAATTTTTTCTCCTCAGATGGAATTGGATAAACTGTTTCGTAAAAAATAATGACTCAATCATTTCATTTATATCTATTTTTAATGTCATCAGTTTAAATATGACTCAAAAGTATTCATAACCGTTCGAAAATCTCTTTTTAATATGAATCCTGGCAATTACTTTAAGCTTTTATTAAGCTTCTTCTTGTATAATTTATATTAAATAAATTACTTTAGAGGTTTTTATGAAACCAAAGTTAGACTTAGTGCCTACACAGGAAGAAATAGACATTGAATTTTTACAATATTACAAATCCATATTATTGGATGAAACACAAGTAAATAAAGCAGTACTTAGTAGACAATCCATATATAAGCTTGAAGATAAAAAAAAGTCTTTTTTAAATTTACAACAAATAGATGAAGTTGCATTTTTTGATAAAGAAGGAAAAGAAAAAGAAAAACATGATACTTTTTATATTGAAAATGATGGTAACCGTTATGTAGAGCAACCTTATTATCGAAAATCTATTAGTCTACGAGAAAAAGTAGTCTTAGATTCAATACGTTTAGAAGCAGGCGCTCATCTATATTTAAAGCATAGCGATAACTTGCTTAAACTTCATCAAGTGGACCCGCTGGCTGAAAGTAATGACGTAATGGATGCTCTTATTAAGAAAGCAGAAAACTATAAGGCTCTACTAATAAATGCCTGTGATGTTCTAAAATATTTTACTAATATAGGTTTAGATACCCCTTTAAGTAATAAACCGAACCAAGATTTCCTCAAACAAATTAATACATTTCTTCGTTATCCTTACCTAAAGCAAAAACATAAAAATGGACTTCATGAATCAACTGGTTTATTTTTATCGAGTCTAGTAATGGCAGGTATTGGTATGGCATTATTTTTTACAGGCATTGCTACGCCTGTCGGAATTACTTTAATGGCTATTGCTGCAACAAGTTTTTTAACCAGCATCGCAAAGACGATTTATCATGCTCATTTCTTACTTAAATATAAAGATTTTACTACTTACATAACCCATAAATTAAAAACAAAAAAAGTAAGCAATAGTGATAAAGAAAAGGATAATACTGGTAAACGTAAAATAGAAGAAATAGCTGAAACCATAATTCCCGATGAAGCGATTTCTCCAGTATATTTTGAAAATCCTACAAGTGAAAAAACCACTTCTTTAAATAATCATTCTGTTTCTGAGAGTGATATAGAAAAAAAGAGCATTCCAACTACATCTTTGAATGGTTTAACATCAACATTGTTTAATCATAAGAATAAAATGTCTCGTATTGAAGAACAGAGTGTTGACGTCGACAGATCTGAAGAACAAACTCTAAAAGTTTAAGGGGTACTATTAGGTTTTTTTATGCTGCTTGTTTTTTTAATTAAATATTCATTTCCACCTAAGGGAGATAGATTGGCATAAAGGTAATGATATAAAGCTAACAAACCTGAGTAATAATTACGAAGGTATTCAGGGGTAGAGGATTGTTTTTCTTTTATTAGTGGGACAAGAATTGCAAGACTATCAATCATTAAATTAATTTGCTCTGTCAAAGCTTTTGTCTTTTCTTGTGTATTAAGAATAATGTTTTTTTCTTGCGATAAATCAATTAATAATTCTAATGCATTTTTAAAACTCATTTGATATTTTTTCAACTCACTTTCATTATTTTTACCAAAAAAAGAAATTTTACGGCCAAATAAACTATCATAAGTGACAATATTATGGATTGTTTTTTTCAATTCTTGTTGCGGATATTCAGTTATCTTCCATTCTTTTTTCTGTACATAATATTGCCATAATCTACTTAAATATTTACTATTTTTTTGTACTTCATGCAATTTACAAAACCGTTCGACAAGTGTTTTAGTCAATAATTTTTTCGTGAAAATTTCATTTTCATCGTATTTTGTTAGTAATAATTTTTGTAACTCATATTTTACTGATTCATTTTTCAAGAAATCTTGATTAACAGCTTTTTCAAACATACGTGAAGTTGTTTTTAACCTTGATTTAGAAAAAAAATCTACAAAAGGTAATATACAATGAATAAAAATTTCTTGAGGAATTTTAAAAAGACTAATTTTTTCAGAATTTAGTTCCATTAAACTCATAATTATACCTTTTAACAAAACTTTAGGCTTATAACGTAAAAATTAAAATAATAGTGCGCCCTATTTTCTTCAATGGCTCTATCAATTTTTTTTACTTAAGCTGTGAACAGTATCAATGAGAAAAGCGACTTTATCAGGATTAATATCTGGCGTAATACCATGACCTAAATTAAAGATATGTCCAGAACCTTCACCGTAACTATTTAAAATCGTTTGGATTTCTTCTTCAATTCGTTCATAAGACCCATAAAGTAAACAGGGGTCCATATTGCCTTGTAAGGCCACTTTATGGCCAACTCTTGCACGCGCATCACTTAAATTAGTCGTCCAATCTATGCCTAACGCATGGCATCCTGTTTCTGCTATTACTTCTAACCATTGCCCACCATTTTTAGTAAATAAAATAATAGGAACTGTACGTCCTTCATTTTCTTTTGGCAAAGATTGAATTATTTTTTTCATATAATTGAGTGAAAATTCAATATAATCACGCGGGGTTAAAATGCCTCCCCAGGTATCAAAAATCATAACAGCTTGGGCGCCTGCCTTAATTTGAGCTGATAAATAAGCAATGACTGAATCACTTAATAATGATAATAATTGATGTAATAAGTGAGGTTCACTATACATCATACCTTTAATAAGACTAAAATTTTTACTTGATTGACCTTCCACCATATAGGTGGCTATAGTCCAAGGGCTACCGGAAAAACCAATTAATGGAACTTTGCCATCAAGTTCTCGTCGAATAAGCCGTACAGCATCCATCACATAACGTAATTCTGTTTCAGGATCAGGTATGCTCAGTTTTTCTATATCTCTTGCTGTACGGATAGGATTAGCAAACTGAGGGCCTTCTCCTTTTTCGAAAGAAAGTCCTAAACGCATGGCATCAGGTATAGTTAAAATATCTGAAAATAAAATAGCGGCATCTAAAGGGAAACGCTGAATAGGTTGTAAAGTTACTTCACAAGCTAATTCTGGATTTTTACATAAAGCCATAAAATGGCCGGCTTTTTCGCGTATAGCACGATATTCAGGTAAATAACGCCCAGCCTGACGCATTATCCAAATAGGCGTATAATCCGTAGGTTGTTTTAATAATGCTCTTAAAAATTGATCATTTTTCAAGGAATACATCGCCATTTTTCCATTCTATAAAACATTAATATTTATTACATTGCTGTAAATTTACTTTAGCTAAGGTATACGTTTTAAGATTATGCGAAAAAATGCGCAATGCTTCAATACCCGATGCTTCGGCATGTTTACACCAATCTTGCAATAATTCGATTAATTCCTTTTGATTTGCCGTCGTTTTATTCCAAATTGCTTGTAAACGTTCACGATATTGATAAACAGATTGTAGCGTTTGATTTCGTGTTAAAATATCAGTTAACTTTTCTTTGCTGGTTTCATCTAATAAAATTTCTGCACGAGTTAAGACTTTTTTTGCACGGTTTAATAAAACTTTACTCGCTATCCCCGCTTTTTCTTTCTCTTCTTTCCACACAGGTAACATAACATCCTTGGTATAATGAGATAAAATTTGAAAGCGATTCATAATAACCGCTTTTAAAGTATCGATATCGATAGATGATTTAGCTTGTTCTTGTAATAATTTTGGAGGTAATTTTTTAATTTTAGCTAAACGCAAGTAAGATAATAATTTAATGTAAGCCCAACCAATATCAAATTCAAACCATTTAACAGATAATTTTGCAGAAGAACCATAGGTATGGTGGTTATTATGTAATTCTTCACCCCCAATCAAAATACCCCAGGGGAAAATATTAGTCGCTGCATCTAGGCATTCAAAATTACGATAACCCCAAAAATGACCTACTCCATTCACAACGCCACCCGCAAAAAAGGGTATCCACATCATTTGTATAGACCATATCGTAATACCGGGTAAACCAAAGAAAAGGATATCTAATAATAACATTAAGACTACGCCATAATTACTATATCGAGTATAAAGATTACGTTCAATCCAATCATCTGGTGTACCGTGACCAAATCGTTTTAATGTTTCTTCATCTTTAGTTGCTGCTTTATATAATTCATATCCATAAAATAATACTTTCTTTAACCCTACGACTTGTGGACTATGCGGGTCTTCAGGCGTTTCGCATTTGGCATGATGTTTACGGTGTACAGCAGTCCATTCTTTTGTAACTGTACCTGTTGTCAACCATAACCAAAAACGAAAGAAATGACTGATAATGGGATGTAAATCCAAGGCTCGGTGAGCTTGGTTACGATGTAAATAAATAGTTACGCATGCAATAGTCATGTGGGTTAATACTAAAGTTGCAATAAAATAACCCCAAAAAGAAAGATTTAATAAACCGTATAACATAATATTACCTCTATTTAAAACTTAGATAGCAATAATAAGGTTTCATGGTTATATATACAAGAAAATTTTGCGTAATGTGCTTATGAAATAAACATTATAAAAGAATTAATTTTTTTCCATTAAGCCATAGTATTTTGTCCATAAGGCTTCATTTGATTCACGATGATCGGGATGGGGAGGAATACAAGAAACAGGACAGACTTGTACACATTGAGGGGTATCAAAATGACCCACGCATTCTGTGCATTTCATTGGGTTAATTTCATAAATCTCTTCCCCTTGCGAAATAGCATTATTGGGGCATTCTGGTTCACAAACATCACAATTAATACATTCATCTGTAATCATTAAAGCCATTTTTTACCTCTCGTGTTTTTTTAATGCTTCTTCAATAATAGGATGTACAAATTGTGAAACATTGCCTCCATATTTGGCAATTTCACGCACTAAACTTGAAGAAGTAAAGGCATAAGGTTCAGATGGGGTTAAAAAAACAGTTTCCATCTGAGATAATAAACGCCGGTTAGCATTTGCTAATTGCAATTCATATTCAAAATCTGAAATTGCCCGTAAACCTCTTAATACAGTATATATATTCATTTTTTGTGCAAAATCGACTAATAATCCTTCAAATCCACAAACTTCAACATTAGGATGAAAAAGAAAAATTTGTTTTATTAGTTCAATGCGCTTTTCATAGGAAAAACAAGTCCCTTTCGACGTATTTTTTGCAATACCAATAATGACATGATCGAATAAGCATAAAGCACGTTCAATTAAATCCATGTGACCTAATGTAATAGGATCAAAAGTACCAGGATAAATTATTCTTTTCATATTTTACTCATCGTTATTTATTTCATCCACCACCTGCACAAGGATAAAAATAATTATAGCATGATCTATTAATAGACATTTTAAATATTTAATGCAATTTTAAGCGAGGTTTAATTTTCCATAACAAAAAATCAGCCAGTGTCATTAAAAAAACATTCCAGAAACCATGTAATCGATATTGATGCATTTTATAAAGCAATAAATAAGTTAAACGAGCTATTTTTCCTTCTAATTTAAAGCGCTTTAACCAATTTGATATAGAACCAATAGCGGTATAATGGCTTAATGTAATGAGAGAACCCTGATCTTTGTATCTAAAAGTTGGAAGCTCCTTTTCATGCAGAAGTAAATTAATGGCTTTGATAAGAAAATCCGCTTGTTGATGCGCTGCCTGTGCACGCGCAGGAACGGGTTTATCATGTCCAGGATAAGGACAGCTTGCACAATCACCAAAAGCGAAAATAGCATTATCCATAGTTGTTTGTAAGGTAGGTTTTACGAGTAATTGATTTAAGGAATTCGTTTCTAAACCCTCTAAATTTTTTAAGAAAGCGGGCGCTTTAATACCTGCTGTCCAAACCTTAATTTGTGCTGGTATCCACGTATTACTTTCTGTTTTAACCCCTGCTGGTGTCACTTCTACAACCCTTTCACCTGTCATTACAGAAATATTCCGATCTTTTAATACTTCCATAACACTTTGAATCAGTTTCGTAGAAAGCCCTTGTAAAAGTGTGGGTGAAGCTTCAATTAATGTTATATTAACCTGAGTCAAGGGATTTATATGGGCTAAACCATAATGGAAAGCATTTTTTGAAGCTTCTCTTAATTCAGCGGCAAGTTCAACACCTGTAGCACCTCCACCAATAATGGCAATATTTAATGGAGTATTAATATTGTGTTCCATTAAGAGAAATTGATTTAAAAAATGTTGGCGAAATCGATATAATTGATGATATTTATCTAAATAAAAACAATTTTCTTTAGCTCCTTTTGTCCCAAAATCATTTGCAATACTACCGATGGAAATAATCAATGTATCATAAAAAATTTTTCTTGAAGAAATTAATAATTCATTATTTTCAGGATCGCTAATCGGCGCTAATTCTATATATTTTTCTTTTCGATTCAAATTAACCATTTTGCCTAATTCAAAATAAAAAGAATGACGATGCGCATGGACTTTAAAATTTAATTCATTCACATTGGAATCTAAACTGCCTGCAGCCACTTCATGCCATAAAGGTTTCCATCGCTGTCGGCCAAGGAAGCGACGAAGGAGCGAGGCCGATAGTCCCTGGTAGACCGTAGTACCGGATGTTTTGCCGAAGGCAAAATATAAGGTCCACAACACGGTCGACAAGTCATTTGTGGAAGTGAAGTTATGACACCTAGTCGTGTCATAACGAGCGTACGCAGGACGGCCAGGGCTGCCGCAGGCATACTTGTCGACAATTTTTGTCCCTTTTGGGGACTTGGATGTCCCAAAAGGGGCCTCAAAAATGGCGACACTATCGAAATGCATTAACAATTGATCGACGAGTGTGATATTAGCTAGTTTATTTTTGCCTAAGGTATTCCCCAATTGTGTCGCTAATTCTAAGCCTCCTGCTCCTCCACCCACAATAAGTAAACGATGTAATGATTTCATAGATAACATCCTTCTATTGCAAAATAATTTATTCGGAAGATTCTTAGACATTATTAAACTATATTTCTTTTATAATAAAACAGAGAAAGTCTATTGACTATTAATTACTGTTTTTAAATTATATTAAATACGTTAAACTTAGTTATTTTACAATTTCACGAGGAATTCATGGATATTTTAGTTGAAGATATTATTGGTTTGTTTGGCGTTTTTTTAACTTTAATTGCTTATTTTTTATTACAAATTGAAACCATTAAATCAGATAGCCTATCTTATTCCTTACTGAATACCATTGGTTCAATATTAATCTTTTGCTCATTATTAAAAACGTGGAATTTATCAGCAGGCATTATGGAAATAAGTTGGCTTTTAATTAGCATTTATGGTTTTTTAAAATATTATTTCCGAAAAAGAACGATAGTTTAAACTAATTTTTCTATCTCAAAACGTTAAGAGAGAAAAATATTTTAAATAACTATCTGAAAATTAAAATGGTTAACCACAAGAAATGCTTGTCATTGTGTGATTTTTTTTTAATTCTAGCTTTAAATATTGCCTCGCATTTGCTTCTTATTAAAATTAGTGATGCCATATAAATACTGAAAATGCCTTTTTTTGCCTTAAAAAATTTATCTTAAGCTAATCAGCTTACAGTTTTTAATTAACCTCAGTCGTATATAAACCCTCGTTGTTTAACGGCTGAAAATTCTGTATTAGATAAATAGGAATGTTAAGCATACCCTAGATTATTCGTAAACCTTACATCAAATTGTGGTTAAAAACTAATATTACACACTAAGGTTTAATAGTAAAATAAGTATTCTATATACATTTGATCAAGAATATTTAAATTAAAATACTAAAAAAATTTTAATTTAATAATCCCCAAAATAAACGAAATATAAAGAAATAAATAATTTAAATAGTAAATAGGATGAAACATGTTACCACTCGATTTTAGAAAAACAAATATAGAAAATTATTTCAACAAAAAAGTTAGAAAAATCTTAGCTAACATCCGCTGTCGGCCAAGGAAGCGACGAAGGAGCGAGGCCGATAGTCCCTGGTAGACCGTAGTACCGGATGTTTTGCCGAAGGCAAAATATAAGGTCCACAACACGGTCGACAAGTCATTTGTGGAAGTGAAGTTATGACACCTAGTCGTGTCATAACGAGCGTACGCAGGACGGCCAGGGCTGCCGCAGGCATACTTGTCGACAATTTTTGTCCCTTTTGGGGACTTGGATGTCCCAAAAGGGGCCTCAAAAATGGCGACACTATCGTATTGTTGTTGCCATGACAACGTCGAACAAAAGTATTTTAAAAACCTCTTGCTTGATTTTAAAAGTGCTTTATATGATTATTATCTAACTGAAAAAAAGAAAGAATATACAGAAAATGCTGCCATCGAACGATCAAAAGAAATTTACAGTGCATTTCTTCAAAGTTTGTTTTATTACATAACCCACACAACTATACCAAATCCTGATAAATATTTATCTATAACTATAGAAGATAAAGACTTTTTTTCCATAAAAAGAAATGGAAGACCTGTTATTTGGATGGATGAGAAAGAAAAATATACTTGTTTAAATAGTGTCGTTAAAATTGGTTCTACAGAATATGTCACTCAAATAATTCATTTGGCAAAAGTCGCTTGTAATGAAAAGGATACAGAAATTTTTCATAATTTTATTACCCAAGGAGAAAAAAACGGTTATTCACCCTTAAATACAGCTATTAGTGCAAACCACGCAGAGATAGTTACTATATTGCTCGATACAGCAGAGAAAGCTTACGGTGGCAAATTAAATCAAAAATTCAAAAATTTCCTTACCCAAAAAAATAATTATGGTTTTTCTCCTTTAAATTCAGCCGTTAAGACTGGAAATCTAGCAATTGTTAATATATTACTTAAACATGCAGAAAAAGCATTCACCAAAATAGACTCTGAAGACTTTCAAAAATTTTTTATCGAAGCAAATAATGATGAATTTTCATCTTTAAATACTGCTGTTAACGAAGGGCATTACCATTTAGTCACTCTATTGCTTGATAAAGCTGAAACAGTTTTTGGAGGAATCAAACGCTGTCGGCCAAGGAAGCGACGAAGGAGCGAGGCCGATAGTCCCTGGTAGACCGTAGTACCGGATGTTTTGCCG
>CBCSKA010000084.1:863-2354 GCA_965140885.1 Legionellaceae bacterium | reverse complement strand
ATATCTGTTGAATGACTCATAATAAATTTTATGAGTATATCATAATATGTAAGTCAGTTTAAAATCAAATTACTATATTATTGAACAATGGATACTGAAAGACCGAGTTTATGATGGAACGGGCTCACCTTTTTTGTATAGTGAGAGAGCCATTATTACGTGTCATGAGTTACGTTTAATCTTTAAATTACCTTTGCGGCAATGCCAAGGATTTATTGATTCACTTTTTGGTCAAATGGGCCTTACTATCCGTTGTCCGGACTATACACGTCTTTGTCGGCGTTTAAAGGCATTAAGTTTAAGATATCCGCGTTACCGAAAACCTGACAAAAAAGAAGATGATATAGCGGCTATAGCGATTGATTCAACAGGTCTTAAACGTTTTGGACGAGATGAATGGCATCAAGAAAAACATAAGGTATCGGCTAAACGTAGTTGGCGTAAATTACATGTGGCGGTTGATAACAAGCATATTATCCAAGCCTGTGAACTCACGGATAGATTTGTCAGTGATGATTCAGCGGTAGCGCCTTTAGTTGATAACATTGATTTAGTCGTTGGTCAAATAACAGCTGATACTGCTTATGATAAAAATACTGTTTATACCGTATGTTCAAAGCGATTTTTGCAAGCGGATATTGTGATACCGCCGGCAGTGACGGCTGTTTCTCACAAAAGGAATCATCCTCAGCGTAATAGAAATTTACAAGAAATTAAAGAATTAGGACGAATAGCTTGGCAAAAGCATCGGTGTTATGGGCAACGTAATGTATCAGAGCTTGCCATCCAACGATACAAACGGATTATTGGCAATACTCTGCATGCCAGAGAATTTGTGCGCCAACGTCAGGAAGCATTGATAGCCTGCGGTGTTTTGAATAAAATGACAGCTTTAGGCATGCCTAAAAGCTATCGACCCGCCTAAATTTTAGCTTACGTCTCAGCACAAAAGGTTACGCAACAAAGCCCCTATTAATTGCTAACCATATTATTTTGTAATCCATATCGTAAAATGCTGTAAGCATTCAACGCTTTTTATCCCTATTGATTGACGAAAACCCCAAAAAAGCCAAAAATGGTGGCATCGCATGCTTTAACGCAATTTAAAGCATCATAACCACTATATTACTTAAAAAGATAAAGCTATCTTTTTGGATATCCCATTTTATGCGTGGATTTTCGTTAAAACCTATCAGTGCTTTCTTAAATCAATGGCTGAACAACCTCAACGAAGGTTGGCAAAAAACCAAAGGCTGGTTTTCACATCTTTTTAATAAAAAACCAGAACCAATCGACGTTAAAAAGCAACAAGCGGTAAAAGCGCAAGAAAATCTCACTTTTTTACAGCATGCCTATCACTATGGCGATACTAAAACACTCTTGTGGTTAGCGAATACCTATCTTGGACTTTCATTGGATTCACTTGCTATTGGCTTAAAACGAAAAGAAAAAGTGGTATCTGCCTGGGCTGAGCAAAAAGTTATTCGAACC
>CBCSKA010000084.1:0-853 GCA_965140885.1 Legionellaceae bacterium | reverse complement strand
ATTGGCTTTTTTAAAAAAGCCATGGAGATACCCCCCAAAGAACCTCGTTTGAGCCAAATTACTTTACGTGACCGACTTTATTTTCGTTTTGGGCAATTTTACGAAGAAAATTTACAAGAGAAAAAAGCTATTTATTGGTATGCCAAATTAAATAATAAAGAAAGCGCTTACTACGACTTAGCTAAAATTGCATTAGGCAATATCTATTTAAAAAAAGCGATTGATAACAGCCCCACATTCGATACGCTTTATTCCAAACAATACCAACAAAAAGCTGCAACGTATTTTTGGGATGCCGCCATGCAAGGAAGTAACGATGCGGAAAAACTCTATTATTACACCCAGTACGGAATAGAAGGCCAGCAAAAATACCAAGAAGCCCAAGAAAAGTTAAGGCAAGATAATGAATTCTTGGCCAAAGCAAAAAAGAGCGAAAGACTACAAGAAATCGCCACATTACGTGACCAGATAGAAGTGAAGCTAGAGACAATAAACAATCAACCCAATTCATTAAAAAATAGCATTATAACTATTCACAAGGAGTTTATAGAAATGTTACCTCAACAAAATACGGATAATGAATTAACAATTATAGAAGATAACACCTCTTTGCAAGAATCTAAAAAAGACAATCAGTCATTAGAGGAACAATTAAATACGTTTAAAAAACGTTACCAAGACGGTGAAAAAAATGTCGTTAACTTGATTAATAGTCATTTTCAATCACTTCTAGAAAAGGAAACCGAAAGTGATTTTTACAATAAAGTCGCGCACAGATTAACGAATCTTTCAGACAGAATAAGACGGCTTTTCGGGAACGAATAGTGCAAACTCGATAGTGTCGCCATTTTTG
>CBCSKA010000083.1:0-2410 GCA_965140885.1 Legionellaceae bacterium | reverse complement strand
TATCTTTGAAAGTTCTTAATTTTGCTTAGAGAATATATTTTAAAGTAATGCTAGCCTTTTTCATGCAATTTCCCTGGTGTCAGAAAGGCCAGGACTTATAAAATTAAAAGAAACGCTAAGAAAAGGCGATACGCTTGTTGTTTGGCGATTAGATAGGCTAGGGCGGTCCTTAAAACATTTATTAGAATTTGTGAATGAGTTAAATGCATTAGGTGTTGGATTTGAAAGTCTTCAAGAAACGATAAATACAACGACATCAACCGGAAAACTAATTTTTCATATATTTGGGGCATTAGCAGAATTTGAGCGTAACCTTATTCGGGAAAGAACGAATGCGGGACTTGAAGCCGCCAGAGTTCGTGGACGGCAAGGTGGTCGCCCTAAAAAGTTAGAAATGAATAAACGCCAATTAGTACAAAAGCTTTATGAATCAAAAGAACATTCCATTAACGAAATTTGTCAAATGATGGGTATTTCTAGGCCAACGTTATATCAGTACATAAAGGAAATGAAATAGCTAAATTAAGTTTTTTATAACAATAATGTAAAAATAAGAGGTAAAAATGCCAATTACAACCGTAAGTAACTTTAAAGCAACGACACAATATAATATTTGCAAGGAAATAATCGATGAAGAAAAAGCAGAGATTATAGCTGAAACTATCAATGCATATAAAAAGAATGTCATAATTTCATTATGTGAAAACCAAATGAGCAATATAGCAATGGAGTTAATTGCAGCGTCCATAGAAACATCCAACGTAGAAAAGCTGTATTTTTTTGAAAATACGCTAGAAAAAAAAGGAATTACCTATTTTTTAGACATTATAAAAAATAATAAAACGTTAATGACGTTAGAATTAGCGCAAAAGGGGCTTTCTCAAAAAGAGATTCAATTATTAGCAAAAGCATTAAAAAACAATGCGACGCTTCAGAATATTTATCTTACGATTAACGACAATAACTACGAGGATGTTAATCATTTTTTTGCATTTGCTGAGAGCGTAAAAGTGACTAGAAAAACAAATAATATTGATAGCTTAGCAATAAAAAATATATACAACTCTTCGATAGTCTTAACTACTTTTAAAAAAGAAGCTTCATCAAAAAAAGCAAATGAAGAAACGCCATTATTAAGAAGTACGCTTAATTAGTTAGTGTTATAGCATAGCCCACTAACTCATAGACTTTAAATTCAGCAATTAGAAAAATGATGTTAAATCAAACTAGCGCTTTTTTAAGTTATAGAGAATATCTTAAAAAAATAATCTATATGTTAGTGGGTGGTGCTATATAAAAAAAATTACGGCAGTTTATGGACAAAATAAAAAGATTGAGTTATTTATTAAAGATAGGAACTTTATTGGAATTAGCAAATCATCATATGATTGATAAAAATATTATTTTAAGAATAAAAAAAAACGATAAGACTCTCACCGCGCTTGACCTTAGGTGTAAGAGTGTTGGTGCTGAGGGTGCAAAAGCGTTAGCAGAGGCACTTAAAGCCAATACCACGCTGACCACTCTTCAGATTTATGATAACAGAATTGGTGATGAGGGTGCAAAAGCCTTAGCTGATGTATTGAAAACCAATACCACGCTAACCGCTCTTTACCTTAAGTTTAAGAGCATTGGTGCTGAGGGTGCAAAAGCGTTAGCAGAGGCACTTAAAGCCAATACCACGCTGACCACTCTTTACCTTACTTGTAACAGCATTGGTGCTGAGGGTGCAAAAGCGTTAGCAGAGGCACTTAAAACCAATGCCACGCTGACCACTCTTGAGCTTCGTTATAACAGCATTGGTGCTGAGGGTGCAAAAGCGTTAGCGGAGGCACTTAAAGCCAATACCACGCTGACCACTCTTTACCTTACTTGTAACAGCATTGGTGCTGAGGGTGCAAAAGCGTTAGCAGAGTGGTTAAAAACCAATACCACGCTAACCACTCTCGACCTTTATAATAACAACATTGGTTCTGAGGGTGCAAAAGCGTTAGCAGAGGGGTTAAAAACCAAGACCACGCTGAACACTCTTGACCTTCGTAATAACAGCATTGGTGCTGAAGGCGCAAAAGCGTTAGCAGAGGCATTAAAAACCAACACCACGCTGACCACTCTTGAGCTTTGTGATAACAGCATTGGTGCTGAAGGTGCAAAAGCGTTAGCCGAGGCACTTAAAGCCAATACTACGCTAACCGCTCTTTCCCTTCGTAATAACAACATTGGTATTGAGGGCGAAAAAGCGCTAGCTGAGGTATTAAAAACCAATACGACACTGACAAGCATTGTTTTCGATGGTATTTCTTCAATTCATGCTAAAGAAATAGAAAATCACCTTGTTCGTAATCAAAAAATAGCCAAATGCTTAAAACCATTAGAGGTGCTTCAAGAAGACCCAGATAGCCTTTATTCT
>CBCSKA010000082.1:0-2444 GCA_965140885.1 Legionellaceae bacterium | reverse complement strand
ACATGTTTTCTAAAATCGATTGAATAGGTCATAAATTAATAATTATATCCAATTTACAAGGAATTAGCTATACATGACTAAAAACTTGAAAATTCCTTTGGATATAACTAGTTGTATAAGAAAAAAAGCGACATTACCGCAATCAAGGATTTCTGCAAATCAGCGTAAAAAAAATATAAAAAACGCTTTTGCTATCGATAAACCATTAACTGTAGAACACGTAGCTATTTTTGATGATGTCGTTACCACAGGCTTTACTGTATATGAATTAAGTAAAGTACTTCAAAAAAATGGCGTTAAAAAAATAGATATTTGGACATGCGCAAGAACAGTACGATAATCCATTTTTTCATTAAACATTGTGCTACACTATTTAAATCAATTTCATATTTAATGCTCATAATAAATAGATATTTAAATATTCACTGCTTTATTAAATACCATTTAAATAGAATATTCATGCAAAAAACGCATTTAAAAATACTAAGCTATAATATACAGGCGGCTATGTTTTCAGAACCTGGCTATTATCGATATATTACTAATAGCTGGCAACAAATATTGCCACATTCACGCCAATTAAATAACTTAAATGCGATCGCAAAATTAATCCATCATTATGATATCGTCGCACTTCAAGAAGTGGATGGAGGCAGTTTACGCACGGGATTTATAAATCAAGTCAAATACCTTGCGGAACAAGCTAGTTTCAACTATTGGCATCAACAGTTAAACCGTAATTTAGGCAAAATAGCGCAACACAGTAATGGAATTTTAAGTCGATTTATACCTATCAAAGTATTAAATTATAAATTGCCGGGATTAATGCCAGGCAGAGGAGCCATTTTTTTCCAATTAGGTAACAACCATAATCCGCTTATTATCGTCGTTGCTCATTTATCATTAGGCGCTCGATCTCAACGTTTACAATTAGATTTTCTCTATGAATTACTGGGTGAATATCAACATGTTATTGTTATGGGAGATTTAAATTGCTCAATTAAACAATTATCTAATTGTTCTTTAATTACAAAACTAGGTTTAATTCCGGCTAATCGTAGTATCAATACATTTCCTAGCTGGGAACCCAAACGAAATATTGATCATATTCTTGTTAGTCCATCCATTTCAATAGAACATGTCAATATCCTTGATATTGGTTATTCAGATCATCTTCCTATCAGTTTATCTATCCATTTACCCTATGGAATATAAGAAGTTAATATTGTAATTTATATAATACTGAATTTAAGCTTAAATATCCTACAAATAATAGAGTAATTTCACAAATTGATTTATCAAATTTTTTATTTACTATATTCAAATATAATAAATAATTGAGGATAAAATAACATTAATGCTACTTATATATAAAAAATTTAGCATTTTTGAATATTCCTATAAAATTATCCGTAAATTAAATTATCCCCATTTTTGTTGCCTAATACAGTGAGATATAGAAAATGCCTGAAAAAACACTCTTTTTAAAAAAAAATTCAGCCTTGACCAACTGTCGAGCGGTTCAAAATACCCAAAAGCTTGAAACAAAACCTAAAATTTTAGTTGTTGAAGATAATTTTCTAAATCAAAAAATTGCTCAAATTTTTTTAGAAGATATGGGTTATCAAGTTGATATTGCTGAAAATGGCTCTCAAGCACTACAAATGTTTAATCAAGAATATTCCGGAATATTAATGGATATAGGTTTACCAGATATGGATGGCTGTGATGTGTGTTCTTCTATTCGCAAACTCGATTATGGTAAAGATATCCCGATTATCGCATTAACAGCAAGTGGTGATTTTTTTAAAGATAAATGTTTAGCAGCAGGAATGAATTCCTATTTAACTAAACCTATTATTAATGAAGATTTAAAAAATGAATTATATCAATTCATACCGATAGAAGCAGAGTGTTAATAAACTTATATCAAGTAAAGCTTTATATTTTTTTAAATATCCAAATTTAAAAATATAAAAATATAAAAATTTTATAGGTTCTTAAAAGCAATCAACTCTGATTACACATTGCTTTATTCATCAACCATAAATTTATATACCAAAAGATTGCTCAAAATCACTAATAAACAACTTACACTTACTATCATTATCCAAATACATTTAAAACATTAATATCCTTTACAACCCTCAAATATTCAATTCAACATTATAAATATCTACACTTGAATTAAATCCAAACTCATTAATGTAAATTTAATAAGCCAACTTTGTTTTTAATAATCTTTTCATTTCACGGTAACATAAGGTTATCCTTTTAAGTTTTGATGCTAATTGACATAACTATCAAAATGGATAACCTTATTTTCAAGTGCTTTGTCAGATCAAGTCAGAACGATTCCATCTTATATTGTTAACACCAAGCGATTTTGTCGTATCTTAATTACCAAGGGAAATTGACGGATCCAACTAATCAGTGATTTTCTA
>CBCSKA010000081.1:0-2492 GCA_965140885.1 Legionellaceae bacterium | reverse complement strand
ACGACTTGAATTAGATATTGAAAAAAAATTATTTCAGGATGATTCCTTAATCATAACTGAAAAAAATACACAAACAGCGCAGAGTTCAAAATTTAAGACAAAAAAAATTACAGTAAAGAATGAAAGTACTAAAATTGCTGAAATTAAAAACCACATCAAAGAAGCCCAAGAATTAAGAAAAATAAAACTATCTGAAGCCATTAAAACAGAATATGAATATCAAAAAGCCTTGTTAGATTTTAATTTAGATAATAATGAATTTCTCGAGGCTATTACAAATGTGCGTAAACTCGAAGAAGAAGCAAAAAAAACACTCATTAGAATATTTATAATAGAAAAAGAATACGAAAAAATAAAGAAAGAAGATTTACGAAATTTAATTTCAGTCGCTAAATTTAACTCAGACACATTATCAATTTTTACGTTTGCTTTAGCAAATAATAGAGTAAGTGCTTTAAATCTATTTTTAGAGGAAGCTAAAAATATAAATTTAAATACGAAAATAAAAATAAAAAATGAATATACATACCCTTTGATTTTCGCTTATCAAAATAAATTTTCAGAAGTATTTGAGTTATTGCTAAACAAGGGAGCAAACCCTGAATTTAAAAATATCAAAGGGGAGACGCTTTTAGTTCGTTCGTGTATCGATAATCGTACGAAAGAAATGGTAGGCCTTTTAAAAGCCAAGGCTAACCCGTTTGTAATATGTCAATCTGGTTTTGCAGCCATTGGTTATTTGTTAATGTTAGATAAAGGTGAACCAAAAATTAAAGCAGCAGAACTCTTTTTAAAACATACTTCAAATTATGCGCCAGAAGTCCTGAATCAAGTACAAGGAATACTAAGTTATGAAAGCACTCCTTTAATTTATGCTTGTCAAAAAGGATGGACCGAATGTGTTGAACTACTCTTAAGCTATAATGCTGATCCTAACAAGATTAGAACAGATGGAGGTTCTCCGCTTGCAATGTGTGTAGGGAAAAATAATAAAGATTTATTCAATAAAATATTTAATGAAACAAAAATTGAAATAAATTATGGTTTATGTAGCGCCTTAGCTATCGCAGAGACACACGGTAAAAATGAATTTCTAACAATTATGAATAACTATATCAAGGATAAACAATTAAAGGATATAGAGGCTTGTTTAATATTTCCTCCCGGAGAGTTTTCTATGTTTAAAATGGACTATATTTTAAGTAAAACTACGGAAGAAAGGAAAAATGATATAGTTAAAATGAAAGCCTTAACAAAATTGATGAATAGTAATAGCTTATTTTCTATTGAGAATAAATCTCTTACAAGAGAAGAATCACAAAAAGAACAAAACACATCGATAATTTATAAAAAATAAAAATCTTATATTAAAAAAATATTTATTCGTATTAAGGTAGCATTTGTAAATGCTAATTACTAATCAAAAATATTAGTCGATGATAAGAGTCGAAAATGAAGACATCCTTGTCTTACAATGGAAAACTATTCCTTTAATTTTTCGACTCATTATCAAGGTAGAGTAATCATATCAATTATTCTAAAAAGATTCTGCAATAGTTCTCCATAGAGAATGTCAGTAAAAGTGGATTGGCGATTTTGTCTTCAATTTTTCCCAGTTTAATTCGAGCATATTAAACAATTTAAATTTCCCAACTAATTTTTGTTTCCTTCATCTGAATGAGTAGTAAATAAAACGGTCGGGCCTGTTGAAAAAGTATGATGTAAGTTAAAATAACACTAAATTATTTTCTTGTAGTGGAGGTAATTTCGAAATGCAAGGCCACCATCACTTTCAAACACAAGTCAAAATTAATTTGGATTTAGAAACACTTATTCCAGAACATCATTTATTACGGCGAATAGATAAATACGTGGATTTTAGTTTTATTAGGGGATTAACTTTCCCCTACTATTGTCCTAACAATGGGCGCCCCTCTATTGACCCCGAAATTTTTTTTCGAATTATGTTGGTCAGTTATTTGTACAATATCGCTTCTGATAGGCAATTGTGTGAGGAACTTCTTTATAATATGGCTTATCGTTGGTTTTGTAAGCTTTCGTTAAACGATAAAATACCCGACCATTCTTCATTAACTCGAGTACGAGATAGATTAGGTGATGATGTATTTCAAGCATTTTTTGATAGCGTCATTGCTCAGTGCAATGAAAAAGGGCTTGTGAAAGGTGAACGTATATTAACTGATAGCACGCTCATTGCCGCTAATGCTTCATTAGACTCCTTGCAAGCGAATTAGCTTGCGCTAGCGAAGGAAGAAAAAATGGCTCAACAAGATAGAAAAATAGGGTTAAAAGTACCAACAAGAAAAGTAACGAATAAAACAAATACAAGCCTGACTGATCCTGATGCCAGTTTAGCGTTTAAAGCAGGGACGCCCAGTGGATTGAAATATAAAATTCATTCGCTGTCGGCCAAGGAAGCGACGAAGGAGCGAGGCCGATAGTCCCTGGTAGACCGTAGTACCGGATGTTTT
>CBCSKA010000080.1:0-2536 GCA_965140885.1 Legionellaceae bacterium | reverse complement strand
TTCATCTGTAGTATCAATACGACAAAGTCGCTCGGTAATTAGTCCGACAGTCTCCCTCGGTAATGACACTAATTCAATTGAGCAGCAATGTAAAACAAGAACCTTTTCCAGGCTCACTCGTTACCGTTATATCGCCGCCTAATTCTCTGGCGTAGTAACGTGCTAAATATAAACCAACACCAAGACCACTAAAAATCTGTTGCGTATTAGATAACTTTAGTTTTGAAAATTCCTCAAAAATAAATTCCAATAATTCTTTTGGTATTCCTATCCCCGTATCCTCTATACTTATTTTAAGAGGTTTAATAGAGTGAACTATTAAATTAATTTTTCCAGAATCAGTATACCTAACAGCATTACTCATCAAATTTAGTAATATACGGCTTAATTTAAAACTATCACATATAATTTTCTCTTCCGAACATATAATATTTAGTGTTAAATTTTTTCGTTTAATTTCAGTTAACAATATTCCAACAACTTCATCTATAGAATCTTGTAATTTAAATTCTACTATTTTTGAAGGTATTTTACCCTTAACAATTATATCTAGTATTTGATTAAAAAAAGAAAAGAGCCAATTTGAAGATTGAACTACATAACCTAACCATTCTTTTTTTGTTTTATCTTCTTCTTTTTCGTATAAAATTTTTGAAATGGTGCAAATTCCATTAAATGGGGTTCTTATATCATGCTCCATATTAGATATAAAATCACTTCTTGCCTGTTCTGCTTGCTTTTGTTTAGTAATATCAATCGATGAACCAATTATTCCAATAATGTTATTATTTTCATCAAATAAAGGCGATTTTGTACTAAGGTAATAAGCTTCTTTTCCATTTATATCAAGCCCTTTTTCTTCTATGGTTATAGTTTCTTTGCCTTCAATAATTTTCTTATCCGTTTCATAAATCAAAGATGCTTTTTCAGAATCTAATAAATCAAAATCTGTTTTACCAACTATTTCAGAAGTAGAAGAAAGCTTTAATATTTTTGCAAAATTATTGTTGCAGCCTATATAATGTCCTTCTAAATCTTTCCAATATAAATTTCCTGCTGTTTGTGCAATAAGTTGCTCAAAAGTATTCATTTTATTAAATCCATTTTAAAAAAAAAACAGAATAACATTTTTTTATTTTTTTAAATAAAACCATTGCAAAAATATATTTTTTTTTATAAGAATACTGGTAAATTAAGAGGCGATTTTGTAAGTTATTTGCTATTGCTATAGAGTTGCCTTTGTTTGAAATATAATAAATTTATGAGGATATAAAATTCATTATGAGGAATTTATAAATGAATTATGAAGCAAAAATAAGTGAAACAATAAAGCTTTCTTCACCAGAAAAAATAATAATTCCTATTAGCATGGGGAAAGGTTCTCTATCAGGCGAAAGACTGGAAGCTCTTATAAAAGAGCTAAAAAGTTATAAGCATGAAATAACTGTAATAATAGCTGATACTTTAAATAGGCATAATTCAAAAAATGAATTAGAAGATTTAAAAAATGGAGATAATTATTTAAAGGAAAATAAATATATATTAAGCCAAGTTTCGGTATTAAGATGGGATGATTTTATTAAAAAACAAAAAAAGGAATTTATAGAAAAATTAAGTATTATTGAGGATAAGTGTAAACCTAACTCAGAATTCAATAATAAATTAGTTAGAACCATTAATAAATCACAGTTAGGTAAAAAGAATAAATTAGAAGATTCAATCGCTTACCTTAAAGAAGAATATGCGGTATTTCTTATGTTTCAGGATTATAAATACCTAGTTTATCCTAAGCCAATTGCTGATGGTTTAGCCTATGTATATAAATTATTTCCCGAATATTTAAAGCCATCATATGAACAAGCTAAAGTAGAATCTATAGGTTCAAACAATGTTATTGAATATAATTTTTTTAATAACAAAGCGAAAAGAATGAAAATGTCATTCGCTGCTAAATTAGTTGTAGATCAAGTTGAAACATTTTTTAAATCATCAGAAATATCCATTCATGATAAACAAACTGTCTTAGATATGATATCAAATATAGGTATTCTAACTGTTGAAATAGATGATAAAACGGTAGATGAAACTAGTTTTAATAATGTTAATTAACGGTAATTGTAAAACTAGAGAATTAATAGCGACGTATATACCTTTACCAGGGGTTCTGTCGCAAAAAATAAAAAAGTGGCTAAAAGTTGCGAATATATTTTCTCTAGGCGCAATTAGGCTGCTAATGAGTAGAATTGCTCAAACAAATTCATATTAGCTGCTTGTTGGTGCTGACCTTTACGAAGCATTCGGTGAAGTTCAATGCCTGCCAAAGTGGTTCTGTCGCAAAAATTTTTTGATTGAGCTATGCTTGGTTGAAGAAAGATTTGAAAAGGACTGGATCTGATAAACTTCAAATGGCGGCATTTTCAAAAAGATATTATTTTAACGGTCGTCCGTTGGTATTTAGCTGAATTAGTGTCATTACCGAGGGAGACTGTCGGACTAATTACCGAGCGACTTTGTCGTATTGATACTACAGATGAAA
>CBCSKA010000079.1:0-2607 GCA_965140885.1 Legionellaceae bacterium | reverse complement strand
CCCATTTTATGATTAAATTTGACGGTAGAATTTAAATGCCTAGAATGAAATTTACACAGTTCCTGGGAAAGTCCCTTGATTTGCCGGCATCTACAATTTTGAGCTCTAATTGTGAGTTTCGAAAGAACTCTAATAAATCATCCATCGTTTTAACCGCTTTAAAATGATTAGCATTGGCTTTCACATCCTGATTAACCAACTCCTGGGGATTAAGCTCTGGGCAATAAGCAGGCAAAAAAAATTTCAATATTGTCTTTATATTTCTCTAGGTATTGCGTCACTTTTTTACTATGATGAATACGATGATTATCGACAATCAAAAATATTTTCTGTTTGATTTGTCGGCGCATTCTGCCTAAAAACTCAATGAATTTTTTACTGTCACAGGTTTCTTGAAATACCATCCAATTCATAAATCCTTGCGGACTAATCGCGGCTAGCATATTGGCTTTAAAGCGCGCTCCAGTCTTCTTAATCACCGGTGCTTTTCCCACAAGGCCGTAGGTTATACCCCTGTTATCCGTTGACTGTATACCAATTTCATCTGCCCAATAGATTCTTGCCCCTTCTTGCATGGTTCTTACTTTTATCTTGGGATACTCCTTCGTTAACCAGGCCACCGCCTTTTTCTCGTCCCGCTGATAAGCGCGTTTAATCGGTTTTTGCGATGAAAATCCTAACTGATTGACTAATTTCCTTATCCCTCTTTCTGAATAGCTCACGCTAAATTGCTTTTGTATAAAAGCGCCAATCGCTTTACTATTCCAGAGGGTATAATCCAGCCTCACTTCATCAGGCAATTTTCTCAGTAAGGTCTCTACAAGCTCCTCAACCTGCGCTTCACTTAAGTAGCGCCTGCTCAATGGTTTTGCCCCTCGCCGTTTATAGGTAAGACCGGCTTCACCGTCGTGTTCAAATGCCTGTATATAGCGGCTTATGGAGGTCCGGCTAAATCCAAATAATTTCGCCGCCTTAGTTTTGGTTAACCCTTCTTTAACAATAGCATTAACCGCTTTTTTCCTTAATTCCTCTAATATCTTCACTGGCAGTTTTTTATTGCTCATAGCTTACCTTGGTAGTCAATTTATCAAAGACACAAGTTTACACTAATAATGTTTAATATTCAGGTACCATGGTAATACATAAACAGTTCACTAGCTACGATCTTAAGCAAATATCGAAATTTAAGACAGCGTACTCTATTCGGTTTTATGAGCTTCTTGTCCAGTTTGCCAAAACTTGTGAACGCTATATAAGCTTAGATAAGCTACGAGAACGTCTAGAATTAAAGGATCTATATAAAAGGTTCTTTGATCTTAAGAAGGGAATTATTGACCCTTCAATTGTTGAGATTAACTCAACAAGCAACTTATCAGTTGACTGGGATACAACTAAGAAAGGAAGAGTGATTACTGGCCTTGTTTTTCTTTTTCAAAAAAATAATTAAAAATACCCAAAAAACCGGAAAAATATAGCCCGTCACAGTAAAAATATTTGCCTAAAATTTTAGGCAAATATTAAGCGGCGTAGCCGGTAAGCTGGTACACATCTGTCGCAAGATTGCTTTCAAACAAAAAAGCTTATACTGACAAGGCTCATTAGTGGCGTGTCTGAAAAAGTAAAAAATCGTACGATAAGAGGCGGATAGTGGCCTTCTCAGAAACGATGGTCTACGAGAAGCTTTGTTGAGAAGTTGACGGGTTCCTGCACCGACGCGGCCGGCATGTTCTCGAAAACTGTTCTCGATTGAAGCAGTGAAGAACGGCGAGTTTCGAGAACTGATTGCCTTAACGTACTTTAAATTCCGAATTCTGAGACGATCCCTTCATCTATTGATTCAACAGAATTCGCCTGCGTTACATTTGAGGTTTTGTTCTTAAAAAAAGATGGGCAATTGCTTTTCCTCGAATTTATCCATGAAGAATTACCAAGAGAATTCGTACTTTCTTTGTTATTAATTATCTCTATAGAATTTGATGCTAATGTTGCATTCGAAGCTAAATTTTGCTTATCCATCTCTGGGTTTTCACTTTTCATAGCATCACAGACTTTGTTGGTTATAATATTAACTCCTGCTACTAAAGCCCAAATTCCAACAACCGCAGCGGGCATAAGCGAAACTGCTGCATACAAGATCATTGGCAAAAATGCTGTTGTAACGAACATATATATAAAAAATGCTGCTGCGGCTAAGGTTAGCGCCAATATAGCAGTCGCAAAAATTATACCTGTTGCAGAAATGAAAATTCTAAAAATTTGGTTTGATTCTACGGATTCAACTTCAGAAGAAATATCATCTTTCTGGTCAATTTTGTTTGTTGTTTTAATGAGATTTTTTTTCTTTTTCATATAATATTCATCCTAATTTATTATTTGTTAATATAAATACAGTATACTGTAACCTCAGTTACACCTCATTGCAAATCAGCATCAGAAGTCGCCGGCATAGGAATACTGGAAGGGTCACTTTAAATCATTTTCTGCCAATTTACCAGGGTGAAGCTATAAAATGTTCATGTATAGGAATTTCAATAATAGAGTTCTTTCGAAACTCACAAATAGAGCTCAAAATTGTAGATGCTGGCAATCAAATTAAATCGTAGTCCA
>CBCSKA010000078.1:3424-26074 GCA_965140885.1 Legionellaceae bacterium | reverse complement strand
TGGTGATGATTCAACTAAGAGACCGGTGTTTAAAAATGGCTGATGTCCCAACATCGACTTTGGTAAAGGCTGAGCTTAATCGAATGCTTCGTAAGGAGTAGTGTAAATATCCCTTTTCAATGACATTTAAAAAGGGGTATTTTTTCGAATCATCCTGTCAGATTGAAGTATACGCGGTTCTGTCGCAAATTTTATTTGATTGAGCTATGCTTTATTGAAGAAAGATTTGAAAAGGACTGGATATGATAAACTTCAAATGGCGGCATTTTCAAAAAGATATTATTTTAACGCTCGTCCGTTGGTATTTAGCTTATCCGCTGAGCTATCGGGATATTGAAGAAATGATGCGAGAGCGGGGAATTTGTGTTGACCATTCAACGATTAATCGTTGGGTTATGTATTATGCTCCTTTGCTTGAAGCGCAGTTTCGTCACAAGCACAAAAAGAAAGTGAGTACTAGCTGGTATATGGATGAAACGTATATCAAAATAAAAGGCGTATGGCATTATCTTTATCGTGCGGTTGATAAAGAAGGATATACCGTTGATTTTATGCTATCTGAAAAACGAGATGAACCAGCTGCAAGAACTTTTTTTGAAAAAGCCATAGGTTCAAGCGGCTATCCTCTGAAAGTAACCATTGATAAAAGTGGTTCAAACGAAGCCAGCTTAGAATCGATTAATTGCCAACTTTTTATTTTGCTATTAATAGGTTGTGTATTCTTCCAAATTGAAATAAGGCAGATAAAATACCTTAATAATATTGTCGAGCAAGACTATCGAGGGATTAAGCGAATTGTTAAACCTATGATGGGTTTTAAAGCGGTTCACTCAGCAGCATCAACTTTGGTAGGAATTGAACTTCACCGAATGCTTCGTAAAGGTCAGCACCAACAAGCAGCCAATATGACTTTGTTTGAGCAATTTTACTCATTAGCAGCCTAATTGCGCCTAGAGAAAAATCTATCCGCAACTTTTAGCCGCTTTTTTATTTTTTGCGACAGAACCATTTTCCCTTAACATTGCCCTCAGATGAATCCGATTTGGCAATACAAGTTTTTAAAGATCCGTACTTGTTTGATTTTTTAGGTACTGATGCCCCGCGTCGTGAAAAGGAATTAGAACAAGGCCTAATTCAGCATATCCAGAAGTTCTCAATTGAGCTAGGACAAGGTTTTGCTTTTGTTGGACAGCAAGTCCATTTGGAAGTAGGCAAACAAGATCTTTATCTTGATTTACTGTTTTATCACTGAAAATTGCGCCGATATATCGTATTGGAAATTAAAGTGCGGGAATTTGAAGTCGTTGATGGTGCACAGCTAGGACTTTATATGACCGCCGTTGATAGATTGCTAAAACATCCTAATGATAAGCCAACACTAGGTTTATTATTGGTGCGAGGTAAAAATGAAATTCTCGTTAAATATGCGCTAAATGGTATGCGCCATCCCATGAGCGTTTCTGAATGGGAAACACAACTGACGCAATCGTTGCCGGATAATTTACGCGATAGTTTACCAACAGTTGAAGAATTAGACGCTGAACTTAAAGAAAATGTTGAATAAATATCGTTTTTAAACAAGGAGAATAAAACATGCTATTACCCCGTACCCGTCGAGAGAATGAAATTTGGCAAGCCTGTAATGATTTATGGGCTAAAGGGGTGCCATTTAGTCAATTAACCCGTGATGCGATCACAATGCGTTTATTTGAATTAGGTTATAAAAAAGGAAGTCCGAATCAAATTTATCAATACCGAAAAAGCTGGGCTGATAGTCGTGGGATAAAAGAAGTTAGTTTTGAAGAAACGCCGTCCGTATTGTCCAATCCCATTAGCCGTGCTGCCGCTTTTGTGCGGGAAGAGATTTTAGCAGAAGCCGAAGAAAAGATAATGCGTGCAAAAAAAGAAGGTACAGAGGCGATTGAAGAAGTTAATCAAAAATATGAAGCATTAGGGAATGAACATCAAAATTTACGGATTAGGTTTGATGAGCTAACCCAAAGTTATAATGATATTAAATCACAGCATTTTTCGCTATCCGATGAATTAATACAAGAACGCCAAAAAAGAGCGATAAGTGAAGAAAAAGCACAACAAGCAGCCCAACAATTACAACAATGGCAAGCAGAAACGCAGCGTCGATTTGATGAACAAAAACGCTTTTATGAACAGCAATTGAATTATGTAAAAGAAGAAAGCCAAGCAATACAGTTAAACGACAAAAAAGAAATTGATGCATTGCGAGATTGCTTAGAAACAAAACGCCAACGCCATATGGTGGAATTGGATGAGAAACGCGTGGCTTACCATAAATTAGAAAAACAGCATGAAAAAATCTTAACAACGGAGCGTACAACGCAACAATGGGTAACTGAATTTAAACAAACCCTAAAACGGTATGAACAAGAAGCAGCAATACAAAAAAACAATTCTAAAAAATTAGCAACGGAGTTACAGGAAAAAACGAAAGCCTTATTAGAAAATACCTTAACCTTAAAAGAAGCTCAAATCAAAGAAGCAGAAAAAAAAGAGCAATTACAGCGGTATGAATCAAACCTATCGGAAGCTAAAGAACGCATTGAACGTTTGGAAATCACCTTACAACAATTGTCATTCGCGTTAGAAAAAAGAGTAAAAAGAGGATAACATATGGTGCAAGAAATAGGGGTATATCAAGACACTTTCATTCCCGTATTTAACGAATTACCCGAAATAGAGAATATTCCCTCGATTTTGATGCAATTATCAAATAATGCTGGCTATAAAAGTAATTTACAATTAGCGGAACATTGTCACATTCGAGCAAAGCATGATGCTGAAGCGGTACAATGTTGGCTCAATGAATATCAACGGTCACCCCAAACGTATCGTAATTACCAAAAAGAAGCTGATAGATTAATGTTGTGGTGTATCTGCAGCCGACATAAAGCATTATCACAACTGGATAGAGAGGATATTGAAGCGTATCTTCACTTTTTAGATAATCCAAAACCGAGCGAATTTTGGTGCGCACGAAAAGGAGGGAAAACCGCTAAGCGCTATAGCAAAAATTGGAAACCTTTTACAGGTCCCTTAAGCCCGCGTTCAAAAGCCGTGGCAATGGCGGCAATTCATTCATTATTTCGATATTTAGTGGCTGCCGGTTACCTGATTTTTAATCCTTTTCAATTAATACGAAAGGTAAATTTACGTCATAATGAAGCCCATAAACTAGAGACATTAGAGCGGATTTTAGAGCCTGAATTATGGGAGGCATTAAAACAAACGATAGTAGAATTGCCGGAAAATACCCCTCATGAGTTGGATGAAAAAGCCCGTGCTCGTTTTATCTTTACTGCCTTTTTTTATTTAGGTTTACGAGCCTTTGAATTAGCACAAGGACATTGGGGTAATTTTCGATGTTTACAAGATAGATGGTGGTATATCACCAAAGGTAAAGGCAATAAGGTAAGGCGCATTCCTGTTACCCATTTTTTAGCAGAAATTCGTTTATTTCGTACTCATTTAAAATTACCATCTTTACCAACACCCAATGAAACAGGTCCATTAATACCTTCCTGGCGACATAATGAAGGATTAAGTCCAAGACATCTTGCCAATATTGTAAAAGAGATAGGTCGCCAAACCGCAGAAAAATTTAAACTAAATGAAAATAAATACCAAAAGCTCCTGAAATTATCGCCGCATTGGTTACGCCATCAATCCAGCTCTGCTCAAGCTTGGGCAGGGATGGATAAAGCCCATGTTCAACAAAACATGGGGCATTCTAGTTTACAAACAACCGAGATTTATTTTCATACGTTGGATAATCAACGGCATGAAGATATGCAAAAATTAATTTTTTAAAATGCTAATTTATATTTAGTTGTTTTAACGATGATTGATAGGTAAAAGTAAGTCATTTTATTGCATCAGGACTTGTTTAATATATCAGTCCTGAATTAAGCTAATTATTAGCTTAATGCTTACAGGATTATCCGTAATTTTTACGGTGATGAAAGGATTTTTTAAATGCTACTATTGAAATAGGTTATGTTACTTTACTGGGAGTCCGCATGTTAAATCAAGACGATGTATTTGAGAATTTAAAAAAACAGTATCAAAAGCTATTAGCTGAAATAAATGAACAAAAAAACCAAACAGTCATTAGTCGCATGCAAGCATTAAGTGATATGCAAAGTCTGTTGCTTGGAATAGCAAGAGAGATTGAATGGCTTGAAATTCAACAAGACATTCTAGCCCAATTTTTAGAGGATAATGGGCGCCATGATTTTAATTATTGGGATGGGCAGTATTATCAAATGCTCGCTAATTCTGTGCGGAACTTATTGCAAGATTATGAAAATTTAGTAAATGCCAGAGAGAGTATTTTTCGAAATAATATTGAGATTTCATTAAGTACAAAATCTGAAAGAAAGGAAGAGCTTGATATTTATCTTGCTTTATTAACAAAAGAATTAAATTGCCTTCGTTTTAGTATTTCTGACAATGCCCAAGAACAGTTGGATTCTGTAATAGAAAATATTAAATTACTCCATGATGAATATCAAGATTTACTGGATTCAAAAACCAAAATTGCTGAAGAATATTACCTTGAGATGGATAAGTTTGATGAGCGTAAACGGTTGATAAAAGAGCAACTCGCTGCATTGGATGAATATCAATATAAAGCCTCTGATTTGATGAAAGCGTGTACTCAAGGTGATATTGCGGCTTTTAAAAAGGAATTACCTAGAAAAAGTTCGATTATTCTGGATTATTTAAGTAAAAATGCTGCCAATGCCTTACATGTGGCCTGTCGTTTTGGTCATGTGGAATTAGTAGAATATTTACTTAATTTAAAAATAGACGTGAATGCTTTAGACGATAATGGGTATTCCCCGCTTCATTATGCTGTGATGATTTCTGATGAACACACTTTTATTGATATTTGGCGTTTATTGTTAGAAGGAGGCGTTAATTTAACGATTACCGGAAACCGAGGTCGAACGGTATTACATACCGCAACCTTATATGGCAATAGTGTGGCGGTTGCCCTATTAATTGAAAAAGCGCCTTCTTTAATTAATCAAGCAGAAAAAGGACGTTTTACTGGAAATACGCCAATACATAATGCAGCCTTTATTGGAGATGTGACGATTTGCCGTATGTTATTAGAAGCAGGAGCTTCATTAACGATTCGTAATCGCTCTGATAATACGCCTGCCATGGAAGTGTTGACGCAAGCCTTAGGGGTATTTGATAAGAAGCTCAGCTTAAGAATTGAAAATCGTTTTCGTTTATTGCGGTTATTTCGGGAATATCATTATGCCTTTAGTCCCGAAGATATTGCCTTATTAAAAACAAAACCTAATTATAACGAAAGTATCGCGCCCTTATTAAAAGTGTGGTTACGTGCACAAGCGAATTTACTTACGGATAATGAAGACGTGATGGCAATTCCTTTACCCTTAATTGAAGTTTTTGACAAAGAAAAATTCAATTTGGTTGAAAAAAAGACCTTAGTTGAAAAGCATTTGCCAAAAGGAATTATGCTGGGTGACGCTAAAGGTTTAGGGGATTGTTTTTTTGATGCATTTTCAAAAGGATTGCTGGATGCCGGTAAAGCATACTTATCCGTTAAGACACTGCGAATGATATGTCATGATAAGGTAAAAAAATTAGAGAAAGGTCCTCTTTCTGAAAATTGGATATACACGTATTTTTTAAATCAAGCGAAGCTTAAGTATTCGGATAAACCGGAATTAATTGAGTTAATGGCTAGAAAAAGTTATGAAGAATATCGGGATAACATCCTTTATACAGCTGACGATATTGAGGCAGGAAAAAGTAAAACGCTTTTGAGTGCGATATGGGGTGAACAAGAATTAGATGGTAGGATTTTACGTGATGAACTTGGTGTTGATTTGCATGTAATCGAAGTTCAAGAAGCAGAAGGCCAATCAATTATTGCGCACCAACTCAATGGCGCTAGTTTTGAAAATTACGATAACTATGAAGATAATAATACGGTACATGTCGTTGTTTTTGATTCTCATTTTTCACCGATTATTCGAACAGAAGCGTTTCGACAAAACAGTGTGCCTTATCACAATACATTAGTAGAAAACACGGCGCCTTTATCTACGAATCAGCAAGGATTTTTCAATCAACCAAAAGTGTCACAAGTTTATGAAGAAATTCTAACCTCAAGCGATGAAGTATTTAGTTATCGTCCATTTGATGGGGAGTACTCCACTTATCGAGAAATTAATATATCACCAAATTTTGCATACAAACTCCTTTCTGAAAATAGTGAAAAAGTAAGCGAGATAGTAAAGCCAGGTTATTTAGAAGCGCTACAAAGTGAGGCATTTTTAGAATATTTACATCAAGAAGAAGGGATTGAAATAAGCCGGGAAAATCTTTTCGAAAATGATAACAGTTTCCTGAATAACTTATTTAACAATGCAACGTTATTACAAGCCTATTTACGATACGTTATTTCTGATGGGAAAAATGAAAAGGTGCTACATCCTTCGCTTATTCAAGCATTAGGAGAGTTAACCAGTAGCGAAATCAGACTATGGGTGATGGGAGAGAATAACCGTTTAATTCCTCATCCGGAATATGGATGTTATAAACCATCGAATCTTCATCAGAGCATCAATCTTTTATTAAAAGACGATGGGAAAATTATTTTACTGAAACTAGAAGGGAAATCTTTATCGTTAGAAGAGAATACTAAACCCCGTTTACAATAAGTATTCACACTAAAATAACGTTGGTGCTATGGGTTTGGTGCCAACGTTATTTTTAATGCATTTCTTTTTATCAACGTACTCATTTCATTCACGGTAGTCATTCATCGACAAATAAAAATACAGGGTTTATTGTTTATGTTAGCCAAAATGCAGCATGATTTTCTTTTGCCTAAAGGAATTTTAGCTTATCTAGATAAAAACATTGCTGAATACGAAGGAATTGTCAGTCAATATAAGAATAGATATGGTGAAGAGTTAATTATTAAAGAATTAAACATTTATATTAATATAAAATATACTGGTAGTGAAAACGTTACCCTTAGTGAAACCAAAAACTTTCTTTATATCAGTGCTCAATTATCTTTGAATGAAGATTCAATAATAATATGGGAACGCATTTTTGAACGCGTAATATCGTTTATTCGCGATAAAATTAAAAAAATCCAAAACGAAGAAAAAAATGAGTGGAAAATAATCATGTATGATTATTTTGATGCTCTTTTTCGGAAGTTTTTCCCTAACGATGTTATGGCAGCCTTACCCTATGCATTATTGTTATACCAAGATGAGGTAGAGAAAGATAATTATCATGCTAAAGAAAAAATAAATTATTGTCTTAAAACGCTACTATTAAAAACAAGAAGCAAGCTTTTTGATACAAAAGAAAGCACTAAAGAATTAAAACAAGAGTGGGATGCTTTTAAACAAGAACAAGGTGTTGAAGAATTAAACGAAAATTTAACTATCCTTTTTAAGGAGTTATTAGAAAAACGTCAAAAGACGATAATAATGGGTTTAGAAACAGAAGAACGAAATACTTACATTACTGTATTTCAGAACTATTGGTATAAGAAGCTTTCAGAAATTAAAAATGCATACTTTGATGAAGAATGGGAGCGTTTTATTGCCGATTTGAATAATCATCATGATTTTATAGACAAGGAGTTTTCTTATTTTAGTGTGCATTTATCTGGGCTTTTAAAAACAAGAGAAGATAGTGGTTTGAGGATTGAAAATTGGTTTCAAAAATTTAATGCCATACCGAACTGCAAACCCCATATTGTCGACATTAATTTACCCGATTGGGAAAGCTGGATTCAAAAAATAAGAAATACAAAAAATAAATTTCAAGATTGTGCTTTGGATTCATTTGAAGAAATCCAACAAAACTATCAATCTTCTGTTGAAGACGTATTACGGTCTATTTTTAAATATAGTCTGGAATTATTGCCTGAGAATAATATGGAGTTTTCTATTTTAGCTCTTGGTTCTTTGGCCCGAAAAGCCTTAAATGCTGATTCTGATATTGAGTTTGCTGTTTTACTAAAACAGGATGATGAAAAAAGCGTAGCAATTATACAAGAATTATTTTCGGTATGGTCTTTGTGTATTTATTTGTTGGCTGATGATTGGATTTTAGCTAAAGGAGAAACGAGCCATTGGCGTAAAATAGGTTTACAGCTGGAGGCAGTTAAATTCGAGAAGTACTGCAAAACACCCGAAAACTACGCCAAGGAATCAGAAATAGCGGCCAAAGACATAATAAATAACAATGGCGAATCTTTTATGTATTTTCATGGTCTTTGTTTGGCTAATGAAATTTATACGACATCGCCATTTCAAAACGAACCTATACTGGTGAGTGCTGTAGAATATGATAAAGCCCTCTTCCCATTAAAGCAAAACACAAGTTCTATATTATTTAGAGATTATCAACAACGACTTAGTCAGAGTGTTTTAACTATAGATAAAGAAAGTTTATTTTTTGCTTATTTTAACTCTCATGCCAACGATTTTTTGAATAATTTTAGGGGCATTCAATTTAATAAGAATAAAAGGATATTGTCATTCGCTAATTTTCAATCTTGGGAAGAGTCAATAAAAACCTCAAACGAAAAAATGAATGAAAAACAATTAAAAGAAATAGCGATAAAACCTTTAATGCGTTTTTTTGAGCATGTCATGCAATTTGAAACGCAATTAGTAACAGATGTTACTTATACAACGTTTACGTCGATACAGATACCCTTATCTATTCAAAATACACTAAAGAAGCATTTGCACTATTTGAATTACTTGCGCTGTGCTTTTGTTTATCCGGAAAATCGAATCGATACCACTGAATTTTCAGAAGCATTTCAAAAAGTCTTCGATATGGCTCGTTTTTATATTTTTCCACTTTATACGTCATTAACGAAAACAATAAACAAAAATTTACCTTTATCTGAAACACTTCGAAATCCTTACGCGGCTTTTATTCATATGTTTAATACTGATGAATCGTTAGAGCTTACCGAAGCTTTAATTGAATCACTTGTATATATATTAAATAAAGAAGAGGAGTGGACAAATTCATTTGATACTATTGCTTTTCATGAAAGGTTGTTTAAGCGTATGCCTACTTTTGCGCTTAAAAAATTCTATTATGAAAGCATTAAACGAATAATGGATGAGGATAGAAAAAATAGCGTTTTATCACATGTAGGCAATATTCCATTAGTTACGGGTGAACGTTTATCTTGGTTATGTGATTATCCTCTGTGGGTAAAAGGCTTAAAAACAGAAATGGGCGCATCAGAAACAGAAAAACCTTCTTATGCAACATTAATATTGATAGGAATCAATGAACCGTTTTTTTTAAAGGAGGATATTGCCAATCAATTTTGGGATGGGAAAAAACAAGCTTTAAAGCCGAGTGAATTACCAGGCAATCATTTAGTTTATAAATTATCCTTAAAGGAAGGCCATGATAATCGCTTTATTTACCTTAAGTGTTATCCTGGATTACCTGGGCTAAATGACAGTTTACAGTATTTGTACCGACGTTTATTTGGGGCAACCGATGGATTACCTTGGAGTGTTACAGGGTTATTAACCATAGGGGTGAAAAAAATTCCCGTTATTCTCTCGGATGATGTCGGTGATAAATTAGACTCTGATGACCCCCGTCTTACACATTCCTTGTTAAATCATGTTAGTTTAAGCAAATTACTATTATTTAGTATATTAACCAATCCTGAAGATGGTAAATGCGATAATTATGCTGTTATAAAAAATCGCGATGGCACTTATACTATTCGGAGTATTGATAACGATCAAAGTTTTGCTGAAGGACAAGAGAAAACGCAAAAAACGACAAAAAATACGTTTTATGATATTAAAACTGTTTTATTTTGTTTAGAGGAAATGAAAGAACCCTTAAATCGCGAAGTGATTGAAGAATTTATTACGCTTGATACCAGAAATACCTTAAAAGCGTGGCTGTTCGATTTAGTAAATCTTCAACATGAATATCATCATTTATTTCAAGCAGTTTCCCCTTTTTCTGAAAAAGAAATTAAAGCTCATCGAGGAAGTTATTTAGACATGGTCTTGCCCTTATCAATTGTCACTCGAATGAGTTATAAATTTGAGCAAATACAACAACTCTTACGCGAAGATCCCACATTAACGCCCTTAGCTCTATTACAAGAAGTGGAACCCTCCATTGCCAATGGCTATCAGCTTGTGTTAGAGCAACCCTTGTCACCGTCGGAGCGTTTTGATAAATTAGTGAAAGAAAATCAGTGGTATGCTTATAATCCTAAAACGAAAAGTTATGATACAACGAAAACCTATGCTAGCCAGTTATACCAAACCTTTGTTAAAGAAAATGCACCAGAAACCGTCACCCCCCAAACAGCGTTAACGATTTTGAACCAACAATTTGAAAAAATTGATACTGAAACGCTTAAAAATTTGTCTGTATTTTTACGAAACATTTCGCATCTGTCAAAAGCCTCTAGGTCAGAGAGAGAGTTAACCTTAAAGTATGCTCAATTAAATCAATTACCGGTCACTAACCGTCATGCATTAATCACATTAATTTCGCAATTCACGGATTTTGAGAAATTGTATTTTAATTTTCCGCAACACACGTTAACCCAAGCATTACTTGAAAAAATACTCAATAATAATCAGGGACTTAAAAAGCTTTCTCTTGTTAATGCTTTGGGTTTAAATTCTCTGTCTATGCTAGAAGGTAAACCTATAGAAATTCTCGTAATTAAACAATTACCGAATATCAAAAGCATAACACTGGGACTACCGAAAGTGAAAGTTTTAATTATTGAAAATTGCCCTCAATTAAAATCCATAGCGATTCAAGCACCTAAACTTGAACGATTGCGGTTACTGGATTGTCTTTTACTTAACAACCTATCTTTACCGAATAGCCTAGATTTACAAGATGCTTGTTTATCAGGGGTACGCGAATTACCTTTAGTGCAATTTTATCAACGCTTTCCAGGATTAATCAGCAGATTAGATGCTTTACCTCCCATGTTGACTTTTCGTATCGCAACGTGTGTGACAAAAAGTGTGGAAAATCATACCTTCGTATCAAAAGAAAGCATTCAGGCAATTCATGAAATCGTCATGGAATATACAAGAGTACTACAATCTTCTATAGATAATTTAACAAAAGCATTTGATCCAACTCAAAAATATCAACAAGAGATGAAAGCCTTATTTTTAGGATATTTAGGATTTGATACACCATATGTTATTCAAAAATTAGTGGAAATGAGTAAAGGAACAGGAGTATCGTTTTTGAGAACTAATTTTGCGATTGCGTTACAAAGGTATGCCATTAAAGCCTTAGGTAAATTACAAACTAAAGATACCTTTGCCATTAAAACTTTAGTAAGGGCATTGAAAGAAGATTATAGCTACGTAGTACGAGTAGAAGCTGCAGAAACATTAGGTGAATTACAGGCCAAAGAACCTTTTGTGATTAAAGCCTTACTGAATTGCTTTTTTTATTCTGATTATCAATATATATTCCTGGCTGAACAAGTATTACAATTATTAAGTCAATTAAAAGTCAAAGAATTATTTGTCATTGAAATCTTAGTGAAAGCTTTACAACATGACTTTGATATAGTTCGCCTAGGCGCTGCAAAAACATTAGGTGAATTACAAGTCAAAGAACCTTTTGTTATTAAAGCTTTAGTAAAGTCTTTGCTAGATAAGAATATGTCAATTAGGTGCGCGGCTGCAAAATCATTAAATATATTAGAGTTCAAAGAATTGTTTGTCATTGAATCTTTAGTGAAGGCTTTAGACGATAATGATGCGTTTGTTCGTACGGAGGCTGCAGAAACATTAGGTGAATTACAAGTCAAAGAACCTTTTGTGATTGAAGCATTAGTAAAATCTTTGCTAGATGAAGATTGGTCTGTTCGTAATTCGACTGTAAAAGCATTAGGTGAACTGCATGTCAAAGAACCATTCGTTATTGAAGCCTTAGTGAAGGCTTTAGACGATCATGCGTTTTTTCGTTTCGAGGTTGCACACGCATTAGTTAAACTACAAGTCAAAGAACTTTTTGTTATTAAAGCGTTAGTAGAGTATTTGCTACGTGATGATATCTTAATTAGGCGCGCGGCTGCAAAATCATTAAATAAATTAGAGTTCAAAAAATTTTTAGTCATTGAATTTTTAGTGAAGATTTTACAAGATAACCATGTCTTTCATGCTGCAGAAGCATTAGGTGAACTACAAGCCAAAGAACCATTCGTTATTGAAGCCTTAGTGAAGGCTTTAGACGATAATCATGTGTTTGTTCGTAGCAATGCTGCAGAAGCTTTGGGTAAATTACAGGTCAAAGAACCTTTTGTGATTAAATCATTAGTAAAATCTTTGCTAGATGAAAAATTGCTTGTTCGTGATTCGGCTGTAAATGCATTAGGTGAACTACAAGTTAAAGAACCATTCGTTATTGAAGCCTTATCTAAACTTGTATATGCTAAGCCGCCTTTCCAGAGTACAGTTTTGCCAACATTAGCTAAATTATCGAGAAGCAATCACGCTTCGTTTATGCAAGCTTTAGCTTTAATAATTTCTAATTTAAAAGAAACTTTAAAAGAAAAAAATGGAGATAATTTTACTATTCTAAATATTATAAGTAATAATTTCACTCCAGAGGGTTTTCTACAAGAAAAACTAAACAATTCAATTAATTCGCCTCATCAAGGAAATGTATTTTATTCACAAACTAAAAAAGAATCTTATTTCCCAATTGAATCTCAAATGCGCAAAGATAAATTTGAATCCGTAGAAAAAATAGACAATACCACGGAAACTCGTTTATTAAGCACTAAAGATAGTGAAGATATATTATTAATCCAAGACCCCATCGGTTCAATCATTTTATCCTCTGAATTACCAATAAATGCAAAGCATATTTCAAATAGTGATTTACAATTTGAACAATATTCTGTCAGTGATGGTGAAAGTTTTGGATTTAGCGTATTTGGGATAAATCGAGAAGAAGGATATCAGTTACTCGTTAATAATATAGTGGGAGTAACGCCTATTTTAAAAAAAGGAGTCACAGACGCCTTACTAACAGAATCATTTATTTATTATTTGCAAGAAAATAATTTTGCTAGCCAAGAATTTATTAAAGCATTTAACTATTATCAGCAGCAAGCGCAGCAAAGTCTCAATATTGATGAAGAATATGAGGAGCTAATACATCACGCATCACAATTAGATGTCGTGTTAAATTACATCAATTACGACGTTCGCGATAAAAAAATTGATGCTGGTTGGTCACATCCAGCGATATTGCAGGCATTAGCCCATATTCAGGAGATTAATCTTTATATTTGGGAGCGGGGTGATAATCATCAACTTAATCCGCTCGCTGTTAATCCTCATTACGCACCCCAAGGCGACACACAACGCATTGATTTGCTTTTTACAAATGGAAATCATTTTGACCGATTAGTAATAAAGGATATTAAAAACAATAAAGAAAAAACAAGGCTATCAGAGTTTAGTCAAACAGGCTTATCTCTTTTTTCCTCAACATCATTAGCTAACCTTAATACAACAAATGAAACGTCATTTGATGTGTCGCAAACGTTCCAACAAAAGCCTTAATCTGAACGAGAGGATAAAAAATCTCTCTCATTTCTTTTTATGGAGAGTGTTAGTCCAAGTGTGTAAATTACTCTAACCTGTAGCAAAAATTATAACTTTTGCTACAGGTTATCCATTAACGTATTTATTGGGGAAAACAAGTAGCAAAAGTTTGTTGCAAAAGTTTTTTATTATGCAATATGTTTTGCAACAAAAGTTAATAAGTTAACGCCAAAAAAAACGATAACATTACTTTTCTGTTTTTATCAGAACGATAGACTCATACCATATCCCACAAAAACGTATCCATTTTAGCTGACATCAAATAAAGAAAGGGTATATTTTCTTTCATTTAATTTTCGAATAATTTTTAAACTTTTTTGTGTGGTTAATTAATTATTTTGCGAAAAGGAAATTATCGATGTTACCTAGTAAAAACCAAAATTCTTCCAATGAAAATACAAAAAAGACGGTATTTAATGGTACAAAAAAAGCAAATGATTTGTTGAAGAAAACGGCAAAACATAATCTAAACAAACTTGGTGTTACTTCAAAAACAGCGCATGCGGTGGCCAGTTCTCCATTTAAGTTAGCCAATATCACACTAAGCTTTTCGAATAATTATGATGAATATAAAAAACTTGGGGTATCCAATGCAAAAGAAAAGGCGCTTTTTACAACGCTAACGGAAGCATTATCATCAAGTCTTCCTGTTATGAGGGTCATTCATGGTGCGGGAGAGGGATTAGGTTTTTATGGAGAACTATTCGAAGGAAGTATTCCTGAATTAGAAAATCATCTTGAAGATTTAGATAAAATAAGAGAAGACGTTGATACGATAAAGAATGATCAAAATACTGGCTTTTTCTCTCGTTGGGCGGCGACTATAGGTTCTGATGATTTATGGGAGCAACGAGAAACTGTACGACAGCAGATTGAAGTGGTTAAAGACTCTGCCTCGATGGGTGAAACGTTAAGGGATCCCGTTGGTCAGCTTATTGAGTTTATTTCGGATTTTAGTACAGCTAATGCGGCTACGCTGACTGATTTAGAAGCGTCAGCCTTATCTTATTTAGTGACAAAAATCGAAGGAATAGAAGTTACCGATGACAAAAAATCAGTTGTTGAAAAATTAAATAAACTTGAAGCAGATTATTACACCGATTTATTGAATAAAGAGTCCCAAAATCAGTATGTTGAATTTACAACGAATAAAACCAACCATTTACTGGTTCAGCAACATAAATTATTAACACTTTTCAAGGAAAATTCGTCATTTGAATTATCACCAAAAACCAGACAAGATTTAAAACAGATTGCAACTACATTTCATGATTTTGGTGCTTTTGGAAATGCGACCTCTCAGTTAGCCTTACGTTTAGGCGGACACCAAAGAACGTGGCTGGGCGTACAAAATGTGGCGAATGGTTTTGTCAGTATGGGAAGTGGTATAGCGGCGATAGCGAATGCAGGAACAATGCTAAGTTTTGGCGCTATTACGGGAGGAATCGGTATATTATGCGGCGCATTATCGTTAGCTTCTGGCTTGTTTGGTAATGATGATGAGAGTAATAATGGTTTGCAAGAGCTGTTTAATGCCATTATGCATATGCATCAGGATATGCTTCAAAATTTTGCTGAAGTCAAAAAGCTCATATATGACAACATGGGCAGCGTTCTTCTAAAACTAGACACCATTAATCAAAAATTAGACCGATTAGAAGAAATATTTTCAACGTCTTTTGTGGAATTGCATAAAACCGGTTTAATAAAATCCGTATCACTTTTAGAGCAAGATGTAAGAGGGGAATGGAAGTTACCTGTTGACGAAAGGAATAAAAGTCTAGGAGAAATTGTTGCATGGATTGATAAAATATCAAAGGCGCGGATTCAAACATCGCTGCATCGGGACAGCGTGGATGCAGGCAAGATATTGCAAATATTAACAAGTGAGAATTATGATAATTACACGATGTTACCGTTTGCTTTATTTCAATTGGCTAAGTTACGACCGGACAGTTTACCATCAAGCGTTAATTTAAATGAAATTCCAAGTTTAAGTTTACTATTGTCGCTGTGTGAGCGATATATCTATTTTATTTCGTATTATAAAGAAAACGACCCTGCTTTTGATATTAAATATCCTCTTGTTATCACACGTATCGTAAAGGAGCTTGAAAACATTAAGGAAATTATTTTTCTTTTACAGGACAGAAATGATTTATGGGAAGATTTATTTCAAGAAACGAAACAATTGCGTTATGCCATATCAATCGCTTTATACCGCGCTATAAAAAGTGTTCCTGCAACTACATCAAAACATTTATCCTTAAAAGATGCGCATGCGAGTAAAGAGCTTGAACAGTTAATTCAATTACTTAATCAATTTGAAGTAAGAAAATCACTCTTTAAACACATGCATGAAATCGTTGGCATTCCCATAGACTATTACAATGCCCTAAACAACGTGGCTTCTAAAGATAAAATATTGGCGCAAACGATAGAAGATTATAAGGCGCTTGACCCACGTTTAGTGACAGAAATGAATAATGCAATAAGTAGCAAAAATTATTCAAAGCTAGAAGAAATATTACTAGCCGGTGCGGATATTAATACATGGAATGGCAGCTATGGCATGAATTTAGTGCATATTCTAGGGAAATATCATCCAACATCACCAATACCGAATTACCTATGCTATCAAGCGCATTTTCCCAAAAAATTATTGCACCACTTATTGTGTTATGACAGCGATTTGCAGCTTAATAATCGCACCTCGGTTCAATTGGGCGATACCTGGGGAACATATCTTCTTCCTATCCAGCATTATTTAAATTGCGCTATTTTTTCAGGCGCATTTTTATTGACGGCGCATGGTTTTGATATTATTGAATCAAATAAGCATTTTTATGTTGCAATAAAATGGGCAAACGAAGGACATCTTCATTGTATAATTCAGTTACGACTTGTCCAAGACATGAATTCTCCAACAGGATTATTAAATAAAAAAGACCTTCGTCAAGCGTATCGATTTTATAAAGCAAAATGGTTGGGTGACAATTCAGTTTCAGAAGAAGGACTCAATCATACGTGTTTGCTATGGATAGCGGCAGTTTTAGGTGAGCTTCATATTATTCAAAAAATAAAGAACTTCAAACCAGACTTTAATAAATCAATTACGACTCGCGATGATGTAACCCCATTAATGATGGCCACTTATTGTGGAAATATAGAGCTTGTTAATTATATGTTGGAAAATGGCGCAATTTTGCCAACGAATAAAGAAAATTTAGACAGCATATTATCGCTAGTTCTTTATGAGAAAAATTATAAAGCCATTGAATTTTTATCAAAAAATGGTATTAAAACCACAGATAAGCAATTCATCGAGTTATTGACAAAAATTCATCACGCCTCAAAAGAAGACACGTCAACTAGGTCTAATCAAACGCAAATTATGTCATTACCGATGAACAACAGTCATGTTCTTCAGGTTATCGATATTACAATGAACAGTCTTGGTATTATAGATAACGTTGCGTTACAAGACGATGTAGTATTTATTTCTAATAAGTTAAATGAAAAAACAGAATTTGCAAAAAAACAGCAGGGATTATTTTGCAAAATATCAGGTGACATTGTCACAATTAACGATGAAATGTGTGAAATTGTTGATGAAGAAGACAAAAAGTCTTGGTTAAACTTAAAAAGCGCTATAGGTGGGATTAATCAAACATTAGAAAAACTGGATATTGAAGCAGATATAATACAAAAGCCTTCCAATATATCTCATGCACAAAAACCAGATGATTTTGATGTAAGAGTTTCGATGATTGATAGCGAATTACGAGACACGTTAGAGAATAATGATATTCACGATATTCAAAAATATCTGGATAAAGATGGTAATCATGCCAAAATTACAGGTGAGCTTATTGATGCTGTGGCAACATGGCTTGAGTATTCCACGTGCAGTAATAAGAATGACATTTTAGCTTTATTGTATTTTAAGAAAGAATTGCAAAAAATCACGACGCAGTCGGAGTATGATTTTACTAAGATTATTCAGTTAATTAATCAACTTAAATTGGCATTAAAAGAAGAAAAAACGGAAGATGCCGTATTATTCATGGGTAAAACTCGCGCTGGTAAATCAACATTAGTGAATGCGCTTCATGGTGTGAAATATGAAATTAAAAAACGAAATTTGCAAAAATTTCTGCATACTTCGGATGCAGAGTTAACAAAAACAAGTGATACAAGCGTTTCTGAAACGATTTTCCCACAAATATTACCTAAGTATAAAAATCATCAATACCATATGGTAGATATGCCTGGATTTGATGCGACGCAGGGCATCGAATGGGATATTGCAACAAGCGTTTTTTCACAGATGCTGGGGAATGTGTTTTCAAAACTTAAAGCATTAGTCGCAGTGATAGCTTACAAAGACATAAGCGAAACCAATTTTGATAGTAAAAATATATTTGATACCTTAGGTAATATTGTTAATCAATCACCTGAGTTGTTAAAGCATATTGTTATCATCGTTAACAAATGTAATGACAGTGATGTTGAGCCAGAAGATGTGATTGAGCGGCTCAAAACTGTTGCAACAGAGCATACGGTTGGAGATAGCGCATACACTAAAAACACATTATATGTGCTTAACAATATGTCTCCTGCTAACGTCATCTTGCTAAATATACCGGATGATAAGTTTAGAAATAACTTTTCTGTTTTAATTGATGCTATTGTTTCAAAGCCATTTAACGAGTTTAACTTTTTTAACTTTCTTCAAAGTACAAAACAATTAAGCAAATTATTTGAAGCTATTGTGAATCATGAAAAGGAAGTTCTGTCTGAATTTAATAAAGTCTATATACGATTTAGCGCACAAAAATCAGAAGAGATTAATGGTTTATTGGGGCTATTAGAAAATAATTTTGCTGATACGCTTGGGAAGATTGGCAATATGCCTCAAGAATTTATGGCTCAAAAACAGAAATTAGAGGCTATTTTTCAAGCGCATACCATGATTCATGAAGTATTAAGCAAGCATTTACAAGCAATGAAACAGTGCTTTAGTGCTCATAAATCAAGTACCTTATTGCATACTATAGTAGTAGGGGAAAATATTCTGGATGCATTATTGTTATGCAGAGCGAGATTAAAAACCATACAAGACTTTTTTAATTTTGTGGCACCTATTATGTCAGGAGTAGGGTATCAGAGAGCGCCGATTGTTATTGAGGACTTAAATGCCAATCTTGATTATTCGCACTATGTTCCTCTAAAAAGAAAAACAGAAAACCAGCAAAAAGATAATTCGACTAAAATACATCCGAAGAAATGGTTAACATCTAACGCTGATATTTCATTTGAAGTAGATGAGGTTCTTGGGGATGGAAATTGTGGTTATACGGCTTTTGGTATTACCCGACAAGATGCTCACACGCTTTTAAGTAATAACATTACCGAAATCCAAGACCAATTAAAAGTTTCTGTTCGTGAAGCGTTGTTGCTGGATGATTTTTTACAATACTTACAAACCAATCAAGTTATTGATAGTTCAGTAACCCGAGAGCAGTTGGAAGCTAATGATGGGGAATTGATTCAAAGATATTCGGCAGATTTAGTTATATTGCAAGGTTATATTAATTACGATGTGCGTGATAAGAGAATTGATTTAGGTTGGGCGCATCCTGCTGTATTGCAAGCGCTTGCTAAAATACAAGGGATTTCTCTTTACATTTGGCAGCCTGGTGACAATCAAAAGTTGATGCCACATCACTTTTATCACCATTTTTTACCTCAGAACGCTACTCAAGAAGTGGATTTATTGTTTGTTAATGGAAATCACTTTGACCGTTTGAACAGAATTAAAAAGGCACCCCAAAGAAATGCCTTTTTCAGTCAATCGTACAAAGACAATGAAAAAACGAAGGAGGCTACGTCCTACTCTTCACAAGCAGGAAATAATGCTAATGATTCAAAAGAAAGTCAGCAGGAGAATGCCTTTCATCTTTGAAAATGGAATTGTTTCTAATAACAGTATCTTGACTACATCAAGATACTGTTGCAGCTGAAGTTGTTTTTTATTCTTGGAGTGGAATTTAGGTATCTGAATCACTATTACTGAAAAGGAGAAGTGATTTAGAGCTTAAATGCTAGCAGGGCTTTCACCTGTAAGATACTGAACAACCTATTAAACACTCAAAACGGAATATCGCTGTCAAAATCCGGCATTTGCATTTCTTTTGGCTGCGCCATGCTGGTAGGTTGTGCCGGAGTAAAGCTTTCCCGTGAGGTATTTTGATTCGCACTATCTAGCATTTGCATTTCATCGGCAATGATTTCGGTGGTGTAGCGATCTTGTCCGTCCTTATCTTGCCATTTATTCGTGCGTATAGCACCTTCCACGTAGATTTTAGAGCCTTTCTTAAGGTATTGGCCTGCAATCTCGCCTAAGCGATTAAAAAAGACCACGCGATGCCATTCAGTGCGTTCTTGTTTTTCACCGGTTTGTTTATCGGTCCAGGTATCAGAGGTAGCAAGTCTTACCGTAGTGACGGTACTACCGCTTGCCATCGCCCGAACTTCAGGCTCTGCCCCTAGATTGCCGATGAGAATAACTTTATTAATGCCACGAGCCATAAGATGTCCTCTTAATTTTTAATCGCGTCTTTTAGTTTTTTACCTGGCGTAAAGTAGGGGACTTTAGCAGCAGGGATATTCAAAGGTTCACCGGTTTTAGGATTACGTCCTGTTCTTGCAGCACGTGTTTTAACCCCGAATTGACCAAACCCAACAAAGGTAATCGTTTGTCCTTCAACAAGAGAAGATTCAATTAAGTCCATAACGGCATTTAAGGATTCTTCGGCTTTAGTGTGAGGAAGGGATAGTTTTTCAGCGAGGGCTTTGACAAAATCGTGTTTATTCATAAGGGGGCCTAATATTAAGAAAGTAATTTCCAAGGGGAATTGTATTGTTTGGGAATAACCCCTTTATTTTGGCAGGTTGCCAAATAGACATCAATACATTGTTCAAACGAATGCTTAATAGCATCAGGTGAATATCCTTGGGTGATAATGGTATCGAATGAGTTAATGACTTTTGCAATATAACAGGCTTTTTCTTCATTGAAATCATATTCGGCGATAAATCCTTTGTATTCGATATTATGTTGCATAGCATCCTCAATCGTTATTTAATCTTATGGTGTAAAAGCAAATATGTGCTAAAATTATAGCACAGACTTACCATATTTAAAACAGATAATGAGGTGTTAATTGCGCTCATTCTATTGGATAAATAAAGATAAAAACCGTTATTATTTAATTGAGATAAAACGCGATTTATTTAACGATTTAGTCTTGATTAAAACAAACGGACGGATTGGTTCAAACTTAGGGCAAGTCAAACAATTTATCTTCGATAAAGATGAAGAGGCATTAGCCGAAGTTGAGCGAATGAAAAAGGTTAGAAAACAACGCGGGTATGAATTAACAACTGTGTTAGAAGATTCGTAATTTTAACGTCATAGGGAGATTTTATTTGGTAATTTTTAAACAGGGAAGAAGCTGTTAAACGTTATAGGCAAGAAATACCAAGCTATATAATATTTTGCACCCCATCTCTGACAACGTCCGCTCATGCTAAAGACAGATTTATGAAGCAGAGATAGCGTATTAAATGGCAATCCATTAACAAAAATTAAAGCAATATTCTTTCCAGTGGAATACATAAAAAACTAATTTTGCTTATCAAACTTTTTCCAGTCCGTATCTTTTTTAAAAACAAATTCAGCGGCTTTATCAATAAATTCATCGATATTATGTAAGTCCGCCCATTTGGCATATTTTTCCATTTTCTTAATTAAACTTGTTTTCAAATAAATGCGTATTTGTTCTTTAGCATCTTTTTCGCTGGGTTTTAATAATGACATAATCGTTCCTAAATGAATTGAAAATAAAACCATTTTAAAACAAATAAATATCATAAACAAATGGTTTTGTCTAAAAAACAAGACAATATAAACCGTGAGTTAAAATCATAAAAGAGACTTCGTTTACTAAACAAATAGCAGCGCAGCTGGTAGTTTGTCACCACACCTGACGCAACTTGAGTTGCAAATCAAAAAGCCTTGATTCATATAGGATAATTTATTTTCGGGAGAAAAATTCCAATTTTTGAAGAATACTATAGTATTCGTATTTTGAGCAAAATTAGTGTTTTTTTACGTTTTTTGCTTCACAAAAAAATATCATGTTTTTGGTACTATGGTATACGAATAAGGTAAAAAAAGGGTATATTTCAATCAAAAAATGAAATGTTTAAAAAAAACAAAAGAAATTGGCCTAATTTGTATTACAATGGTGCGCATATAAGAATACTATGGTACGCTAATAAAGAAAAAGTATTTTATGCCTTTTTATAACCTAAAAACAGGAATAAACAAAAATGACAGTAAAAATGAAATCGATTCCCATTCGTTTAGATAATGATATATACCAAAATGTTGTCAATAATTCAAAAGAAAAAGGAATTAAAATAAGTCGTTATATACGCTCACTTATTGACAAAGGCTTAATCGTTGAAAATTATTTGCCATTACGACAAGATTCAGAAAGGCATAATAAAGTAAATAATATTTCAGACAATAACTCATTAGATATTATAGCGGGACTATGTGCAGAAAATCTTATGATCACAAGACAACTTTATAGTGATAGCCTTAAAGATAAAGAAAAATATATTGAAAATTTAACTGTAATTACTGAAAAATCAAAGTTATTATTGTCGCGTAAGAAATAATTGTAAATAGTTAAAAACTATATCAATTTTATTATTATTTTTGTTTAAAATTTGATTTTTTTACAATTTAATTACGGTAAATAATATTAATTGTAAATCATAATAAAAAATTTAAATAAAGAAATTATTTTTTATTTATAAATTAAATTTCTATTAATATAACTATTATTGATTCTGAATT
>CBCSKA010000078.1:0-3324 GCA_965140885.1 Legionellaceae bacterium | reverse complement strand
GCTTTATGCTTTATGCTTTATGCTTTATGCTTTATGCTTTATGCTTTATGCTTTATGCTTTATGCTTTATGCTTTATGCTTTATTAATACATTATTAATTCTATTTCTATTATAGAAAATATATTATCAATATTTACACATAAATTATTCATTTAAAATAAGTATAAATGAACTAAAATAAAACAAATAAATTTCGACTAAATATTTTATTTTTTATGGAGATAATTATATATATTATATATATTATATAAATTAAATTAGTTATGATTTTATCTTAATCTAATTAAAAATTAAACACATAAAAAATATTGAAATACTTATACATATTCTGTTTAGTAAGTTTTAAATATTAATACAAAAAATTGTTTAATAGCTAACAATCGCTGTCGGCCAAGGAAGCGACGAAGGAGCGAGGCCGATAGTCCCTGGTAGACCGTAGTGCCGGATGTTTTGCCGAAGGCAAAATATAAGGCCCACAAAACGGTCGACAAGTCATTTGTGGAAGTGAAGTTATGACACCTAGTCGTGTCATAACGAGCGTACGCAGGACGGCCAGGGCTGCCGCAGGCATACTTGTCGACAATTTTTGTCCCTTTTGGGGACTTGGATGTCCCAAAAGGGGCCTCAAAAATGGCGACACTATCGAGTTTTAACTATTCTTTCCCGAAAAGCCGTCTTATTCTTTCTGAAAGATTCGTTAATCTGTGCGCTTCTTTATTGTTGCTAACGGCCATTCCAACGGCTTTTTTTTGTGCAATCAGTATTACTAATTGTTTACCACGGGTAATACCCGTATACAGTAAATTTCTCGCTAAAAGCGTAAAATGTTGTGTTGAAAGGGGGATAATAACAATAGGAAATTCTGAGCCTTGGCTTTTATGAATACTAATGGCATAAGCGAGTGAAATTTCATCTAATTCACCCACGCCATATTCTTTTAATTGTTGGTCAAATCTAATATTTACAATCCCATCATCAAGGTTAATGCTTTCAATAAAGCCAATATCGCCATTAAACACTTCTTTATCATAGTTATTCGTCATTTGAATAACTTTGTCCCCTGGCGCATACGTATTACCAAATCGAGTTACTTTAGGCTCTGCATTTTGATTCAGTGCTTTTTGAAGTTCAATATTTAAACTTCGACTACCAAGCCCGCCCCGGTTCATGGGGGTTAACACTTGAATATCCCGAATTGCATTACATTGATAAAACTTCGGTAAGCGTGTTGAAACAATATCGACTAATTGCTCTGCCATTTCTTCTGGGGTATCAAGGTAAATCGTAAAAAAATCACTCGATTTATCTTCATTAGGTAATGGCATTTGTCCTTTATTAACCCGATGGGCATTTACAATAATCTTAGAGCTTTCGGCTTGTCGAAAGATTTCAGTTAACCGTACTGTTTTAATCACACGGGATTTGATTAAATCTGATAGCACAGCCCCTGAGCCAACGGAAGGTAATTGGTCTATATCGCCAACGAAGATAACCGCAGCATGTGAAGGAATAGCTTTTAACGTATTGTTTAAAAGCGCAATATCCAGCATAGAGGATTCATCAATAACAAGGACATCCAAAAACAAGGGGTTATCGGCATTATGGCGAAATCCATAGGACTTTGGGTCAAAATCCAGTAAGCGATGAATTGTCGTTGCTTGTAAGCCTGTGGATTCACTTAAACGTTTGGCGGCTCTTCCTGTTGGAGCACATAACCGAATAAGCAAACGCTTTGCATTTAACACCATTAAAAGGCTATTCACCAAGGTCGTTTTACCAACCCCGGGACCTCCGGTAATAATCGAAAGCTTTGAGGATAATACTTTTTCTAATGCTTCTTTTTGTGAAGGAGATAATTGAAGAGTTGTTTTTGATTCAACCCATGGAATAACCGTTTCACTATCAATCTTTCCCCAAGGAGGGCTTCCACTTTGCAATCGTTTAATATTTTCAGCTGATTTTACTTCGGCTTGATACAGTGAGATAGGATAAATACAGGATTCTTCTTGGATGATATCTTCTTTTATATTTTCCTCTTCAAGTTCATTGCTAATACCCATCGCGACAATGCTTTCAGGGATTTCTAAAAGTTCACTGCTTTTGGTTAAAAGCTCGCTGGATAAAACCGCGCAATGACCATTACTGCAAAGCTCTTGAAGTACATGACGCACTCCCGCTTGTGCCCGAATCAAGGATTCTTTTTCAATACCGAGTTTTTCAGCAATAATATCTGCTGTTTTAAAGCCAATCCCATGAATATCCAATGCTAAACGATAGGGATTTTCCGTGACTTTTTCGATAGCATCATCACCATAGGTTTTATAAATACGAACAGCCCTTGCTGTACCAACGCCATGGGATTGCAAAAAAACCATAATGGTTCGAATAACTTTTTGCTCAGCCCAGGCAGATACCACTTTTTCTTTTCGTTTTAAGCCAATGCCTTCCAATGTCAGCAATAAATCTGGATTTTGTTCAATCACACTAAAAACATCTTCACCAAAAGCTTTTACTAGCTTTTTGGCAAAGTGAGGACCAATACCTTTGACCATCCCTGAGCCTAAGTATTTTTCAATACCTTCCAATGTCGAAGGGGGCAATGCTTTTAAATGCATTGCTTTAAACTGAAGGCCATGATTTCTATCATTTATCCAGGTTCCACGACATTCAATGTATTCTCCCGCAGTAATAGACGCAGCATTTCCTACTACCGTAATTAAATCGCGATGACCTCTGACTTTTGTTCGAAGTACACAAAAACCTGTCTCCTCACTATGAAAGGTGACGCGCTCTACAGAACCTTGGAGGAATTCAAGAGATTCATTTTGGAAATTTTTCATTAAACAAACTATTCCTTATTTTTTGAAAGAATAGTTTGAGTGTATTGGCTTTTAGCATAGGAAATCAATTTAGTGCTGAATAAACATTGTAATATTTACTTTTTGATAAATAATTTTTTTAGAATTTGACAATCAAAGGAGTCAAGATAAGTAGATGGAATTGGTTGTAAAAATGCTTAGTTAAAATCCTTTAGGTCGGATAAATCTTTTTGGCTTATGGCTTTGTTGCGTAACGCCACTAAAAAGGTAGAATAAAGGATTTAATGATACTGGATAGATAATGCCGTATAAATACCCGACAACAAAAGGATGGAAAATTCGCAAGCAAAAATATAAGTTGAGTAACTGGTCTGACTATAATAAATCGTTGAAGAAACGAGGAAGTATTGAAATCTGGTTATCGGAAGATATAGTGTTTTGATTTCTAAATGATTGATTGAAAGCAATGGTCAATAGCTCCAGCAAGAGTAGTAAATTGGGATAT
>CBCSKA010000077.1:1029-2806 GCA_965140885.1 Legionellaceae bacterium | reverse complement strand
CTTGTCGACAATTTTTGTCCCTTTTGGGGACTTGGATGTCCCAAAAGGGGCCTCAAAAATGGCGACACTATCGTTATTAAAAAATGAGAGAAATAACCACGCATCCATGAATTTTCAGTGATAAAAAAAATAAACGCTTATTTCTTATGAGTATAGTTAAGGGGGGGGCAAAAAATGCTTTCCAACAAAGGGCGTAATTTTTTTGCCCAGGCATTTACATTTATCCCTATTTAAACTCACTGATATTTTCCTAATGAATATTTATTTCTGACATTTATTTTTTCAGGAACAATAAACGTTGAAAAATCCGTCGTTTTAAATGCTTTTTTTAAAGCAATATTTATAATTTTATTTTTCTAACACTTATTTTAAAAAAATAGTCGAGTAGTGCGTCACCTGCTTTTGAGATATAATCACATAATATTTCCTTAATCTATTTTATCTATATTGCCTTGTTATGAAATATAAGTAGATAAAAAGTACTATTGAAGCGGTAATCAATAACCAAAAGTAATACTTGTAATCGTATTAATACTCTTGAAAAAAGAAGGAATGACTATGATTGAATTAACGGCGATAAACTATTTTAGAAAAAGCGAAAATTTATCTCATGTTCCAAAGAAAGACTTAAACAAAAATTGGATTATCTTTTTATCAAAAAATGAAGACGTAATTAAAAATAATATCGATTTTTTTAAGGAAATTTTTGTAAAAGTTTTGCCTGAATTATTATTTTCTAGTGATGAAGTAAAAAAACGTAAGAATAATTCATCTAAAGAAGTAATTAATTCAACGACTGAACAAGGAAATTCTAAACAGTCGTCATCTAATAATAAACTTTCTGTAGAACAAAAAATAGAAAGAAAAAAGACTGAATTAGAAACGAAAATTTCAAACGCTTCTTCTTATAAAGATCTTAAAAAAATATTGAATAATTATTCACCTGTTCATCAATGTAAAGAAAAAGTAAATAAAAAAGAAATTGTTATTTTCAGTGGAGATTTTGGCACTATTCAAGAAAAAATTTGCAAGGAATGCGAATTGAAACAAAGTCCTGCATTGGTTTCTAAAGAACCGATTGTTAGTGAAAATGATAATAAGAAGAGAATTCAAAGACCTCTTTTCTTCTCTGAGCCAGCTAATGAAAAACAAAGTTATAGGTCAATATTAAATCCTGTAGTAAGTTCAAATCCTGAAGAACAAAAGACAGAAATTAAGGAATCTAAAGGTAATCATGATCTTAAGCCAATCCTCAAAAAAGCTAAAAAATCCGATAAGACTTCTCACACAGATTTGAAACCTGTTGAAGCAAATGTTTTAGGATGGCCTTTAATGTTTTTAGGTGGTTTAACGATTATAGCCGCGATAACAGTTCTCTTGGCAACGGCTGGCACTTTTACTTTACCACTAGCTGGGGCATTATTAGTAATGGGTGGTATCAGTTTAACGTTTGGATTTATGGCGATTGATAAGCCTGCTACAATGCAATTCGCTTCATATTCAAATATGTCGGCCCCACCTATTGTTCATCAAACCTCTAAAAAAACTATGGTTCCTGAGTCTGTAAACCTCAAAAAAAATGAAAATGAAAATGAAATAGGTAAATCCTCAGGTAATCCAGCAGCCGAAGAAATAATAATTGAAGAAGCATCAGAAGAAATTAAACAAACAGGACTTAAAAAAGGTGTAACTTTTCAATGATATCTTATTGCAATTAACTTTTGAGTTTTTTGGGGTGTTTAAATCTTTATTACGATTTACATGGGTATTTAATAAT
>CBCSKA010000077.1:300-1019 GCA_965140885.1 Legionellaceae bacterium | reverse complement strand
AATAATCGGTAATAATACTGATTAATCGGCATCCAGCAATATATTTATTGTTTCAGACGTATACTATTTTTCTCATAGAAAAATAGTATACGTTACTGTTATATGAGAAGTGATCAATGTCTTTTTTTACCACTTAAAGAATTGATTGAAGTCATTATTTTTACGCTATGGTACACCAACTGCTTGATGAAGAAGTTTCTTCATTTTGAAATTGATCATTATCAGTAAATTCTTTCTCTGAAACTTCATTAAAAAATGAAAAATGTGATGAACTGGTTTTAACCATTGTATTTGTTATATTTTGCGTATTGATCTCTGATAAATGTTCCGCATTATTTTGTGAAGATATATTATTGATATCGCTTGATGAGAAATTTATTTCAATATCGGCTAATTCTGGTTTTTCTAATAAAATTTTTATTTTATTTCTGATCCATTCAGAAAATACATTGGGTTCAATTTTTTCATTGTCCTTCAATTCCATTATTTCTGTGGCTTCTTTATAGCCTTGCTCCATGGCTTTTGTTAACCATAGAAAACCTTCTTGAGTGTTATTTGAAATAGTTTTTAAAAAATGATTGCCTTCTAATAAGAGAATGCCTAATTCATATTGGGCATCAACATATCCCTGTTCTGCTGAAAGTTTCATATACTTAGAGGCTAATGTGCTATTTTAGTCATGTTAGATACTCTTATGCACGCTCAATAAAAGAAAAAGG
>CBCSKA010000077.1:0-290 GCA_965140885.1 Legionellaceae bacterium | reverse complement strand
CAGCCAATGCGATTGTCTCCGCCTCTCCTTGGTCTTTTACCTCAGGAGCTGGAATGGGCGTTGATTCTGGACTTCCGGATTTTAGGTACGTGTTCCGATCATGACTTTAAATTTAATTAAATAAAATTCTTCTTTAAGCGCCAGCATTTAGCCATTATAAATGTGTCATTCTTTAATGGTGGGATTTAAAAATATACCTTTTCCGATATTTTCAGTCGCTTTCATCAACGCATTAGGTAACACAGAAATAGGTAATTGGCTATGTGATGATGAAATAGCGGCCATATACT
>CBCSKA010000076.1:2254-2847 GCA_965140885.1 Legionellaceae bacterium | reverse complement strand
CTTTTGATTTTTTTTATCAAAACTTTTTTCATTTTTAGTGGGAAAATTGGAATCTTTTGCTTTTAAATAAGAATCATAGGGGGTATCTTTTTTTACAGGCTGACTAGATAACGTAGTATTTTTAGAAATAGTTTGTTCCTTTATTGCATGAAATGTAGACGTTTCAATCGGCATTTTCTTCGCATAACTATCGATGCTAAGCGCCATATCTTCTAGCATTTTCTTTTTATTTTGTTCTACTAAATTATTCGCAGCATTTCCGGCTTTTCTCGCAGCATCAATATACCGTCTTCGAATAACCTGATTGCGTAAAGATATTTTCTCTTCCCAAGTATTTTTTGAAGAAGGATTTGTGATTTCTGCTTTAATTCGCTCGTGAATTAGGTCATTTACCCGTGGTTTTTTACCTCGTTTTGACAATCGATAAAGGTTGTTTTGCGTTGATTTACCGCATAAACCCCGTTCATAGCGACGACTAGCTTCAACTTTGATCCCATGCTTTAAACAAATATCTGCATAGTTTTTACGGTAAAGAGCCAAATCTGATTTTCGTGGGTCAAGTTTTAACCCATCATAACCCTTCATTTTAATCG
>CBCSKA010000076.1:0-2244 GCA_965140885.1 Legionellaceae bacterium | reverse complement strand
AACTAGTTATTTTAAATAGAGCCTGCGTATAGCCTTTAGAAATAAGATATAAACGAGATAAATTTGTATCAGAAGAAGGAGTTCTATTTAAAATATTTTGACTCAGTAATCGGGCTGGTTTTCCTGAAAAACTGTTTTTTAATATATCGTCTAATAGGGAGTTTTCGGTATTCATTTGTTTGTCTCATAAGAAGTAAATACATCCCTATTACGTGTTACTTCAAAATATTTTTTTAATTCATTTTGTACATCAGAAACGTATTTTTTAATTTGATTAAGATAGTTAATGTCGATATTTCTATGAGATGAATTTCCTTTGTTTATTGCAACAGTAATTTGATTGAAATTTCTTGAAATACCTGCTAAATAACGGATTACTATTCGTAGCATAGATTGTTCATCATGAAGCAAATCTGGGTATTGATTGTTGATTAATTCGCGAACAAGTTTTCGTAAAATACGTGAACGTGTTTCGCCGATAGAATCGCAGTAATTTTTGAAAGCAGTAGACTCAGTATCGTTTAATCTAACGTTAATTTTATCGTTAATTTTTAATAATTTTTCGACATTGTTAGTTTCTTCAGTATCTATATTTATGTTTTCCACTTTTGTTTTTGAATTGACGAATTCACGTAATATTTCAGAGCAAGTTTTACCTTCTTTTTCTGCATATTTTTTAAATTGTATTTCTGTTTCTTTATCTACTCTAAGGCGTATCGCGCTCTCTTTTTTCATTAATAACTCCACGGTTTTAGATGCCCCATTTCCCGCAAAGCGGGAAATTTCGCCAACGGCGAATGGGCTTGTCAGCTTGCTGACATGTCGCGTTAGCGACCTGGCGCGGCGTGGCCGCGGGGGTAATGTGGTACGAAGTACGACATTACCCCTATCCAGCATTAGTTCTTTTTGGGGTAGTTTAGCAGGTTTTTGGGTGGCTGAATAGAAAGGATGGTCATTGAAAAGAAAATTGTTTCATAGGATTATTTGTCAATGATAGCGTTTTACTTAGGGAAAATAATAGTAGTAGTTTTTTATAGTAACACTAAGTTTTAAGCTTACTATTCTATTCATTTTGATTGTTAATTTTTTTGAAGTGAAATTAATTGTCTGCTTTAGGATAAATATCGTTTTTTTATTTTTTTTTAATAGTAATTTACTCGCTAAATATTTAGTCAGTTTTAATACAACAAAGTTATTTGGTTTTTAATACGATAGGATAAATGTTCATAGTACAGATTACTTTTTAATATTTTTTTATTTGTATGATATTACCCCGGCACCGATAAGTTGTTAAAATTCCATGCCGCATAAGCAGTTTCTTTTTTCTTGAAAAAATTCATCAGTTTTGTCGAATTAAATTGCATTTTTGTCAGGTAAAAACGCATATTGCCTTGGTACCTTAATATTGTTTAATATTAAGGTACCAAGGTAATAAATAAGGTCTGCTCATCTAACAAGAAATGAGCGAGCAAGCTCGCGTTACGCGCCAGATATTTCGGTTTACTTTATGATACAAACTGTGGCGCTCTATAGGCAGCGGAGCTGCCTATAATTCTATCGAAAACTTAACCGATATTTGTAAAATATTACACTAATTAATAATTTACTTTTTTTACATTTTTTACTTTCTAGAGGAACTCTGCTTAGGCCTTTCTTTTTCATCGTCTTTATCTTCTTCAGAACTACTATTATGAATGATTTTTTTATTGCCTACATATGGAGAAAAAAATCCTTTTGACGTTGGTGTGACTTTTGTTGTTTTTTCTGTTTTTTCTTTTTCAGAAGAAGTACTATTTTCTTTTAACTTTTTTTTTGAGTTTTCTTCGTCTGATGTATCTTCTTCAGAAGAACCACTCTCCTCTTTTTTTCGTTTTTTGTCTTGTTTTTTTTGTTCTTCTTGGCTACTTTCACTGTCACATAACTCTTTCAAGATGAAAGAGCTTGTTTCTAATTCACTTATTGGTTCATTATGTAAATTCGAAAATCGATGAAAGGAAAGTACATACCTGTCTTCAAATGCCATCCCTACTTTCAAAACTTTCTGAATATGCGTGTATCTATTCAAAAAAACTTGATAGTGATTAGTATCAATTTGTTCAAGCGCATCCTCAGCCATTTTTTTTTGTTTTTCATTTTTCTTAACATGCTTAAACTCTAAAATGATACCTAAATTATTATTGGTATCTTTAGGTACTAACAATACATCAGGACGACCATACCCTGCGTTAGGATTAGAAAATAAAT
>CBCSKA010000075.1:0-2879 GCA_965140885.1 Legionellaceae bacterium | reverse complement strand
ATGCGCGACTCAAAGAAATCGCGGTAGCCTGATTATTTTATAGTCATTAAAAAGTTATGAGACATAGTTGATATATGGACCATGCCTATGCGAGATTGGAATCTAGCCATGGCCCATTTCATGATTAAATTTGAAGGTAGAATTTAAATGCCTAGGATGTAGTTACACAGTTCCTGGGAAAGACCCAGAATTTCAAATGCTGGAAGATACATCTGAACCCACAGAAAAAATGGAAAATAACACGGAAATGCCTTTATCAAACAATCAAGATAATGAAAATATATTATTACTTCAAGAACCTATTGAAACCATTAGTTTATCTTCAGAATTATTAGAACCACCAATAAATACCTGGCATATCTCAAATAGTGATTTACAATTTGTACAACATTCTGTCAATGATGATGAAACTTATGGATATAAGGTATTTGAGATAAATCGAGAAGAAGCATATCAGTTACTCGTTAATAATATAGTGGCAATAGCACCCATTTTAGAAAAAGGAGTCGCAGAAGCCTTACTCACAGAATCATTTATTCAGTATTTGCAAGAAAATAATGTTGCTAGCCAATCACTTATTGATGCTTTCAATGATTATCAGCAAGTATCATATCAAGGTAGTAATGTTGATGAAGCAATTCAGCGCTTACAAAAACAGGCATTACAATTAGATGTTGTATTGAATTACATTAATTATGAGGTTCGTGATAAAAAAATAAATATAGAAGGGTCTCAACCAGCCATATTGCAAGCATTAGCTCATATTCAAAATTCTGAATTATATCTTTGGCAGCCTGGAAATAATCAAGTGCTTAAGCCGCATCATTCTTACCCTTATTATTCTTCTAAGCAACCTATTCAACGAATTGATTTACTTTTTATTAATGGAAATTATTTTGAACAATTAATGATACGAGATATCGCTAAAGAGACTGAAGAAAATACAATAACTAACAATCAACAAACACTAATTAACAGATTATCAATATTTTCTGTGCCGTCGATATCTGAACTTGATAAAAATAATGAAAAATTACATAAACATTCATCAATTTCTAAACAAAAACCCTAAAACAAATAGGTATAGACAAGTTTACAATATCGCTATCAGTATATTAAAACCTATGTCATCAAGCTATGTTTTGTTTAATTCTAGGTGATCGATGCTATTAAACCAATTGAAAATTCAACCAAAGCCCTTTGATTAACGGGTTTGTTGACAGAGAGGGAACACACTACTAGTAATTACTAGCAATTCCTTAAGGTACTTTTACAACTTATGCTAATTTTAGCTTTATCATACCTGCTATTAACCTCTAGAATCCTCTCATTTTTCATCTTCGAATAAAACAGGCCAGAAGTCATGTTAGGTAAGCAATTCTTGAAATTTACCCATTAACATTTCTTGTTCATTTTGAGGAAAGCGAAAAAAGAATTTATAATAAAATTGCCCCTGGCGAAATAGAGAATGAGTTCTGGTTTTTACGGTATTTACTTTTAGCTTTTTATCAAAGCCTAACACCTCACCTGCTTCGCCAAGAATAGTTAGTAACGTGTAAGATAAAGCCAAAATTAGCATGAGCTTATCCCGGCGCTCGCATGATTTAATATGCGTACTTTCAAGCCCCCACCCGAATCTTGAATTCTTTAAGTCCCTAAAGTAAGGTTCTATTTTCCATCTTTTTGAGTAATGTTTTACTATTTCGCTGCCCTTAAAATCGGTGTTACTGACGCTGTCGGCCAAGGAAGCGACGAAGGAGCGAGGCCGATAGTCCCTGGTAGACCGTAGTACCGGATGTTTTGCCGAAGGCAAAATATAAGGTCCACAACACGGTCGACAAGTCATTTGTGGAAGTGAAGTTATGACACCTAGTCGTGTCATAACGAGCGTACGCAGGACGGCCAGGGCTGCCGCAGGCATACTTGTCGACAATTTTTGTCCCTTTTGGGGACTTGGATGTCCCAAAAGGGGCCTCAAAAATGGCGACACTATCGCTAAAAACCAAGCGGCTTTCATGTTTTTATCTTTAACGGCAACAAATTGCTTTATGGGATATTTTTCAAGAGTAAGCAAAGCTTCTTTTAAATGAAGGAGCTTTCCATCACTTTTAAGCCAATTTGCTGCTTTATCTTTTATTTCTTTGTGAATAACGGTAGTACTCGATTTAATCCGAATAATGTATTTAAAATGTAATTCTTCTTCTAAAAAACGAAAAAATTTTTGGTCAGTAAATCCTCTGTCTGCCAATAGAATAACCATTACATCCAGGGATAAAACCATTTTTAATTGGCTTAATAGTTGGTCCTCGTAACGAGCACGATTATGCTTCAATTGATTTTTATTCATGGATTTCCACAACAACGGAGTTGATAAACCTTTACCCGTTACGATGTTTAAACTTAGCGTTGATTGTTCGTCATCAAAAAAGGAGCTCCAATCCAGAGCAACCCTAATAGTCTTATTTTCTCCTATGACATATTTTACCCAAGCTTCAGATAAATCCCATACCGATACGCCTTTATTACTTAATAACCGGTCAATTTGTTTCGTAGCATGTTTCTTTTTTACCCCTCGTGTATCAACCATTCCTTCTGCTATTTGATGTAGAAATAGGGATTCACTCGCTAAAACACCCATCGCTGCATAGGCAAGGGATTGTTGTCGCTTTTTGTGTAAATTACCACCATAAATTTCTTCAATCACAGAGGTGACCTTGACTAATTTATTCGCTGAATCGCTCTTCATTTGTAACATTATCCTCAGTTAAAAATAAGAATAATGATCTTTTTTATAAATTTATCAATAGAGTTCTTTCGAAACTCACAAATAGAGCTCAAAATTGTAGATGCTGGCAATCAAATTAAATCGTAGTCCAAAC
>CBCSKA010000074.1:2683-27225 GCA_965140885.1 Legionellaceae bacterium | reverse complement strand
TATCTGTTGAATGACTCATAATAAATTTTATGAGTATATCACAATATGTAAGTCATTTTAAAATCAAATTACTATATTGAAATAATTAAATAACTTTTAAGCGTTGGATTATTGGTTAAAAAAGTTACTCCTGTTTTAGATTACTGATTTTAGATTACTGAAATCATATTTCGCTTACCACCTCTATTGATGACCCAATTAAAATCGGCATACGCTTAGTTAAATATTCCCAATGAGGTTCGCCATTAAATATGGGCTACTGTAATTCTTTGGTCACGTTTTTTAAAAAATTGACCATTTTCTTATTCGGCAAATCAAAAAAAATCAGAATAGTGTATGGGCATAATACGACTCTTTATTCATACAATTTATTGAAATGAGAAATTATAGGACACGTATTTCCCCATTACATCAATGCCCAGGGAAATATATACAGATTTATTTATAGTACGCTTGCTTTAGCTTAACAACGAAACAATCAAAAAAACTATCGGATAAATAAGCTCTAAGGGTCGGGTTTGCGAGGCTTTAACGTCATTAATCACATCATTCGTAATACGACTACAAACTTTCGCTTATTTCGGCTGCGTCTATTTAGCTGAATATTGATATCCGATAAGCTCATATCTTTGGCAGATAAAGACAGAGTTTTTTGGTCTAAACCATCCAGCCTCGCCTGCCGTTTTTGAATCAATTGAGGTTCAAATGCGAACTCTGTGTTTCTTGGAATTTTAAGACTGATAATACCATTATCTGTCAGAACAGTTTTCGTAGTTATTCCGTTACGCACATTATCCGAATCCGCACGCAGATGCTTAGCATAGCCTCAATAATTATCCATTTCTGATTGCAAGACTCTTTCAACGAGGCGTTTACTGAATTTCTTTAATATTCCTTCCTCTTTTAATACGCTTGTTAAATCAACGCCTTTTTCTACCAGTAAATCTATCACTGTACTGATGACTTCTCTGTCTTTTTGCTTACAGCTATGGTTACTCATCTTACTTACGCTTTCGTTTATATAATAACGCTATATAACCTAGGAGAAATTTAGACACTTAAAAAGATAGTTCCCAAATGGTTGATTAATAATTTTGTTGCATAGCTTCTTTTACTAAATTTAATGTGACGCGAGAAACGTCATTAGCTTTCTCATTTCCCATTCTTAAAATACGAATAATTTCTCCAGGATCATTAGCATATAATGCGCGCCGTTCTTGTATGGGTGAAATAAAATCAATTAAAACATCGATTAATTTCTTTTTGCATTCAACATCGCCAATAGTACCAGAACGATAACGTTCTTTTGCTTCTTCTACCCACGCTTTATCAGTATTGAAGGCATCATGAAATATCCATAAAGGATTATTTTCTATAGTGCCAGGATCAGTCGCTTTTAATCGTTTTGGATCTGTATACATAGACATAATTTTTTTACGAATTTCATCTGGGGTATCACTTAAGAAAATTGCATTATTTAATGATTTACTCATTTTCAATAATTGGCCTTGTTCATTTGGACTGCCAATACCTACCAATCGTTTTACTCGTCCTAATTTTGCTTGGACAATCGGTAAAATTCCACCGGCTTTTAAATAAGCATCATCTTCTGTATGCGGATCGACTTGACAATAAATTTGATTAAAACGCCGAGCGACTTCACGCGTCATTTCTAAATGTGGAATTTGATCTTCGCCAACAGGCACAACATCAGGGCGAAAGGCTAAAATATCAGCGGTTTGTCCTATAGGATATAATAAAAACCCAAAAGGATAATTATCACCCAAACCTTTATCGCGAATTTCATCTTTTAATGTTGGATTTCTCATTACACGAGGAAAAGGTAACAACATACTAAAAAAAACGGTTAATTCTGCAATTGCTGAAATTTCTGATTGAATAAAGATAGTGCTTTTCTGAGGGTCAATACCTGCCGCTAAATAATCCAATGTAATATCTAAAACACTTTGTCTTATTTCTTTAGGATTTTCAGCTCTTGTGGTAAATGCATGTACATTAGCTATAATAAAATAACAATCATATTCTGTTTGCATTACAACACGATTTTCTAAAGAACCCACCCAATGGCCCAAGTGTAAACGTCCGGTTGGAGTATCTCCGGTTAATAAGCGTTTCTTTTCTATCATAATTTAACCTTTTAATCTTATAAAACTAAAATACCATCCATTTCTATCATTGCATTCTTAGGTAAAGCACTAACACCAATAATGGCTCGAGCAGGATAAGGTTCTGAAAAATAGTGTGCCATTATTTCATTAACTAATGAAAAATGCGTTAAATCTGTTAAATAAATATTTAATTTTACGATATGATTTATTGTTCCACCAGCCGCTTCTGCTACTGCTTTTAAATTTTGAAAAACTTGATGAATCTGCGCTTCCATCCCGTCCTCTATTAATTTTCCTGATAAAGGATTTAAAGGGATTTGACCTGATAAATAAACCGTATTTAACACTTTAATTGCTTGAGAATAATTTCCAATCGCTGAAGGTGCATTAGCTGTACTAATAATTTCTTTTTTCATAAAATTCCTGTAATACATGATGTGTAACTATTACAATATATTTTAATAAATAGATTGTCTTTATCTCATTCATCTTGGATTCCTGATCACAAAAAAATCTTCTGCGCTCACTTTAATCATTATAAAAATTTCTTTTGCTGACTTTTTTTAATTAAAATAAAGTTTTTGAAGTTTAATAGTATTTAAAACGATTCTGTTTAAATCATATCAGGGATCATAAGTTTAATACCAGCTAGAAAAATATGTTTCCTAGCAGCGTATATTACCAAACTAATTTAGTCCGCGATTAGGCAAACTTTAATTTCAAAAAACCACCACTTTTCGTATAAAAGATTTTATAAATTAAAATACTTATTTTTCTTTAGCTTTATTGGTGAAAGAATAAAAAAAATCAATAAATTTGTAATTGTTCGTAAAGCTTACGTCAATATGCACTAACTCACTTTTAACTAGCATGATAAGGTTAAGCAAATATAAAAGACTTTTTTTATTTTTAATCCGAATTTATAATGAATAATCCTCCTTAATGCCAATTTAAAATACCTAGTGATTAATTATTTAAAGCAAAGTCAAACAATTGATAACATCCCTTGTTCCTCTTTAAAAGGGGTCGGCCCTAAAATTGCCGCCCAACTTGAATATTATGGTATCCATAATATTCAAGATTTATTATTTCATCTACCCTTACGATATCAAGATAGAACGCGTATTACTCCGATTGGAGATTTGCGTACGGGAGATCAAGCCGTTATTCACGGTATGGTAGAAAATATAAAATGCCCTTCCTACCGCTCTTCTCCGTTAACCTGTACATTAAGAGATAGTACAGGAGCCATTAATTTACGTTTTTTTCATTTCACTAAAGCACAAAAAAATAATTTACTCGCTGGTATTCGCCTTTATTGTTTTGGTGAAGTCAGGGGTAAAGGATCTAAATTAGAAATCATTCATCCCGAATATCGTAAAATTAATGAAACAAATTTAATTCCAGTAGAAGAATCGCTGACACCCATTTATCCCTCTATAGAAGGGATAAGCCAAACAATATTACGTCAATTAATTGATAAAGCGATATCCTTTCTCGAAAATACGGTTGAAATTAATGATTATTTACCTTTTTCTATCATCAATAGTATTAATTTACCAAATTTAGTCACTGCACTAAAATATATACATCGACCTACACCCGATAGCCACTTATCATTATTAGAAAAAGGACAACATCCCGCACAGCAACGTTTAATTTTTGAAGAATTATTGGCACATCAAATTTCCTTACGCCGCTTACGAAAAAAATTACAAAAACAACTTTCACCAAGTATGTCTATACAAGGAGAACTAGGCGGGCAATTTCTAAAGACATTACCATTTACATTAACACAAGCTCAACAACGGGTTATTAAAGAAATTAAACATGATTTAACATTACCTTATCCAATGTTACGTCTAGTCCAAGGAGATGTGGGTTCAGGAAAAACAATTATTGCAGCCCTTTGTGCATTACAAGCGATAGAAAATAATTATCAAGCCACATTAATGGCTCCTACTGAAATTTTGGCTGAACAACACTATCAAAATTTTTGCCACTGGTTCAATCCCTTAAATATTGAAGTTGCTTGGCTATCTGGAAAGCTTAAGAATAAACTCAAAACTGAAATGCATCAAAAAATCAGAGAGGGTACTGCATCAATCATTGTCGGTACACATGCTTTATTTCAAAAAGAAGTTACTTTTTCACGCTTAGGTTTAGTAATTATTGATGAACAACATCGTTTTGGTGTTCATCAACGTTTAAGTTTACGTGAAAAAGGAAGTCAACAAGGATTATTTCCCCATCAATTAATTATGACTGCTACACCAATACCACGTACATTAGCAATGACAGCTTACGCTGATTTAGATCAATCCATTATCGATGAATTACCTCCAGGACGTACACCGGTCACAACGGTTGCCATTCCAAATGAAAAACGTAATGACATTATTGAGCGTATACGTAAAGCTTGTGAAGAAAATAAACAAGTCTATTGGGTATGTACTCTTATTGAAGAATCACTAATATTGCAGTGCCAAGCAGCAGAAAATATATGGGAAGAATTAAAAAGGGTATTACCAAATATTGAAATTGGTTTAATACACGGTCGTTTGAAACCGCAAGAAAAAGAAACTATGATGACTGCATTCAAAAAGGGAGAAATAAAAATATTAGTCGCGACAACGGTGATTGAAGTAGGCGTTGATGTTCCCAATGCAAGCTTAATGATTATTGAAAATCCCGAGCGATTAGGGTTAGCCCAGTTACACCAATTACGCGGACGCGTGGGACGCGGCTCCACTATTAGTTATTGTGTACTTTTATACCAAAGTCCGTTATCCCAAACTGCTAAAGAGCGATTACAAATTTTAAGACAAAGTCATGATGGATTTGAAATAGCGCAAAAAGATTTAGAAATCCGAGGAGCAGGTGAAATATTAGGCACGCGCCAAACAGGAATAGTCTCATTTAAGATTGCCAATTTGATTCGCGATAACTATTTAATTCCTCGTTTACAACCGATTGCAGACACCATTTTAAATGAATACCCACAAATTGTTGAACCTCTCATTAAACGTTGGCTAGGGAATGATGAAAAATACGGTCATGTTTGTTAATTTTTTACATTAAATTAATGTTTCTTTCGCAAACGCGCATTTTCAACTAATGAATAAATACTCGGAATTACAATTAATGTTAATAAAGTAGAAGAAAACATTCCCCCGATAATTGCAATACTTAGAGGTCCATTAGTATCAGAGCCTGGCCCTTGCCCTAAAGCTGCGGGTAATAAGGCTAATATAATGGTTAATGATGTCATCAACACAGGACGCATACGCAAAGGACATGCTTTTCGTAAAGCATCATCAATAGCCATTCCTTGCTCACGTAATTGATTGGTTAAATCAATTAATAAAATGGAATTTTTTGCCACTAAACCCATTAATAAAACCATACCAATCATGGAATAAATATTTAATGTCATACCCGTAATCCAAAGTAAAGCTAAACCACCTACAATCGCTAAGGGTAATGCGAGCATTAAAATAAGCGGTTGCAAAAAAGAATTAAATTGGCTAGCTAAAACCATATAAACTAAAATTATTGCCATTAAAAAAGCAAAAGAAATATATTTTGCTGTTTTATTAAATTCTTGTGCTTCGCCGCGCATTTTAATTTGATACCCTTCGGGTAATATTTTATTCGCTGTGGATTTAACATAATCTATAGCTGAACCTAAAGGCATAGCTGGAGTGGTATAAAAATTAGTCGCATATTGTAAATCCGTACGATTAATCAAAGCTGGACCAATGGTTTGCTTAATGGTAGCCACATTATCAAAACGCACCATTTTACCTTGTTGATTTCGTAAATATAATTGTTTTAAATCATTAGGTTGAATTAAATAATTGGGAGGTAATTGTATTCGAATGTCATAACGCGTCCCCGAACTATTTTCTTCATTATATTTTGCAACATTATAACCTCCGCCTAAGATAAATAGTGTTTGCGCTATTTCTTTTGCTGATAAGCCTAATGTTTGAGCACGGTTTCGATCGAATTCTAAAATATATTGTGGTTGATTTAATTGTAAATCAAAATCAATATGACCTAATTGAGTATTTTCTTGCAAAAGTGCTAATAATTGTTCACTGTATTTTCCTACTTGATTTAAATTAGGCCCTTCGAGTACAAATTGTAAATTTTCACCTCGTCCATTTCCAATAATGGCAGGTTTTGCAGGAAATGCTTGAACACCAGGGATCCTAAATAATTCATCACGCAGTAGAGGGATTAATTCATATTGTTTTAATTTTCTCCTCTCTAACGGTTTTAACTTAACATAACAAACCCCATTATTTGGTGTTACAGATGAAAATATACTGTCTACTTCAGGATGCGCTTTTACGACTTGTTCAATAATATTTAATCGATTAATGGTATAACTTAAATTAGTTCCTATCGGTGTTTTAAAATTAATTAAAAAAATCCCATCATCTATTTGAGGTAAAAATTCTTTACCTAAAAAAGAAAAGAAAACAAAGCTACTTAATAATACTAAAGAAGTAATCCCTATAATTTTCCATCGAGTTTGTAATGAATAATGAAGTAATTTGACATAAAATTGTTCTAAGTTATTAAATTGTGTTTCAAACCAACGATAAAGCTTTCCATGCTGATGACTAAATGCTAAAAAACGAGAGCAAAGCATGGGTGTTAACGATAGTGAAATAAATAAAGAAATTAATACTCCCACGGTGACAACAACAGCAAAAGATTGGAAAAACCGCCCAATAATTCCACCTAAAAAAATAACCGGGGTAAAAATAGCAACAATGGTAAAAGTAGCCGCTAAAACAGCAAACATAACTTCGTTAGTTCCATTTAATGCCGCATCTCCTTTTCCTTGTCCATTTTCTAAATGGCGATGAATGTTTTCGAGAACTACAATAGAATCATCCACCACAATCCCAATCAATAAAATTAAGGCAAGTAAAGTTAGTGAATTAAAACTAAAACCCGCTAAATACATTGCCGTAATCGCACCTAATAAGGAAACAGGAATAGAAAGCGCAATAATGATCGTTGAGCGAAAATCTTTTAAAAAGAGTAATACAACTAATGCGGCTAATAATGTTCCTAACCATATATGCTCAGCTAAGGAATCAATAATTGTTAAAATAATATGGGATTCATCGGTTGCGATAGCTAATGAAACTCCCGCCGGAAGTTGAGGAATAATTTCTTGTTGTAAACGTTCTTTTACCGCATTAATAATCGCAACAGTATTACCACCCGATATTTTAACAATACCTAACCCAATCGATTGATTTCCATTAAATTGTGCATGCGAACGTTTTTCAGCTAAAGCATCTTCAATGGACGCGACTTGCTTCAAATAAATAGGGGTACCCTTACTGTAGCTAATAATGATATTTCGTAAAGCATCTAAATTATGGGCTTCTAAATCTAAATTAATTAAAAATTCTTTATTTCCTGCGCTAATATAACCGCCGGGCAGCATAAAATGCTCTCTCTGCAAAGCAGAAACAATATCACCGACAGCCATATTTAAAGCTGCCATTTGTGTTGGCATAACATTAATGCGAATGGTACGCTCACGTTTACCACCAATAATGACATCTCCAACCCCATTAATATTTTGTAAGTGTTTTTTTAAATTTTCACTTGCATAATCATTTAATTGTTGCAAAGTACGATTACCTGACAAACTTAACCATAAAATAGGTTGAGAACCAACTTCTAGTTTGTTAACAACAGGAGGATCAGTATCCGTAGGTAATTGTTTTAATATTTGATTCACTTTTGATTGGACTTCATTAAACGCAATATCGACATCTTTACTTAAATCAAAAGCGATAAAAACTTGTGATAATCCAGGTAATGATGAAGAAGAAATATAATTAATTCCAGGCACACTGTTAACGGCGGATTCAATAATATTTGTTATACTTGAATCAATAATATTAGGACTTGCACCAACTAAAGTCGTAATAATAGAAACAAAAGGAACATCTATCTTAGGATAGCGATCAACACCAATGCGCTCAATACTTACTAGACCAAATAAAATAAGTACAGCACTTAACATAACCGTTAAAACAGGTCTTTTAATAAAAATAGAAACTAAACCCATAAATTCCTTCTAATTCCAATAAAATCCAAGATCCGCTAAAGTAATTGTGGATAGCATTTTCTTTAAAGAAAAATGCCCTTTTTTACAAAGATTTCTTAATAGTAACAGGTGAATGGTCAGTCAAATAACCTGCTCCATCTTTTGCAATGACATCATTTGGCGTTAAACCTTGTACAACTTCTATCCAATTTCCTTTTATATTTCCTGTTGTAATTAAACATTCTATCGCATTATTATTTTTGATTATATAAACTACTGTGCCCCGGGGTCTATTCACAACACTTTCTTGTGGAATGACTAAAACATTATTTTTTTTCACAATAGTAACAATGCCTGTTACACTCGCACCAGGTTGCCAACCACCAGGATTCGTAAATTCAATAATGGCAGAAACAGAACGATTGGTGGGATCTAATAAAGGCGTTAATTGTTTAATAACACTGGGGACACTCGAGCCAGGTAAAGACGGTGTTTTTAATTCTACCGCTTGTCCAATATTAAGCAGCGAACGCACGGTTTCTGGAAATAATAAAGTTGCTCGTAATTGATTGAGTGTTACTAATTCAAAAAGAGGATTTCCAATAGTAATGAAATCACCTTCTGAAATTAAGCGAGACTGTATTAATCCATCGACAGGCGCAATAATTTGGGAACGCTTCAATTGATATTCTGCACTATTCATTTGTGCAGAAGCCGCTTTTATTTGCTCATCAAAAGCACGAAGTTTTGCTTGCGCTTCATCTAAATTAGATTGACTAATAACCCCCGTTTTAATTAATTTACGCATACGCTGCACAGTTAATGATTGAAATCGCCATTGCGCTTTCAACTGAGCTACTTGGGCAATACTTGACGCGACTGAATTGCGATTATCCGTGGGATCAATTTCACCTAATAATTGGCCTTTTTTAACAGCTTGCCCTACATCAGCCAATAATTTGATAATACGGCCATTAGTTTCTGCTCGCAACAAGGGAGCGTTTAAACTAGACAATGTACCTAATGCAGTTTCAGTGTTTTCTAAAGGAATGTAAGCAGGTTTAGTAACAGTAATAAAAGTAGCATTTGTTTGAGAAAGTGTTGAATGCGAGTCTTGTTTGCGGCAACTAATGAATGTAATAATAATTAAAACAATAACGGCTAACAAATAAATTTTTTTTCGACTCACCATTAAAACTCCTTATTCTTTGCAAAGTCATTGTATTTATATCATAAAATCCATGTTTAAATGAGTATAAAAAAAATTTTGTTGAAAAATTAACTATAGCAAGCAAAACAATTAATCGGTATATTAGGTTTATCAAAATTTTTCTTTTTGTCTATCGTTTTTTTTAGCTAATGCTAAATTTTGTACTATTTCTATAATTAAAAAAATAGAGATATGCTTATAAACATTCGAACAAAGGAAAAAATAAACAAGTTCCCTTTCATTATTTAAAAATAGGAATAAATTAACACCCATGAAAAACATTTTTACTCTAACGACTTTATTATTATTTCTTACGGGTTGTACCCATTTTCCTTTTGTTTATAGACCCAACATTCAACAAGGTAATGTTATTTCTACAGAAGCCTTAAAAGATATTAAACCGGGTTTATCTGCTGAACAAGTCCGCTATATTATGGGATCACCATTATTAACGAATGTATTAGATACTCAACATTGGAATTATGTTTATACTTATAAAAATGGAAAAACAAATAAATTTGAAAGTAAACGTGTCATTATCCATTTTGTAGATGGTGTCGTAAAAGATTTTGACGTGAGTTAAAGATTCGCCTTGCAAGGCATAAAACTAAATGAATAGTGATAAAGGTAAATATTGATTAATTTTTTGATTTATTTTTTACCCGTAATCGCCTTGCTTGCATGGGTGAAATCATTAGTGGTCGATATATTTCAATCCGATCTTTATCGTTAACAGTATCATTTAATACGACTATTTTACTAAATATACCGACTTTATTTTGAAGTAAATCAATTTCAGGGCAGTGCTGAAGTATTCCTGATTTTTCAATGGCTTGCCCTACCGTACAAGGATTATTTAATTTAACGCTAAAGAGAAATTGTTTAGTCGTGCTAACATAAACGACTTCTACCATTAGCATTTTACTTATCTCCATATAAAACTTTAGCTTGTTTAACAAATGCATCGACTAAGGTATTCGCTACTTGATTAAAAACAGGACTAAAAGCAAAACTCAATAATTTACCGGCAAATTCAAATTCTAAATTAAGAGTAATACGACATCCAACACCATCAATAGTTTCAAATTGCCAAAATCCTTCTAAATGATGAAAAGGTCCATTTAACAAACGTATTTCAATCATTTTATCTTTTTGCAAACGATTACAGGTAGTAAAAGATTTTTCCACACCACCTCGGGCAAGTAATAAACTGGCTCTAATTTCATCTTCATTTTTACTTAAAATTTGGCTTGTTTTACACCAAGGTAAATATTGGGGATATTCTTCTATTGCATTAACTAATTCATACATTTGTCGGGGAGTATGGCTAACAATAGCAGTTCGATGTATAGTAGGCATATAAAATTCTTTAATTGTTAATTTCAAAAGGAGAATTTTTGGTAAAAAAATCGAGTATAGCTAATTCGATATTTCCAAAATTTAAGTATTATAAAAAGTATATATCTTAAAAAAACCTTATTTTGTACCTTTTCAATATAAAAATAAAGAGATTAAATTTTGAAAGTTAACACTAGCTTAATTACCTTATTGTAATCAAAGCGTATTATCTTATAAATCTATGGACAATTTCTTACACGCAGTATAGCAAATTTGATATGCCAACAAGAGAAAAATTGACTTAGCCTTATAGTCTAAATTGTTACACCAGAAAATTAAGACATCCCCTTTTACTATCGGTTATTTTTGATAGTAAAATAAAGACATTACGTCTTTATAACTGATAAAATAGGTTGGTATTAGGGGCTTTTTATAAAGTTTTTAACCATTTATGGATGAGAATATGATAAACCATAACCAAAATGACGAAAATATGACTTCCTCAAACAATTCTAGCTTACAGGACCGTTTTTTAAATGCTATTTGTACTAAAAAATTGCCTGTATCAATATATCTAGTGAATGGAATTAAATTACAAGGTTATGTTGATTCATTTGACCAATTTGTTGTAGCTCTTCGTGATCCCGTAAGACAAATTGTTTATAAACATAATATTTGTACGATATTACCTACGAATGATGTGGTATTGGATGACATCTTAGTCGACTAAAAGAAAATATTTTAATGAGGGGATTTTTATCCCCCTCATCATTATTTCAAAAAACAGGAATTTATGAATAGGGTTTGCTAAAGAATGCTCAGCATTTCTTTTGCATGTGCGATTGTTTGTTCAGTAATTTTTAATCCACCTAACATTCTGGCAATTTCTTCTATTTTTTGTTCTGAAGATAATTTTTCTATTTCTGTATGCGTGTATTTTTCTTCAATAATTTTTTTAACTTGATAATGATGATGCCCGCAAGAAGCAACTTGTGGTAAATGAGTAATACAAAAAATTTGATTTTTTTCACTTAATTCTCGCAGTAATTTTCCTACGATAGCCGCGGTAGTCCCTCCGATTCCCACATCGACTTCATCAAATATTAACGTGGAAGCTAAATTTTTATTAGCCGTAATAACTTGTATGGCTAAACTAATTCGAGACAATTCTCCTCCTGAAGCAACTTTATTTAAAGCTTGAAGTTCTTGACCAGGATTTGTGGCAACTAAAAATTCAACCCTATCGAAACCTTTAGGGTGAGGTTCTCGTAATTTTGAAGGCTCTAATGCAATATGAAAACGTCCACCCATCATCCCTAATTCTTGCATACTTTGAGTTATTTTTTCACTTAATAATTGCGCAGCTTGCAAGCGTTTTTCTGATAAAGCGATGGCTAAGACATAGTATTCTTTTTCATCAATTTCTATCTCTTGTTGTAATGCTAAAATAGATTTATCGGTCGCTAAAAAAGAAGTTAAACTTTCACGTAAACTTTGCCAATAATTGTAAATTTCTTCAGGGTTAATGCGATGCTTTCTAGCGATATCATAAATTTTTTGTAAACGTGATTGGATATATTGTAAACGTTCGGGGTTCGCTGATGTTTTATCTAAAAAATAACGTATTTCATTAATACTTTCTTCTATTTGTACGGTTGCATTGGTTATTAATTCTTGTGTGTTCGTTAACTTATCATTAAAAGTATGTAATGAAGTCAATATATGAGAGACACGATGTAATAAATTTAATACATTCCCTTCTTCTCCCTCTGCTAAAAACGTAATCATTTCTTCATAATACTGTATTAAATCTTCGGCTTTACTTAATTGTTTATATTCTTGTTCAAGCATAAGGACTTCTGATGGTTCTATCGCTAATTCCTCTAATTCTTCAAGTTGGTAATGTAATAAATCAATTTTCGCCGTTTGTTTTTGCTTTTCTATTTCTAATGTTTTTAATTTTGATTTAGTCATGCTCCAATTTTTAGCAATTTTTCCTATTTTTTCATTTAATTCTATTTGATTCGCATAAAGATCTAATAAATGTTGTTGTTCGTCTCGTTTTAGTAAATTTTGATGTTCATGTTGTCCATGGATAGACACTAAATAAGCACCTATCTCTCGCAAAGCTTGCAAAGAAACTAATTTATTATTGATATAACATTTTGAGCGCCCATCTTGAGTAATGATACGTCGTAAAATACATTCTTCAGTGGGTGAATAATATTCATTTCGTTGCAACCATTCTTTTGCATCATGCAAAGATTGAATATCAAAACTAGCAATAAGATCACAGCGATCCTTTCCCATCCGTATTGTTTTACTATCCCCTCGCCCACCCAAAATAAGTTCAAGAGCATCAATAATAATCGATTTACCAGCACCCGTTTCACCGGTAAGCACCGTCATTCCTTCAGAAAAATCAAGATCTAGCATATCAATAATTGTATAATTTTCTATATGTATATGCATTAGCATGATTATTACTCAACTTAATAAGAGTGATTATTAAAAAAACACATTACTATAAACCAAATTTTGTTTCCCATTGTAATTTAGAACGTAAGGTATCAAAGTAACGATAATCTAAAGGATGTAATAAACGTAATTTTTTTTCTTTTTTACGTATCATAATATAATTACCTGGGTTAACCGTCATAATATTTTGTCCATCACAACTTAAACGCGCAATAAATTCATGACTCGGCGAAATTGCTATTTTAATTTCACTATTACCATTAATTACGATGGGACGACTACTTAAGGTATGAGGAAACATTGGTAATAAAACACAAGCATCTAATGAAGGATGCAAAATTGGCCCCCCACCTGATAATGCATAAGCGGTTGAACCTGTTGGTGTAGATACAATAAGTCCATCCGCTCGCTGGCTACAAACAAATTGTTCGTCTATATATATTTCAAATTCCATCATGTGGGGATTATCACCCCGCATTAATACCACTTCATTTAAAGCAATTTGTTGATTAATGACTGAATTATCTTGTATTACTTGCGCTGTTAAAAAAAAGCGTTCTTCTTCTTTATATTCTCCTCGTAAAATTTCTTGTAATTTTTCAATAACTTCATTCGGATGAATATCAGTTAAAAAACCTAAACGTCCCCGATTAATTCCTATGATTGGCGTATTATAATCAACCACACTTCTCGCCACTTGTAATAAACTACCATCACCCCCAATGACAATAACTAAATCAGAATTTAGTCCAATTTTTTCATAGGGTAATGTGGGTAAATCTAAATGAGGAATATTTTCTGCTGTTTCTTTTTCTAAAAATATATCCAGCTTTTCTGATGCTAAATATTTAACAAGATAAGTAATGGTTTCTTGTAAACCATCTCGTTTAATTCTGCCAAATAACGCAATTTTTTTAAAACAAGTTGTCATGCCAATGTTCCAATTAAAACAAACCATTACCCAATACGTTTTTTATACACACAAAAACGTTAGTCAAAGAAGGTAACTATTAAACTTTCTGTGATATTGATATAGTAACACTACCAGAAGTAAACAGTGAAAAGAAGGATTCTATTTATTCAAAAAATAAAGCTTATTACACATGCTTTTTTATACTTAAAAAAACCGTAGACATTGTAATAAGGTAATATTTAATGACTAATCCGAATTTTACTTAATAGTGACAAAAATTTCTCGTTATGAATTCCTAAAACCGTAAAACAGAATAAAAAAAATTCCTGGTAACATTGGCATTCATTCAAAGAGTATCTAATGGATCAACATCAATTGCCCAACGTACTTTTTGCTGATTTTTTATTTTTTCAATTTTTGGAATTAAATTTTTAAGTAAAATCTGTAATAAATGCTTATTTTTAGCTTGAAATAATAATTGGGCTCGATAATAACCTCCTTTCTTTTCCATAATAGAGGCAACAGGTCCCAAAATTTCTATCGTATCCCGTTCGAATTCCTTAGCTAATTGCTTAACTTGATTTAAAAATACATAAACTTGTACTTTATTATAAGCTTCAGCTCTTAATAAACATTGGCAAGTAAAAGGGGGTAACAAGGATTCTTGCCTTTCTTCTAACGCCTTTTTAGCAAATTCTATATACCCAAATTGTATTAATTGTTGTAATAACAAATGATTAGGATTATGTGTTTGAATGATGACTTCACCTTGTTTTTCGGCACGCCCCGCTCGTCCTGCAACTTGTGTGATTAATTGGGCTAAACGTTCCGTAGCCCGAAAATCCACACTGTATAATCCTGCATCGGCATTTAAGATACCCACTAACGTAACATCAGGAAAATGATGTCCTTTGGCTAACATTTGTGTCCCAATTAATATCCGACTTTTTCCACTATGTATTGTGTTAAACATAGATTCTAATGCCCCTTTTGGTCGTGCACTATCACGATCTATTCGGACAATACTATCAGCACTATAGTAATTCAATAAGGCTTGTTCAAGTCGCTCTGTCCCTGCGCCTAGTGGAATAAATTCTTGATTATTACAGTGTGGACATTGACTCGGCAATTTTTGTACGGCATTACAATGATGACAGTGTAATTGTTGAATATTTTGATGAAAAACCATATTTGCATCACAATGATGGCAATGAGCAACCCAACCACAATGATGGCACAAAAGGGAAGTTGCATAACCTCGGCGATTTAAAAATAATAAAACTTGTCCACCCTTCGCTAAATGCTGATCCATAGCAGCTAATAATTGGGAGGAAAAAAGGTAATGATTTAATTTCTGTGCTCGAATATCAATTATTTTAAATGTCGGTAATATAGCTCCTGCTGCACGCTCAGTTAATTGAAGTAATTCATAACGTTTTTGATTAGCATTATATAAGCTTTCTAATGCCGGTGTAGCGGAACCTAATAAAATAGGGATATTTTCAAGACGTCCTCTAACGATAGCCAAATCACGTGCAGAATAACGAAAACCTTCTTGTTGCTTAAAAGATATATCATGTTCTTCATCAACAATAATAATCCCGGGATTTAATAAGGGTGTAAAAATGGCAGATCGTGTCCCAATAATAATACTTGCTCTGCCTGTTTTTGCCATAATCCACGCATTTAAACGTTCACGATCACTTAATCCGGAATGTAAAGCAACAATAGGTATATTAAAACGTTCTTGGAAACGTTTAATTGTTTGTGGTGTTAAAGCAATTTCTGGAATCAGTACTAATGCTTGTTTTTTTTCTTTAAGGATTAAATGAATAATTTGTAAATAAATTTCTGTCTTACCACTTCCTGTAACACCATATAATAAAAATGTTTTAAATTGATTTAAATAGGGGGGAATTACATTTAATATTGATGATTGCTCAGCAGATAAAGCTAATTCATTAGTGACGTGAAGAGGAATATCTATCAGGGGTTGTTCCGTAATATCACCTATACCAACCCAGCCTTTTTTAATAAGACCATTTAAACTTGAATGTTTCAATGTTAATGCTTTTATTTGAGAAAGCGTATAACCCATCGATTGTTGTTTTAATGTTGTTAAAATCATTTCTTGTTGTTGTGAGCGAATTTTTTGTTTTAACAATGCCTCTTCTCCATGAGAAGTGATGAAATAAATTTTCTCTATTTTTAATTTTTCAGGCATTCCTTGGCGTAGTAATACGGGCAAAGCACTCATGATGCATTCACCAATCGAGTAATGATAATAATCACACGCCCAAAGTATTAATTTTAAAATATTAGGTATTAGGATAGGTTTTTCATCAATAACTTCATTGATTTGCCGAAGTGGTTTTTCAGGTAACACATCACGTTTAGTTATTGCTGTAATGACACCAATTTTAGTTTTCTTTCGAAAGGGGACATTGACACGCAACCCGGGAACAATTAAATGTTTTTGTAAACTTTCAGGTAATAAATAATCGAAAACATGACGTAATGGTGTTTCAATTGCTATATGTAAAATAGTATATTTTGCATCACTTAAATTCATTGTTGATGAAATGGAGCCATTTTCTGCGTCATTAGACATTAAGCTGAGTGTCATCTGTCTCTCAATATTTAAAAATACATTATTACTATAATCTTTATTTTAAGTTCTATGCCACGAAAATCATTTTTGCAAGGCATTTCTTCTCTCTTTTATTTCAGATACTTTATTTATCGAAATATTGTAATGTAATAAAAAGTTGGCAATATCTTTATTATTAATATATATTTAATAATATCTGAATTTAACTAAAAAAGAGAAAAAAAGATGTTAAGAGGATATATTTACAAAATCAAAATCCCTCCCTCAGTAGATTCAAAAAATAATTGGAAAAAAATAGTATATTTTTTTAATTCATTAATAACACGGGATGATAATCCTATCATTGGTATAAGTCCCTCTTCTAGTCATTCAAAAAACGCTCAAATTCACTTTCAATCTGAAAGGCAATTAAACGAAGATGAAAAAAAGGAAATTCTTGAAAAATTAAAAAAAGAAATTAAATATACAAATCCAAAACTGAAACTTTTTTTATTCACTTTTATCCCTATTATTTTTATTCTTGCCATATTTATTAGCGCGTTATTACTGGTTATTTTTCCACCAGCAGGTATTGCTGGTGCTATAGGAATTGGCGGAACGCTATCTATGGCTCTTGGCTTCGGTAGTGTCAGTACTATACTTTATCCATTATTTATAGCTTTAGGACTCTCAACAATATCTTTTTTTGCTTATTTACCCGTAGGATATATTTTAAAAAATATTATTGAATTGTTTATTAAACCTAAAAAATCTGAATTTAACATTTCTGATGTTTATGAAAACCCGATACTTGACTACATTCCAAAAGAAAAAAAACAACAATCTACAAATTCCCCTATATATTTCTGTAAAGCTACCTACCCTTACTATAAAAATCTATATAATAAATCTACTTTTCATATTAATGAGATAGATACAGATTCAGTTTCAGTTTCAGAAGATGAAACAAATCAGCCTGAAATAAATGGCCCTTCTCCTGGTAATAAAAATATTAATATGACTAATTCTAAAAGTACTATATCTTCTTCGGATTCTAATTTTATAAATTCTGAAGAGAAAGAAGCATCAAATAAAAAACCTTAATTTTTTTAAAATATCAGCTTATAACTTTCAATAAGTTGTTATTATTTTAATAATTACTGATTTAGCTAAACCTTTAATGTGTTGGGATACAATTAAATATTGAAAGACTCCTCCCTCTTCAATTTAAATTAAACAATAAAATTCACTAATAATTAATTTCATTATTTTCAAAAGGCCGATAAGTTAAGGCTTCAGTTAAATGTACCGTTTCAACAAGAGTACTATTTGAAAAATCAGCAATGGTACGCGCAATACGTAAAACACGAAAATAAGCACGAGCAGATAAACCTAATTTATCAATAGCATTTTCTAATAATCTTTCATTATTCTCAGTCAATTTAACAAATTCCTCTAGTTCAGCTGGTGTTAAAGCCGCATTTAATTTTCCAGTACGTTGATACTGATTATTTCTTGCTAAAATAACCTTCTCTTTTATTTGAGCAGAGCCTGTATTTTTTGCAGAAGAGCTTATTAGAATTGTTTTAGGAATGGCTGCCACTTGTATATGCATATCAATTCTATCTAATAAAGGACCTGATATTTTATGGCGGTAACGTCGAATTTGCTCCAAAGAACACTGACAATTTTTTAAAGAACTACCTAAATAACCACAAGGACAGGGATTCATGGCTGCTATCAATTGAAATTTCGTGGGAAATACAGCTTGTTTACCTGAGCGAGAAATATGAATATAACCTGACTCTAAAGGTTCTCGCAGTGTTTCTAATACATGACGTTTAAATTCTGGAAATTCATCTAAAAAGAGTAAACCATGATGAGCTAAAGATATTTCGCCAGGACAGGGAGGATTTCCACCTCCCACTAAGGCGGCGCTAGAAGAAGTATGATGTGGAGAACGAAAAGGAGGTAAATACCATTTATTTAAATTAATGGTTTTCCCACATAATGATAAAATTGCTGCAACCTCTAAGGCTTGCTGATCGGTCAATGAAGGTAAAATACTGGGTAAACGATTAGCTAACATAGTTTTACCTGAGCCTGGCGGACCCATCATTAATAAACTATGTCCACCTGCTGCCGCAATAGCTAACGCGCGTTTTGCAGACATTTGGCCTTTGATTTCATCAAAATCAGGAAATTTAGTTTTTTTAATTAAATTACTTTTATCAATAAAATATGGCGTAAGAATATTTTTCCTTCTAAATGTCCGCAGACTTCTAATAAATGTTTGGCTCCATACACGGTTAATCCATTAACTAAACCCGCTTCAGCCGCATTTTCTATGGGTAAAATAATATTTCTTTCTCTGGCTTTTGCTCCTATAGCAAAAGGTAAAGCACCATGTATCGGCCTTAATTCTCCTGATAAAGCTAATTCGCCAACAAATTCATAATTTTTTAATTCAGTTTGCTTAATTTGTCCTGAAGCAGCAAGAATAGAAAGCGCTATGGGTAAATCAAAACAACCGCCTTCCTTAGGAAGATCAGCAGGCGCTAAATTGACAGTAATACGCCGTGTTGGAAATTCATAATTCGCATTAATTAAAGCACTACGCACGCGATCTTTGCTTTCTTTAACAGCGGTTTCTGGAAGCCCTACAATAGAAAAATGAGGCAATCCATTGGAAATATGCGTTTCTACACTAACAGAGATAGCTTTAATGCCCGCATTTGCACAACTATGCACGATGGCGAGTGACATTTTTTAACCATTTTTATTACATATTTCATCTTCTAAGATTTTTATTTTATTTTCCAATAATTCTAATTTTTCTCTTGTTCGTAATAAAACATTAGCTTGAATATCAAATTCTTCTCTAGTAACTAAATCTAATTTTGATAACATGGTTTGTAATATACTGCGAAAATTAGCTTCTATATCTGCACTAGCGGTACGCACAGAAACAGGAACAACTTCAGTTAACCGAGTCACAATTTCATCAAATAATCGTGCATTTAATTTTGTCATAATATATTTCCTCTAAATTAAATCTCAAATTTCTAATTACCGCTTAAGTATAACGCAACTTACCTTAGCAATTCTGTAAGTTTTATCAGGTTTATGCAAATTTGAAGTAAATAAATCATTTTTGATAAGCAAGAGCTGTGTTAATTAACTTAGTAAAAAAATAAAATATAATTTTCTCTATAGGACTATTTTCAAAAATATTTTGAAATACAAACAAATTTAAAGGAAATATTATTTCCGCACTTAACAGGAATTACGTGTGGCACTTTTAAACAAATGCTAGAAATGCTACGTGAGGCCGATAAAAGGAGGAATGCTCAAGGTGGAATGCATAACAAATAGCGTATAGAAAATTGGATTAATTGGGCTGGAATATTGACGGGAATACTGAACCTATTGTCTTATTAGCCTGAGCCAAGGAGTGAGTGAACTTTTTTTTGCAATTTTTGTCTATTTCAGTATAGTGTTACGTTTTTTGGCATCACAAATTATATATTTTAAAATCATTTATGAAAATTAATTTAATTGCTGTTGGCAAGCAAATGCCAAATTGGGTTGAAATAGCGTATCAGGAATATGCTAAGCGACTTCCGCCTGAATATTGTTTTCGTTTAATTGAAATTAATGCCGGTAAGCGAAATAAAAATACTGATATTAATAAATTAAAAATTCAAGAAGGTGAATTAATTCTTAATGCTATTCCAAAAGGAAATAAAATAATTGCGTTAGATGTGCTTGGACAAGCTTGGGATACTGAGAAATTATCAAAGCAAGTTAAGAATTGGTTAGGATGTGGACAAGATATTAGTTTATTAATTGGAGGTCCTGATGGTTTATCTGAGTCTTGCTTAAAAGCGGCTGAAATAAAATGGTCACTTTCACCGTTAACTTTACCTCATCCGTTAATTCGTATCATTGTCGCAGAACAATTATATCGCGCTTGGACTATTTTAAAGGGACATCCTTATCACCGATAATTTTTTTATATAATTCGACTAAGAATACTCGCAATATCTTGATTACGTTTTAAATATTCTTAGCCAAATTTTAACTGTTTTACCTTTTCATTTTTTTACGTAATGCTTTTATTGCTTGGATTTGAGCCACGGCTTCTGCTAATTGAGTCGACGCTTTAGCATATTCAAATTCAGCATTACGATTAGCTAATGCATCTTGCGCTGTTTTTTGCGCTTGAATAGCAGCAGCTTCATCTAAGTTTTCAGCACGCTCCGCTGTATTTGCTAATACAGAAACTATATTAGGTTGAACTTCTAATATTCCACCCGAAATGTAAAAAATTTCTTCTTTACCTTCGGGCATTCGAAGGCGCACTTGGCCTGGTTTTAATAACGTGAGCAATTGGGCATGGCCAAATGCAATACCTAATTCACCTAATGCACCAGTAGCAAATACCATTTCAGCTCTACCTGAAAAAATAGATTTTTCTGCGCTTACAATATCCACATGAATAGTCATAGCCATTTTATACTCATTATTTCAAAGTTTTTGCTTTTTCAATTGCTTCATCAATACCACCCACCATATAAAAAGCTTGTTCTGGTAAGTGATCAACATCTCCATTAATAATGGCTTTGAAACCACGAATAGTTTCTTTTAAAGGAACATATTTTCCTGGAGAACCCGTAAATACTTCAGCAACAAAGAAAGGTTGAGATAAGAATCGTTGAATTTTTCGGGCACGGCTCACGGTTAAACGATCTTCTTCAGAAAGCTCATCCATCCCTAAAATCGCAATAATATCTTTTAATTCTTTATAACGTTGCAAAATACCCTGTACAGAACGAGCAACTTCATAATGCTCTTGTCCAATGACTAAGGGATCCAATTGTCTACTGGTAGAATCCAAAGGATCAATTGCAGGATAAATACCTAATTCTGCAATTTGTCGTGATAATACAACGGTTGCATCTAAGTGAGCAAAGGTAGTTGCAGGAGAAGGGTCAGTTAAATCGTCAGCAGGAACATACACAGCTTGAATAGAAGTAATGGAACCCGTCTTCGTAGAAGTAATACGTTCTTGTAATGCACCCATTTCTGCTGCTAATGTGGGTTGATAACCGACTGCTGATGGCATACGTCCAAGAAGTGCTGATACTTCGGTTCCTGCTAAGGTATAACGATAAATATTATCAATAAATAATAATACATCACGTCCTTCATCACGGAATTTTTCAGCAATAGTTAAACCCGTTAATGCAACACGTAAACGATTTCCAGGTGGTTCATTCATTTGTCCATAAACTAATGATACTTTATCTAATACACTGGATTCTTTCATTTCATGATAGAAATCATTTCCTTCTCGTGTACGTTCACCCACACCTGCAAATACGGAATAACCACTATGTTCAATAGCAATATTTCGAATTAATTCCATCATATTGACGGTTTTACCAACACCCGCACCGCCGAAAAGTCCGACTTTTCCGCCTTTGGCGAATGGACAAATTAAATCAATAACTTTAATACCTGTTTCTAATAATTCACCACTTGCTGCTTGTTCTGCATAAGTTGGCGCTGCACGGTGAATAGGCATACGCTCTTCTTCACCTATAGGTCCCGCTTCATCAATAGGGTTACCTAAAACATCCATAATACGGCCTAAGGTTTTTTTACCTACGGGTACAGAAATGGGTTTGCCAGTATTGATAACCGTTAATTGTCTTCTCAAACCATCGGTACTTCCCATGGCAATTGTTCTAACAATACCATCACCTAACTGTTGTTGTACTTCTAATGTAATATCATAATTTTCAACGTTAAGTGCATCATATACCTTTGGTACTGAATCTCTAGGAAATTCAACGTCAACTACTGCACCGATAATTTGGGTGATTTTACCGCTACTCATTTATATTCCTCTCTTTTGTTTCTGTTTACAGTTACTTGATCTAACCATAAACCTTATACTTATACAGCTGAAGCGCCACCAATGATTTCAGATAATTCTTGTGTAATTGCAGCTTGTCTTGCTTTGTTATAAGCTAATTGCAATTCATTAATTATCTCCCCTGCATTATCAGAGGCATTTTTCATTGAAATCATACGTGCTGCTTGTTCGCTGGCTAAATTTTCAACAACGGTTTGATATACCAGTGATTCAATATAGCGTGCTAATAATACATTTAATAATTCACGCGCATCAGGTTCATAAATATAATCCCAATGATGAATATTTTCTTCATCGCTTGTTGTCGTTGTAATAGGTAATAATTGCTCTATTTGGGGTGATTGTGTCATGGTATTAACAAATTCGTTATAAACGATGTAAAGTGCATCAATATTCCCTTCTTCATAGGAATCTAACATCATTTTAACAACACCCACAATATCCATTACAGAAGGCGAATCACCTAAATGATTTGCTTGTGCAACTACCTTTCCACCATAACGTTTAAAAAAGGCTTCCGCTTTTTTGCCAATTAAACACAAATCAATATCTATCCCTTCTTCATGATGTTTCCGCATATCTGCTATGGTTGTTTTAAATAAATTTATATTTAAACCACCACATAAACCTCGATCAGAAGAAATAACAATATAACCGATACGCTTTATGGGCCTAACGGATAAGAAAGCATGACGGTATTCAGATTTTGCTTTCGCTAAGTGATTAATCACTTCTCGAATTTTATTTGCATAAGGACGCGAAGTTTGCATACGTTCTTGCGCTCTGCGCATTTTACTCGCAGCAACCATTTCCATTGCACGAGTAATTTTTTGCGTATTTTTTATACTACCAATTTTAGTTCGAATTTCTTTAGCACCAGCCATATTACTCTCTTAATCAATTATCGATGCTGCGTTATTAAGTGATACTTTTATTTCAAAAGAATATAACGTTACCATGTTTGTGTTTCTTTAAAGGCTTTAATGGCTTCATTTAATGATGCTTCAATTTTTTCATTATAATCACAATGCAGATTAATCGTATCAACTAACTCTTTTTTATGAGCTCGCATATAAGCTAATAATTCATGCTCAAAACTAACCACTTTCGTTAACGCTACATCATCAAGATAACCTTTATCCGCAGCAAATAAACTAATAGCCATTTCTGCAACACTTAATGGTGAGTATTGAGATTGTTTCATAACTTCGGTTACGCGCTGTCCACGTTCTAATTGTTTACGTGTTGCTTCATCTAAATCTGAAGCAAATTGTGAAAATGCCGCTAATTCACGATATTGTGCTAGTGATAAACGTACGCCCCCCCCTAATTTTTTAATAATTTTAGTTTGGGCTGCGCCCCCTACACGGGATACGGATAAACCTGCATTAATTGCTGGGCGTATTCCAGAATGGAATAAATCTGTTTCTAAGAAAATTTGTCCATCAGTAATGGAAATAACATTAGTTGGAACAAACGCCGAAACATCGCCTGCTTGGGTTTCAATAATCGGTAAAGCAGTAAGTGAACCGGTTGATCCTTTAACTGCCCCTTGTGTTAATTTTTCAACATAATCACTATTTACACGTGAAGCACGCTCTAATAAGCGAGAATGCAAATAAAATACATCGCCAGGATAAGCTTCGCGACCAGGAGGACGACGTAATAATAATGAAATTTGGCGATAAGCCCATGCTTGCTTCGTTAAATCATCATACACAATTAATGCATCTTGTCCTTTATCACGAAAATATTCACCCATTGAACAACCTGAATAAGGTGCAATAAATTGCATAGAGGCCGCATCCGAAGCACTCGCTGCCACAATAATTGTATGTTTTAATGCATCATG
>CBCSKA010000074.1:0-2587 GCA_965140885.1 Legionellaceae bacterium | reverse complement strand
CGACATAAATACATTTAACACCTGTATTTTTTTGATTAATAATAGCATCAATAGCAATGGCTGTTTTACCCGTTTGACGGTCACCAATAATTAACTCTCGCTGACCACGCCCAATGGGTACCATACTATCAACCGCTTTAATACCCGTTTGTAAAGGTTGGCTGACGGATTGACGTGCAATAACACCTGGCGCAATTTTTTCTATGGGTGAAAAAGTTTGTGCTTGGATAGGACCTTTACCATCAATAGGATTTCCTAACGCATCAACAACTCGTCCTAATAAACTTTCACCGACAGGTACTTCAAGTATGCGTTTAGTACATTTTACCGTTTGCCCTTCTGCTAAATGCTCATAAGGACCTAAAACAACGGCACCAACGGAATCTCTTTCAAGATTAAGAGCCATTCCATAAGTATTATCAGGAAATTCAATCATTTCACCTTGCATAACATCAGCAAGACCATGAATACGAACAATACCATCTTTAATACTTACGATAGTACCTTCTGTTCGCTCTTCTGCAGAAGCAGTAAATTGTTGAATACGTTGTTTAATCAGTTCACTGATTTCTGAAGGGTTTAATTGTATATTTGAATTCGATGTCATGATTTACCTATAAACTTCTAGTGAAAACTATACAGAAATTATGCAAATCAAGCTTCAAAGTGAAGCCTATAATATGGTTAAATAAAACTTTACGAAGCAAAAAGATTTGCCATTTTTGCCAATTTGCCTGATACAGAACCATCAATAACAAAATCACCTACTTTAATAATAGCGCCACCCAGTAATTCACTATTGACGCTACAAACTAAACTAACTTCGCGCTGTAATCGCTTAGTTAAACTTACTGCAATTTCTTTTTTCATTTCTTCATTCAAAGGAAATGCTGATATGACTTCTGCAGTAACGCTTTGTTCTTGTTCTGCTTTAAATTTTTCAAAAAGCTTTGTTATTTCAGGCAATATTTCTAAGCGCTTTTCTTGTGCTAATAGATGAATAAAATTTTCACCTTCGGAAGTAAAAATTTTTCTATCTATTTTTTTATCTAAATCAAATATTATTTCTGCTAATGCTAATTGCGGCACTTTAGGATGATTCAATAAAGTATTGAACAGTTTATCTTCAACAATAAATGAAGCAAAATTTATCATTTCGGACCATTTATTTAAGGCATTATCATGTAATGCATATTCAAATGCCGCTTTCGCATAAGGACGTGCAACAGTCGTATTCGCCATAATTAAATTTGCTCAATCAATTGTTGAATAAGTTCTTGATTCGCTGAGACATCAATATTTTTCTTTAGAATTTTTTCAGCACCTTGAATGGCGAAGGACGCCACTTGTTGCTTTAATAATGCTTTTGCACTTTCAACTTCACGTGCTATTTCATTTTTTGCAAGCAATATTAAACGTTGACCTTCTTCACGACTTTGAAGCTTAGCTTCTTCCATAATGAGATTTACTCGTTTATTTGCTTGTTCAATAATTTCAGCAGCTTGTGCTTTCGCTTCCTTCAAATACTCACCGGCTCTATGTTGAGCAAGTTCAAGTTCACGAGTACCCCGTTCAGCAGCAGATAATCCTTCAGCGATTTTCTTTTGACGATCGTCTAAGGCTTTCGTTATCGGCGGCCAAACATATTTCATCGTGAACCACACGAAGATAGCAAAAGTAATCATTTGCCCTAATAATGTTGCGTTTAGATTCACCTTATTCTCCTGATGCCTTTAATTACAAATAAATATTATTTAGCCATTGTTTGAGCAGCTAAACTAATAATGCTTTGTGCGAAAGGATTTGCAAATGTAAAATAAAGTGCAATACCAACACCAATCATGGTTACAGCATCTAATAAACCGGCGACAATAAACATTTTAACTTGTAACATAGGAACCATTTCAGGTTGTCGTGCAGCACCTTCAAGAAATTTACCGCCTAATAAACCAAAACCAATAGCAGTACCTAATGCGCCGAAACCAATTAATAATGCAACAGCGATGGCTGTCATACCTTGAATATGTGCAACTAAAGCGATTGTTTCCATTTAACCTCCTAAAGATACAAAAAAATAAAAATTAATAATTAATGCGATTCATGCGCTAAACTTAAGTAAACGATAGTTAATGTCATAAAGATAAAGGCTTGAAGCGTAATGATTAAAATATGGAATATAGCCCATAATCCACCCAATGACCATTGAATCCACCAAGGTAATAACGCAATTAAAATAAAAATTAATTCACCTGCATATAAATTACCAAAAAGTCGTAAGGCTAAAGAAATGGGACGAGCTAATATTTCAATTAAATTAAACAGTAAATTAAGGGGAAATAATAGGGGTCCAAAAGGAACTGTCATTAATTCTTTTCCAAAACCACGTAACCCTTTAATTTTAATACTATAAAAATATTTTTTTATTTTTTTATTATAAAAAGAAAATAAGATAAAAATAATATTTATTTTTTTTTTTATTTTAATAAAAAAATAAAAAAAAAAAAAAAATTATTTTTTTAAAAAAAAAAAAAAAAAACAACACAAACAAACAACAAAAAAACACACCCCCCCCCCCCCCCCCCCCCCC
>CBCSKA010000073.1:0-2945 GCA_965140885.1 Legionellaceae bacterium | reverse complement strand
CGGCAAAACATCCGGTACTACGGTCTACCAGGGACTATCGGCCTCGCTCCTTCGTCGCTTCCTTGGCCGACAGCGAGAGAATATATTTTAAAGTAATGCTAGCCTTTTTCATGCAATTTCCCTGATTCCATACCGTAACATACCTCTAATATCGTTTTACAATAAGCCGACGAGTTGTAGAAGAAATTTTGTTATATTGAGCGTTAATTGTTAGTTATGAAACTATCCGAAAGCGTTGCGATAAATGGGGTTATTATGAAATAGGCATGGTAATGGATAAACGTAAATATTGGTTATGGCGAGCAGTTAAAGAGAATGGTGATGAGCTAGATATTTTTTTCAATCACTTCGTGATAAAAAAGCCGCTAAACGATTTTTTAAAAAATTACTTAAAGGATTAAAGTCTCAGCCTCCTGTAATGCACTGATAAATTGCTTAACTATGGCATAGCCAAAAAGAAAATATTGCTTTACATTGAATGCTACAAGAACAAAGATCTTAAAAATAGAGCCAAAAAATCTCACCAATCGACGAGACAGCAGGAAAAGCAAATGCCGAAATTTAAATTATCCACGCAGTGTCAGCGTTTTTTATTTGCACATGGATAAGTTTATACTCTTTTTCATCCTTGGCGCTACAAAAATGCTAAGGATAGAAGGTACATTCTTCAGAATGCTTTTCAAACTTGGCATACTACTGATTTATAGGCGAATTTTATCCAAACACTAACAGAAAATCTTTGTCTTAGAATTTTATGTCTTAAGTTATAAACCGTTGGGGTGTCTTTATTTATCTTAAAATCAATAATAATAGCCTTTTAACTAAACAACTTAGGCAAATTATCACCTGTGACTATTTTAATTTGTTCTAAATCTAATAAAATATTAGTCGTTAATTTATTTAAAATAGCGGGGTTTTGAAAAGCATTTCGTAATGCGGTATTCATATTTTCGCCATAAATTACCGCATATAAAAAATACTTTATTTTTGTAAAAATGCTGACATTTACATTAAGCTTATTAGCATTGTTTAAATATTCACATATTTGCAGGTAGATCTCTTTAGGCTCAACTTTGATTTTTCTATTTTTATTTAATAAGTCTTCTAAAAATATACCTGCTGCTTTAATTTCTTCACTGTCTTTATGTTTAAAAGAAGCCAAAATTTCACTTTGATGTGTCAAAATAGCTGCTGCTTTTGTTAAAGTTTGGTTAAAAATTTCTTTATAAATTGTGTCTAAATAGTCATTAAAAGCGTTTCCATTAAACATGACTCTTCTTTTATCATTCGCTTTTTTGAATTGGCTATTATATTCAGTAATTTCTTGTTTAATGGATGAGAAAATTTTCTGGGAATGCGCTAATAAAATAGTTCGAAAACTTTCGGATTTAAGTAATTCTTTTTTAATTAATTGTGCTCGTTGATGGATATATTGACTACACTTAGATAATCTTTCTTCATTTTCAATATGAGGTAATAGCATTTTATACAAATCGTCTTTCGTTAAAGATGAAAATTTAATAAAAGTTTTCCATTTCATCTAAACTCATTTGACCTTTCTTAAATAATCTGTGCTCCTTTGAGGGATTATTCCCAAAATTAAAAGTGCTATTCTTAAATAAATTATTTAAATATTTTACATTTGCCTCTTTGTATAAATAATGTATTCCCGCTAATGGTAAAAGATTTTGGTCAAAATCAATTCTGCTAAGTTTACCACTATCATTAAACCCATAATTATTCCCATGTAAATCATATTCTTCTAGCGCATAACTGGCTGCCATAAGGCTACCAAACCCTGCTTCAATAAGTGCCTTATCAGATACTAGCTCAAGCTTTTCATTCCTTGCTTCATAAAAAGACTTAAAATCAGGAATTTGCTTAGAAACTGTCCCCCAAGCCTTGTTTTTTTCATCAATGAGTACGCGGACTTTAGGTGCTCGATTAGGTCCTAACAAAAAACGATAAATTTCAGCTGAAGTTGCTTCTAATTCATGTATATTTTTCTTTAAAAATACATCGCCATATGGTTTTAAAAAAAATATGGATTTTTTATCCAAAATAGAAAAAAAACTTTTTTTTGAAATTTTAAACGTTTTAGTCACTAGATGTGCTGATTCATTCGGCTTATCACTAATTTCATAAAATTGATCGCAATTTTTATATTTATATCCAAATAATTTATCGTCTTTTCCCGGCATAAAAATCCTAATGGCTTTTTTTCATGGTTTCACTATAACAATTTTATTATTAAGAAAATATTAAAAAATTTTTTAAAGTAATAAATCCGAATCATATCCTTCTCCATCAGTATCACTTTCACCACCATACACCGTTTTTAAATCTTCATGGGCTTGTTTTCGCGTTAAAACAAGAGTTGGAAGCGCTTCGATATTTTTTCTGAAAAAAGGAAGATATTCTTTATGTTTTTGGATTTTTAAATATTCTAAATATAAAGTATCGATATACTCACAAGCGCTAGCCAGTTTTTCGGGAGAATTATTAATATCTGTTTTGGAATAAACTCCGAATAAAACATTATTTTTAAACGCATCTTCAAGTGTTAAACAACCTGCTTCCAGTAAAATTAAACATCTTGCTTGTGAAACTGACATACCCAGTTGAAAACGTGAATATTCTTTAGAATGTGAAGAATGCCACTGCCCTTGTTCTTTTTCCATGATTAAAAAACAAGCGCGATTAAAATAGTGAACATCGTCTTCGTTTGCTGCTGGATATAATTCTTGAATTTCTGCTAATGTAATGCCTTGATGTGATTTAGCATAATGTAAAAAATGTGTGGCAATTTGTTTTTCTTTTTCCGTATCTCCTTGTGATAACTTATTCAAAAATGGATAAATGTCCTTATTATAGTGTTTTGATTTCTAAATGATTGATTGAAAGCAATGGTCAATAGCTCCAGCAAGAGTAGTAAATTGGGATAT
>CBCSKA010000072.1:0-2983 GCA_965140885.1 Legionellaceae bacterium | reverse complement strand
GTCGACAATTTTTGTCCCTTTTGGGGACTTGGATGTCCCAAAAGGGGCCTCAAAAATGGCGACACTATCGTTTATTATGTCTTGTGAATTAGATAATATGCGTATAATTGTTTAATAAAGGATTTTTTTTGTGCAAAAGTTGAATACAATTGAGACATTACGAGGAATTGCCGCATTATTAGTCGTAGTATTTCATGCAACCCAATTTACAGCTATGCTATATAGTAAACCGCTACATAATATTTTTATGTTTGGATATGCCGGTGTTGAATTTTTCTTTGTGCTTAGTGGATTTATTATTTTCTATAGTCATTCCAAAGATATTGGTAATCCATCAAAAATAAGTATTTACCTAAAAAAACGTTTCATACGAATTTTTCCTTTATTTTGGTTAATTACCTTATGCTCTTTAATCATTAATTATTTTGTGCCAATTGATTTTTTGGTGTTTACTGATGAACCCATAAAAGTATTAAAGTCTTTGTCTCTTTATTTGCAAGAAGATAGAGAGCCAGTGCTTGGGGTCGCATGGACATTGAAAACCGAAGTTTATTTTTATCTTATCTTTGCATTATTAATTTTAAATCGCAAATTAGGTGCTATTATTTTAATTTTTTGGACATTTTATAATATAAATGCCATTACCATTTGTTTTTTATTAGGTTTTTTTGCCAATCAGGCATTAAATTTAAAAATAAAAAATCCTAAGTTTATTGCATATTTTGGGATAATTTTATTTTTATCAGTAGGTATTTATAATAATCATCATACGAATTCCGTATTTCTTTATCTCTATGATATAGCATCAGTATTGATTATTACGGGTTTTTGTCATTTGGAAATGAATAATGCTGTAAAAGTACCTGCCTTTTTAACTCGGATAGGTTCTGCAACATATTCCATTTATTTAATGCATTATGGCACTATGGCTATTATCAGCCATTGGAAATACCCCGTCATTACTGAATATCATTTATCGAATATGTATTTTTTTATACTCATTATTTCAGGCATTATTTCAGGTTTAGTCGTTAATAAATATATAGAAATTCCATTACTTAATTATTTGCGAAAAAAATTACTTTTAAAAAAAGAAGCGTTAATAATATTGGATGCGAAGAATCGTTTGCCTTTAAAATCTGAGATATAGGGTATTAGGAAGTATTGTTCAAAAATAAATATACGCTAAGGAATTATCCAATTCTTAACTGATTAGCCTTTAGCACATTACTCCACACTGTATAGCGTTTAATTATACAAAATAGATCATGCTTTTTTATTACGCACATACTCTTCTCCCCATTGATATAACAACGCTAAAACAGGGCGAAGCGCTTCAGCTTGTAATGTAGTACGATATTCTACTTTTGGAGGAATCTGTTCATATATAGTTCGAGTAACTAACCCATCTTTTTCCATCTCGCGAAGTTGTTGTGTAAGCATTTTCTGGGTTATTGGGTGAATTAAGCGCAGCATTTCACTATTTCTTAATACTTCCCTCTCTAGTAAATGCCATAAAATTATACCCTTCCATTTACCACCAATAATATTAATTGCAGTTCCAAATGGGCAGCCATTAGCGCATTTGTTTTCTAATATTTTACTCATCTATAGGTACCTTTTGGTAAGTATATTACTAAATAGTTTGTATTTACAAATTTATCTACTATAGCATAATACACCTGAAGAGCACATAAATAGATTTTGAAAAGGAATAAAAATGAGTTCAAACATACTAGAGAAATTGCCACACGGATCTCTTGAGTTTAAGAATAGAGTCTTTATGGCACCAATGACCAGATCACGAGCACCAGCGCAGATTCCTACTGAACTAATGAAAGAATATTACTCTCAACGTTCATCAGCTGGCTTAATTTTTAGTGAAGGAACTCAAATTAGCCCGGAAGGTATTGGATATATAGCAACTCCAGGAATTTATACGGAAGAACAAATTAATGGGTGGAAAAAAATCACACAAGCTGTGCATGATAAAAATGGGCTAATTTTTTGCCAGTTATGGCATGTAGGAAGAGTTTCCCATCCCGATTTTCATAATGGAAAATTACCGGTAGCTCCATCAGATATCTCATTTACAGGGCAGGCTTTTACTATGGAAGGTCCTAAAGATGTTGTTAAACCACGGGCTCTAACTTTTGAAGAAATTAAAAATACAATAGCAGATTTTAAAAAAGCGGCACAATCTGCAAAACTAGCAGGGTTTGATGGAGTGGAAATACATGCTGCTAATGGATATTTACCCGCCCAATTTTTAGAAGATGGTTCTAATCAACGAACAGATATTTATGGCGGTTCACTTGAAAACAGAACACGTTTTATTCTAGAAGTTACAGATGCGGCAATAAGTATTTGGGGTGCAGATAGAGTTTCTGTTAGATTATCACCTCGTAATCCATATAATGGAATGAGTGATACTAACCCAGAGGAAACTTACTTATATCTTATTAAGAAGTTAGAAGAAAGAAATCTCGGAATTCTTCATTTTATGGAACCAGTTCAGTTGCCAGAAGGTGTTAAACCACTTGCTCCAAAAGTAAGAAAAATCTTCTCGGGCATTTTAGTTTTAAACATGGGTTACGATAAGGAAACAGCAGAAGAGGCTATCTCTAAAGAGGCAGCAGATGCGGTTTCGTTTGCTTCTCTTTTTATAAGTAATCCTGACTTGCCTGAAAAATTTGCTAAAGATGCCACTCTTGTAGCACCTGACAAAGCCACATTTTATGGTGGTGGGGCTAAAGGATATACTGATTACTCCTTTCTATAGATGTATGCATTAGTAACTTTGTACTATAAAATAGAAAGATTACAATAAAATCAAGTGGCTGTACTTATAAATTGAGGTAGGCCATTTGTACTAATTCTATTCTTTGTATTATTGGATAAATCATGTATAGCTAATTCCTTGTAAATTGGATATAATTATTAATTTATGACCTATTCAATCGATTTTAGAAAACATGTGTTA
>CBCSKA010000071.1:0-3033 GCA_965140885.1 Legionellaceae bacterium | reverse complement strand
CTGACATAACTTCCCTGCTAGTTGTTCAAATAACTATAGTCTATTACTGTTAGCGACTTATTGCAAATTGCTATAGCGAATTAGGTAAAAGTTCTTGTTTTACATTCCTGCTCAAAAATTGAGCTTTCGTTGGAAAGATCCAAAAGCCCCTTTTTTTCATTACGCATTTATTTTATAAACCCTGTTAAATAAAACATTGTTCTATTCATGCTGCCATAATTGAAAAGTATGAGATGAATTAACCGCCATTTCTAAACCTTGTTGAAAATAGTGTTCTCCTTTTTCATTTTCTTTTAATTGAATCAGTAATTGACCTAAAAGCAAATATGTTTCAATATGGGGTTTAATTTCTAAACTATATTCTAAATATTGAAGCGCTTTTCCCCATAATTGATTATGTAAACAGATAGACCCTGCCGTAAATAATAAGAGTGGGTTATGAGGAAATTCTTTTAATTTTGTTTCTATGAAAATTAATTGTTTATTAGGATCAGTCCCTTTCATTTTTCCATAAAGATACATAAATTCTTCATTATCTTCTTTTTTTAATTTTTTATAGAGTAATGTTTCAGCTTCTTTTTCTTTATGAAGTTTTATTAATCCTAATACATAAATTTTTAAACTTTCATTATCTTCTTTTATATAAGAAGGTAAATCTTCCCAATATTGTATCAATAATTCGACATTCCCTTCATTTACTCTCTTTTTTATATTTTCTTTGTAAAATGTAATTTGTAAAATTTGCATTTCTATTGCATTAACAATTTTTGCTTTTTTTAATGCAGGCAGTAAATCATTTAAAGAAGTCCAATTTTGTAATTGAATATAAACTTCTTTTAGTAATGCTAATGCAAGACGATGTTTAGGCATTAACTGCAATAAATGACGTAATGTTGAAGCACAAGCGTCCCATTGACGATGCTGGTATTGGAAATAAGCTTGCATCATTTCTATAGAAGGAATGGTATCTGGCAATGCGTGGCGCGCTAATTTTAAATATTCATTTCTCTGCTCATCATTACATTGTTCGTTTGCAGCATAAGCAGCACCAAAATAATTCATTAAAGGAATTTCACTACTGATAAGAGATTTGATAAAACCTATTTCAGCCTCTTTCCAACGCCCCTCTGTTAATTGAATAATGCCATCCGTAATACGATGTTTAGCTTTTCCTTTTTTATACCTTATTAACCAAGATTGAAAACGTTGTCCAAGACTACTTGTTGTACTGATTAAGTGTAAAAATAAATAAATAATACTAAAACTAATAATCAAAAGTATGAAAGCTAACCATAAGGGCATTTCTATTGTCCATACTCCATAAGCTAATAGCAAATAACCTGGCTCATGTTGTAATTGGATCCCTAACCCTATCGATCCTATTAAAATAAATAAACATAAAAATAAACGTTTCATCGTATTTTATTCCTGTGTCTGTATCATTTTATTTTGTGTTTGATTTTTGTCTACAGAAATTTGTTGTTTTAAAACATGCTTTTGTAATTGTTTTATCTGTATCAATAATGGAGTTAAATCAGGGACACTGGGCTTTAATGTTTCTTTTTGTAATTCATTGAGAATTGCGATAAATTTTTGACTCCCTTCAGGATTAGAAGAATAATAATTTGTCACCCACATAATCATTTCTTTTAAGTTAGCTTGATAATAACTATCATTTTTCAAAATAACGGCTTCAATTAATTGCTGTAATTGCCATTCTAAATGCTGTTTTAAATAAACCACTTGGTCTTGAGGTAATAAGGGGGTAATAGGTTTACTATGTTGTCGAATGATTATCATTTTTTGAAGTTTATCCCACGTATTAGCTAAAGCGACTTTCCAATCTTTAGGAGTAGGTTCTTTATGTTGTATAGCTATTGGTGCAGATTGAGTTATTTTAAATAAAGGCATTTCTCTTATTTGTTTTTGTAATCCAATTAATGTTGCCAATAAATGATCCGTATCTATCTGGGGTAATAATTTTAATGCAACAATTGTATCTATTAACGATTGCCGAAGAGTAGAATTGCCTATTTCTGTTAATGTACTAATACGTTCTTCAGCCGCTTTTAATAAAATGATGGCAGAAGCAATATTTTGATTATATTTTACATTAATATCCGCTTCGCTAATTAAATGCTGAATATCAAGTAAAATGGGTAATGTGGCATAATAACGCTCTTGTGATAAAAAAAGTTCTATTTGTTGTTTTGTTTGTATTAAATTTATATCTTGTTTTTTTATCGCTGATTCTACTCCGATTAATTCTTCAGCCATTTTTTTTATATCTTTTCTTTCACTTATTAAATGTTTTTCAACATATAATAAACGTTTTTGCAAAACAAAATTTTTCTTCCAGGTAATAGCAATAGCTATAGTGAGAAATAATCCTATGAATAAGCAACTCATACTCAATAATTTCAAATAGGATCGCTTTACTTTTGTTTTTTCAGTATCCGGTAGCGGTACAAGTGAATTTTGTGGTTTTTTTTCCATGGCTAACTTCCTATTCATAAAATTATATGGATTATAACGATTAATGGCAGAACTTCATTGAATAACTTCTTGATAAATAAAAAAATGTATTTCAAGCGTTTTATGATTCCTTAGGATTTGTTCCTGCTCGCTTAGTCAATATTTTAAATACTTTTACGTATTTATTTTCATTATCAGAATACATAACTTATTAAAGTTAAATATATTGTAACCATGAATAACCCCTTTTTACCACTGTTAAATCATGAGGCATACGACTGATAACTTAATAAAGTTAACAGTAAAATGACAATTCAGCATCTTTATTTAAAGAAATATGTTAAATAATCGAAATTATTTTTCCTTTTTAATTATTGGGTTATCAGGTAATTCAAATGTAGAAAATAATTCTTCTTCATGAGGATTTGTAGAAGTATTCGTATTTTTTTTGAAAAAATGGGAATCATTTAGAAATACACTTGCACTATAGCAATTTGCAATAAGTCGCTAACAGTAATAGACTATAGTTATTTGAACAACTAGCAGGGAAGTTATGTC
>CBCSKA010000070.1:0-27663 GCA_965140885.1 Legionellaceae bacterium | reverse complement strand
TTTGGACTACGATTTAATTTGATTGCCAGCATCTACAATTTTGAGCTCTATTTGTGAGTTTCGAAAGAACTCTAATATTAAAATTAATAAAAATAAAAACCCCTATTCTAAAACTATTATTGCAGCAATAAGATTTGAAGATTTGAAAATCTGTAACCGATAAGACTGAAAAATGTCTGTTAGTATCTATGTTATTTTTGCTATAACAGCATAACTCGTCAGAAAAAAAATTTTACTCTACTAAAAGTTTTCGAAAAAACAAAATTTCTAGTTTTGAAAACTTATCCATAATCATTTTTATCACTATTGGATATTCCTTTTGATTTAAAAACGTTTCTACTTGGTCTACAACTAACGTACAGAAAACGATTCCATTCAAACGTAAAAACCCATGATTTATGATTAACGAAGAAACACGGCTTTTAATTGATGATATACAGATATGAGGAATGTATTTGTAAAGTAGGATGAAAATAAAGATTGAGAATTATGCTTAACACGAAATTTATATGCCCAAAGCCCTAAGAATCATTTTAGATACTAACATTATCGTTGCTGATGGTAACGAGCACAGTCAAATAGAATAGCGTTACTATTAATTTGACAAGGTAGATGGAGAAATTATTAGAGTTCTTTTACTTATTGCGGATCGCCGATTCAAATTTTGGCAAAAACTACCGGCGAAAAGGGAAAAAACAATATAAGCAAAGACACTATTAAGTATTCAGACGAAGTTATAGGTAAAAATAAGAATTATTGATTTTTTTCAACCTGAACAATTAGTTTTGAAAGAAGAAATACTCTATATAACGCTTTCCCTGAATTTTACCACTATCTTATTTATTCAGTGCAATATCACTAAAGCCACAATTTATTTATATAACTCAGGCTAGAAGGGTAAAAAAGAGAAAAAAGTTAAATAGTAAATGTGATTGAAGTATCCATAAAAAACAAAAGCCCTGTTAGACAGGGCTTTCATTATTCTAGATCGACTGATTAAGCTTTTTCAGATTCAGAAGATGTTTTTTCAACTAATTCAATAATAGCCATTGGAGCCGCATCACCAGGTCTAAATCCATATTTTAATACACGTGTATAACCACCTGGACGTTGCTTAAAAATAGGAGCGATGATATTAAATAATTTAGTAACAATATCTCTATCTCGTAAGCGTGCAAAAGCTAAACGTCGATTTGCTACATTATCAACTTTTGCTAATGTAATTAAAGGTTCAACTACACGACGTAACTCTTTTGCTTTTGGCAAAGTAGTTACAATTAATTCATGTTGTAATAATGATGCAGCCAAATTTTTCAACATCGCTTTTCTATGGCTACTATTGCGATTAAAATAACGACCGGATTTACGATGACGCATGTTTTTACCTATTTAATAAAATTTTGTAATAACCGTTGACTAAAACTATTAGCTTTTATCTTCTGCTTTAGAATTAGAGGGCGGCCAATTAGTTAATTTAGTTCCTAATGATAACGTACGAGAAGCTAAAACTGATTTAATTTCTGTTAACGATTTTTTACCCAAATTAGGGGTCTTCAAAAGTTCACTTTCAGTTTTTTGAACTAAATCACCAATAAAATAAATATTTTCTGCTTTCAAACAATTTGCTGAACGAACGGTTAATTCAAGATCATCAACAGGTCGTAACAAAATAGGATCAAACTCAGGACGCTCTTCATTTTTAGAAGCGCGCTCTTCTTTTTCATCCTTAAGTTCAACAAAAACAGACAATTGCTGTTGTAAAATGGTTGCTGCTCGACGAATAGCTTCTTCTGGTTCAATAGTTCCATTCGTTTCTAAATCAATAACGAGTTTATCTAAGTTAGTATGTTCTTCAACACGTGCACTTTCAACATTATAAGACACTTTTAGTATAGGACTAAAAGAAGCATCAATTTGCAATGCACCAATAGAATGCTCTACTAAATCAGACAATTTACGACTTGCAGCAGGTTGATAACCCCGGCCACGTACTACTTTTAACGTTACATCAAATTCAATATCACGAGTAATATGTGCGATCACCGTATCTGGATTAACGATTTCTACCGTATGATCCACTTGTATATCGCTAGCGGTAACAACACCAGGACCTTTTCGCTGTATTTTTAAAGTTGCATGTTCTTTACTGTGCAAAGTAAGTGCAACTTGTTTAAGATTTAATAAAATATCAATCACATCTTCTTGGACGCCATCAATAGTACTATATTCATGAAGTACGCCTTTTATAGAAGCTTCTACAATTGCGGACCCAGGCATGGAAGACAATAAAATACGACGTAAAGCATTACCTAGGGTATGACCAAAACCTGTTTGAAGTGGCCATAGGGTAACTTTCGCATGATATTTATCAACCGCTTCAACTTCTATTGACCGAGGTGTTAAAATTTTATTGAGGTTATCCACTATCAGAGCCCTTATTTAGAATAATATTCAATGATAAGTTGTGCATTAAAATTATTGGGTAAATCGCTTGGTTCAGGTAAATGTTTTAATGTACCTGATACATTTTTTTCATTAACTTCAACCCAAGGATGAGAATTACGTTGTGAAGCCAATTGTAATGCAGCTTGTATACGTAATTGTGATTTACTTTTTTCTTTAACTTCAACTATATCACCCGGTTTTAAAATGCAAGAAGCAATATTAACTATTCTTCCATTAACCATAACTGAACGGTGATTAACTATCTGTCGAGCTTCGGCACGAGTAGCAGCAAAACCCATACGATAAACAACGTTATCTAAACGGCTTTCTAATAATTGTAATAATACGGTACCTGTTGCACCTTTACTGTTATCAGCTTTTTTATAATAGTTACGGAATTGTTTTTCCAATATACCGTAAATATTTTTAGCTTTTTGCTTTTCAAGTAATTGCTTACCATATTCAGATTTCATTGATGAACGTGATGCTCCGTGCTGCCCAGGAGGAACATTATGTTTTTTACATTTCTTTTCTAAAGGGGCAGTGGTTAGATCAATTGGACCTAATACTCGAGATCTTGCGCATCTTCGGCCACGAATTCTTGCCATTTATTTTAATCTCCTAAATTAAACTCGACGCTTTTTAGGGCGACGGACACCATTATGGGGTATACCTGTATTATCTATAAACGCTATAACTTTAAACCCTAAGTTTAAAAAAGCACGAATGGCAGACTCTCTTCCTGGACCGGGACCATCTACAAAAATGGTAACTACTTTCATTCCAAATTCAGTACTTGCCATATTTCCAGCAGTTTCTGCCGCAACTTGAGCAGCAAAAGGAGTACTTTTACGTGAACCTTTATAACCTGCTTGTCCTGCTGAATTTTGGGTTAGCTTATTACCATACTCATCTGTAATCGTTATCATTGTATTATTAAATGAAGCATTAATATAAACTCTTCCCGTTAATACATTACGACGAGCACGTTTACGCCCTCTTTTTGCAGCGTTTTTACCTGCTGATTTACCTGTAGAAGCGGATGCTATCTGCGTTGACATTATGTTAATCCTCTTTAGAGAAATCAATTAAAATTATTTACGAATGGGTTTTATTTTTCCTTTTCGTGTTCGTGCATTTGTACGAGTTCTTTGACCACGAGCAGGAAGATTTCGACGATGACGTAAACCTCGATAACAATTTAAATCGACTAAACGTTTAATATTTAAAGTTACTTCACGGCGCAAATCACCTTCGACAACACACTTTTGAGTAATATATTGACGGATTAGATCAAGGTCAGCCTCAGATAAACTTTTTGCTATAGTGCGAGGATCAATACCTACTGCTTCGCAAATTTCTTTAGCCTTTGTTTTACCAATACCGAATATATCAGTTAAACTAATAACGATGTGTGAATTATCACGGATATTTATATTAGCTACACGTGGCATTCGATGAACTCCTAGATTATTTTAATCATATTAAATTGGATAAAGCCTATAAGAATAACGGGGCTTTATAAAAAAAGCAATAATAGTATGCAAATTACTCATTATATATTGATCAAATAAAATATAATGAATAATTTGTTAGAAATAATAATGCTATTAACCTTGTCTTTGCTTATGTTTTACATCGCTACAAATGACACGGACAATGCCGCTACGTTTAACGATTTTACATTTATTGCATAACTTTTTTACAGAAGCTCTTACCTTCATGATACCCTCAAATTAAGTATTTATACATTTGAAATTTATGTATGGTGAAATCATTTTCCTTTTAAAGAAGGCTCTCAACTATAAAAAGAAAAAGCCAATAACTTATTCACCTATTTTATAGGACGATTACCTTTTAAATTTGCTTTTTTTAATAATGACTCATATTGATGAGACATTAATTGGGCCTGCACTTGGGCCATAAAATCCATAACAACGACAACAACAATTAGCAATGAAGTTCCACCAAAGTAAAATTGAACATGCCATGCCATGGTCATAAATTCAGGCAATAAAGCAACTAACGTAATATACAAAGAACCTGCTAATGTTAGTTTACTCATCACTGAATCAATATATTGAGCGCTTTGTTCACCCGGTCTTATCCCAGGGATAAATGCACCTGATTTTTTCAAATTATCAGCTGTTTCTTTTGGATTAAATACTAAAGCTGTATAAAAAAAACTGAAAAATATAATCGCAGCAGTAAATAAAAGCAAGTACAAAGGTTGCCCTGGTGATAAAACATACCCTATATCACTCAACCATCCCATATGCTTAGTTGTGCTAAACCATTGCGCTAAAGTTGCTGGTAGCAAAATAATACTAGAAGCAAATATAGGGGGTATAACACCTGCCATATTTATTTTTAATGGTAAATGAGTTGATTGCGCAGCATACATTTTACGATTTTGTTGGCGTTGCGCATAATTAACTTGTATTTTGCGCTGCCCTCTTTCAATAAAAACCACAAACCCTGTTACCAATACAACGACTGCCACAATAATGATAAGCATTAAAAATTGTATTTGACCTTGTCTTACTTGTTCTAAGGTTTTTGCAATTGCGGAAGGAAAACCAGAAACAATACCCGAAAATATCAGTATTGATATACCATTTCCTATACCTCGTTCACTAATTTGTTCACCTAACCACATTAAAAAAAGTGTTCCAGTGACCAAAGTTAAAGTAGCAACAAAGTAAAAATTGAAACCAGGGCTAACAGCTACGCCTTGACTTACTAGCCATTTAGCCATGCCTAATGCTTGAAAAATAGAAATAAAAACAGTCAAATACCGAGTATATTGATTTATTTTTCGCCGTCCAGCTTCACTTTCTTTCTTTAATTGCTCGAGCTGTGGTGAAACAACTGTCAACAATTGCATAATAATTGAAGCAGAAATATAAGGCATTATCCCTAAAGCAAATAAAGTCAAGCGAGATAACGCATTACCTGAAAACATATTAAACAAACCAATAATGCTATTTTTTTGTTGGTTAAATAAGTCTAATAATTTTTCAGGATTCAAACCTGGAACAGGAATATGCGCACCTACTCGATAAATGACTATCGCTAGCAAAACAAATAATAGTCTTTGCTTTAATTCATGCAATGCACTATTTTTGGTCAATGAAGCAAGCGTTGGTTTTCCCATTTATTCCTCAATATTTCCACCAGCAGCTGAAATTTTTGCTAATGCACCTTTAGTCACACGTACAGTAGATGCAATAGTGTAAGCTTTTGGTTCAAATTCAGTTGCATCAATAATTTTGATAAATTTAATTGATGAATTGATAAGATTGGCTTCTTTTAATGTTTCAAGGCTTACATGGTTTGTATTAAGTTTGTGTAATGAACTTAATCTAATTTCAGCGGTAACTAACGCTTTTCTTGAGTTAAATCCAAACTTTGGCAAACGTCTTTGTAAGGGCATTTGTCCACCCTCAAAACCAACTTTATGAAAACCACCAGCACGTGCCCGTTGACCTTTGTGACCACGTCCGCAAGTTTTACCTTTACCACTACCTATCCCACGTCCAAGACGCTTTCCGATTTTTTTTGCACCTTCTGCAGGCTTTAATGTATTGAGGTACATACTTACAACTCCTCAACTTTTAATAAATAATGAACTTGATTAACCATACCACGAATGGATGGAGTATCTTGCAACAAAACTTGTTGACCAATTTTTTTTAAACCAAGGCCTTTCATAGTTTTCGCATGCAAAGGCAAGCGACCAAATCTACTACGAACCAAGGTTACTTTTAATTGCTTTAGATTAACCATTTGACTCTTTTCCTAAAATTTCGTCTACCGTTTTACCACGCTTTGAAGCAACAAATTGCGGTGATTTCATTTTGGTAAGTCCATTTAATGTTGCCCAAACAACATTAATAGGGTTACTTGAACCAAAAGTTTTAGCAACAATATTTTGAACCCCTAGAACTTCGAATACAGCTCGCATTGCACCACCGGCAATAATACCTGTACCTTGGGCAGAAGGTTGCATCATAATTTTAGTAGCGCCATGCTTAGATACAACTCTATGCTGTATGGTATTTCCAAATAAATCTATACGTTGCATATTTCGTCTAGCTTTCTCTTTTGCTTTTTCAATAGCAATAGAAACTTCTTTTGCTTTTGCTCTACCTATGCCAATTTTACCTGCTTGGTCACCGACAACTAATAAAGCTGAAAAACCAAATTTTCGGCCTCCTTTAACTACTTTAGCGACTCGATTAACTGAAACTAATCTTTCTTGTAAGCCGTCACTTTTTATCGTTTGATCTGAGCTCATCGTTTACCCTTAAAATTGAAGACCTTTTGCGCGTGCAGCATCTGCTAATGCTTTTACGCGTCCATGATACTTAAAACCTGATCGGTCAAATGATACTGTAGAAACACCTTTTTCAAGTGCTCTTTTCGCAACAATTTCACCAACAATTTTGGCAGCTGCAGTTTTATCTGCTTCAGCAATAACAGCACTAACTTCTTTATCTAATGTTGAAGCTGATGCAATCACTTCACTACCGTTTGCAGCAATCACTTGTGCATAAATATGTTTTGATGAACGGTGTATGCACAAACGAACTCCATTTAATCTTTTAATATTGTAACGTGTTTTTTTTCCACGCTTAATTCGAGCTATACTTTTACTAAACATAGTTACACCTTATTTATTTTTTCTTTGTCTCTTTCAAAATAATATTTTCACCCATAGGCTTGACACCTTTACCTTTACCATATCGTATCCCTTTCCCTTTATAAGGCTCAGGCTCTCTATAGCTGCGAATATCGGCTGCAACTTGTCCAACAAGTGCTTTATCAATTCCCTTTATAATTATTTCTGTTTGTGTAGGAGTTAATATTTCAACCCCTGCAGGAAAATTATAAGTAATCGGATGAGAATAACCTAAAGATAGATTAAGCGTATTCCCTTCTGTTTGTGCTTTGTAACCGACACCAACAAGTAATAATTTAGCTTCAAAACCTTCCGTTAAACCAATAAGAATATTATTGATTCTTGCTCTAGTGGTGCCCGCTAAACTCATACTAGGAATACGCTTACCTTTAGATGGTTTCATCTTAAAAGTAAGAATATTATTTTCATCTTCAACAATCACATCTCGATGTGTATTAAAAGCAACAGAACCTTTAGTGCTTTTAAATTCAAGTAATTGCCCATCACGTGTATAAGTTACACTGGATGGGATCTGGATTTCTTTTTTAGCTACTCTTGACATAATTTATACCTTTATTCAACTTCACCAACAATTTCCCCACCGACACCAAGCGCTTTTGCTTGTTTGTGAGAAAGGATCCCTCTAGAAGTTGAAAGTATCGATATACCAAAACCATCTACTTTAGGGATATCAGTTGCACCTTTATAAATGCGAAGACCTGGTCGGCTGACCCGACATATTTTATCAATGACCGGTTTACCTTGAAAATATTTTAAGGTGATTAATAATGAAAGCTTATTGTTACTTCCTTCATTAATTTGATAATCATCGATAAAACCTTCATTTTTTAAAACTTCAGCGATGCCAACCTTTACTTTAGAAGAAGGCATTAATACATCATTTTTATTTGCTGATTGTGCATTACGTATTCGAGTAAACATATCTGCAATTGGATCTTGCATGCTCATATTAAGTCGCTCCTCGTGTTACCAACTGGCTTTCACTAAACCAGGTATATCCCCAGTCATAGCATGTTCTCTGAATTTATTACGGCATAACGAGGTTTTTCTATAATTACCTCTTGGACGACCCGTAATAGCGCAACGATTGCGTAGGCGTGTTTTACTTGAATCGCGAGGTAATTTTTGCAACGCCAACCGTGCGGTAGTTTTTTCTATATATGTAGCATTAGGATTTGCGAGTATTTCTTTATAAATTTTTCTTTTTTCTGAATACTTTTCACACAACAGAGTACGTTTCTTTTCACGCTCTTTCATACATTTCTTGGACATAATGCACCTATAATTAACTTTTATCTTCTTTGAATGGGAAGTTGAATGCTTTTAATAACGCACGCGCTTCTTTATCCGTCTTTGCCGTCGTCGTAATGGTAATATCCATCCCTCTTAATGCATCGACTTGATCATAATTAATTTCTGGGAAAACGATTTGCTCACGCAAACCCATACTGTAATTACCCTGGCCATCAAAACTATTATTTTTTAAACCTCTAAAATCTCGTACACGAGGTATTGCAATACAAATCAAGCGCTGAAGAAAATCATACATACGTGCTTTACGTAAAGTAACTTTACAACCGATAGGCCAATCAGTTCTGACTTTAAATGTAGCAATAGATTTTCGCGCCTTCGTAACTATAGGTTTTTGCCCTGTTATAGCTTGCAAATCAGAAACGGCAGAATCAATAACTTTTTTATTCTCAATTGCTTCGCCTAAACCCATATTTATCGTGATTTTATCCAATTTGGGAACTTCCATGACAGAAGCATAACCAAACTGCTCCTTCAATTGGTTAACAATTGTATCAAGATATAAACATTGTAAAGTATTCATTAATTATTCACCTAATTAGCTATCAACAAGTTGCCCATCCGTTTTAAATAAACGGACTTTATTATTATCAATAATCTCAAAACGTACTTTTGACGGTTTACCAGTGGCAGGATGAACCAAAGCAACATTGGAAATATCTAATAATGCTTCTTTAACCTTAATTCCACCTTCTTGATTAAGCTGAGGATTGGGTTTAACCGCTTTTTTTACAAGATTAATACCTTCTACCAATACTTTACGTAATTTTGGAAGGACTCGAAGGATTTTACCTTTTTTGCCTTTATCTTTACCCGCTATTACAATTACGTAATCATCTTTTTTTAATTTAGTCATGATTTATATACCTATAATACTTCTAATGCTAACGAAACAATTTTCATAAAATGTTCTGTACGAAGCTCACGTGTAACAGGACCAAATATACGAGTACCGATTGGGCTTAATTGGTTATTCAATAAAACCACGGCGTTACCATCAAAACGAATTAATGAGCCATCAGGTCTTCTCACACCTTTAGCAGTACGCACAACAACTGCATTGTAAACATCGCCTTTTTTAACTTTTCCACGAGGCTGTGCTTCTTTTACAGAAACTTTAATAACATCGCCAATGTTTGCATATCGACGTTTAGAGCCACCTAATACTTTAATACACATAACTTCTTTTGCGCCACTATTATCAGCGACATTAAGAATGGTTTGCATTTGGATCATTTCAAAACATCTCCAAGTTTTAATTACTTAGCATCTTAGCAAAAAAGCCTTATACCACTTCTTATAAAAGTTGGCAAAGCATTTTTATCTTTTACTAAATTAATTTTATAAATTTTCTTATACAAGAAAGAAATCTTATTGATTAAATAGAAATTATCAATTTGAGATTTTATGTTTGTTTAAGATATAACTAATGAAATACAAAAAACAAACAGATGGTACTTAATTAAATTTTTTATACAGCTTGATTATTTGATTCAACAATTTTTACTAATCGCCATGTTTTTCTTTTTGAAATAGGCTTACATTGAGTGATAGCAACCACATCACCCACATTGCAATTATTATCTTGATCATGAATAAAAAGCTTAGTCGTACGTTTAACATATTTATGATAAAGCTTATGACGAACTTTTCGGATTAATTCAACTACTGCAGTCTTATCCATTTTCGTGCTAACTACACGTCCTGTGATAACTTTGATCTCATTTGTTTCTTGTATCATGATATTATCCTAATTCATTTAATACAGTTTTTATACGGGCAATATTTTTACGGACTTTATTAATTAAATGAGGCTTCGTTAATTGTCCTGTAGATTTTTGAATACGCAAATTAAATTGCTCTCTCAAAACCGCAAGCATTTCCGTTTGTAATGCTTCTTTATTCATGGCTCTTAAGTCTTTCGCTTTCATTTATCCTACCGTCCGAATAGTGAAAAGTGTTTTAAAAGGTAATTTAGCAGCGGCAAGTTTCATAGCTTGTTGTGCTAATTCTTGCGGAATACCACCTACTTCAAATATTATTTTTCCAGGTTGAATAGGCATTACCCAATATTCAACACTACCTTTACCGCTACCCATACGTACTTCTAATGGTTTTTTTGTAATAGGTTTATCTGGAAATACTCTAATCCAAAGCTTACCGACACGTTTCATATGCCGAGAAATAGCACGCCGTGCTGCTTCGATTTGTCGAGAGCTTATAAAGCCAGTTTCAGTCGCTTTTAAGCCAAACTCGCCAAATGCTACATCAGCTCCTCTCGTCGCAAAACCTGTATTGCGACCTTTAAATTGTTTTCTAAATTTTGTTCGTTTAGGTTGTAACATAAAATTTCCCCATTACAGCAACAATTAATCAGATGTTGCTGAAGATTGTTCAGCATTTCCAATGATTTCGCCTTTGAAAACCCAGACTTTTATGCCAATAATTCCATATGTAGTTTTTGCTTCAGCAGTTGCATAATCAATATCCGCTCGCAATGTATGTAATGGAACGCGGCCTTCTCTATACCATTCAGTTCTTGCAATTTCAGCACCGGCTAAACGACCTGCAACAGAAATTTTAATTCCTTTAGCACCAGCACGTAAAGCACTACTCACTGAACGTTTCATTACTCGACGAAATGCTATACGTTTTTCAAGTTGTCGCGCAGCAGCTTCAGCAATTAATTTAGCATCAATTTCAGGTTTACGAATTTCTTCAATATTAATATGGACAGAAACACCTAAAATTTTACTTAATTCAGCACGAAGCATTTCAACTTCATCACCTTTCTTCCCAAGAATAACTCCTGGTCTTGCTGAATGTATAGTAATTACCGCATGATTTTTTGCGGGACGTTGAATAACAATTCGACTAACAGAGGCATGAGATAATTTTTTAATAAGAAAAGTTCTTACTTTAATATCCGCTATCAAATTTTTCGCATAATCTTTTTTATTGGCATACCAATTTGATGTCCAGTTTTTATTGACAACTAATCGAAAACCAGTTGGATGTACTTTTTGACCCATTAGAATTAGTCTCCTACCTGACTGACTTGCACAGTGATATGGCATGTGCGCTTCAATATTTGATTTCCTCTTCCCTTAGCACGTGCATGCATACGTTTATAGGAAGGACCTTCATTAACATATATTTTAGAAACTTTGAGCAAATCGATATCTGCACCATTATTATTTTCCGCATTAGCGATAGCTGATTCTAAAACTTTCTTAATAAGGGAACCCGCTTTCTTTATGCTAAAGGTAAGTAAATTAATTGCATTTTCAACAGGCAAACCTCTAATTTGATCAGCCACCAAGCGAGCTTTTTGTGCTGACATTCTGGCATTATTTAATGTTGCCGATACTTCTATCATTATTTTAACCTCATTAAATCTAAAAATTCACACTTAGCAAAGCTATACTCATTTAATAAAAATCGATAAATAGTAAATTACTTTTTATATTAAATTTTAGTATAGAGATAACTTATTATCTTCCTTTTGCTTTTTTATCAGAAGCAGTGTGACCTCTAAAATTTCGTGTTATAGAAAATTCGCCAAGTTTATGACCAATCATATTATCGGTAATATAAACAGGAATATATGTTTTTCCATTATGCACACCGACGACTAAGCCTACCCATTCAGGGAGTATAGTAGCTGCGCGGAACATAGTTTCTATCACTTTTTTTGACTTTGTCTCAATAGCATTAGCGATTTTTTTATTTAAACTATGGTACTCGTTAGGTCCTTTTTTTGCTGAACGTGTCACTCAAAACCTCTTTAAATATATTAGTTTATAATAATTGCGATTTATTTATACAAATCTAAAATTATTTACTTCTTCTACGTATAATCATTTTATTCGTACGTTTATTATGACGAGTTTTATATCCTTTAGTAGGAACACCCCAAGGGCTAACAGGATGTCTACCACCTGAAGTTTTACCTTCACCACCACCATGTGGATGGTCAACAGGATTCATTGCAACACCACGAACAGTAGGACGAACACCACGGTGACGGCTAGCGCCAGCTTTACCTAATGAACGAAGATTATGTTCAAAATTTCCGACTTCACCAATAGTTGCTCGACAGGTTAACAAAACTTTGCGCATTTCGCCAGATGTTAAACGAATGGTCGCATGGCTTCCTTCTTTTGCAACTAACTGAATTGAAGTACCTGCGCTGCGCCCTAATTGAGCACCTTTGCCCGGTTTTAACTCAACACAATGAATGGTGGTACCCACTGGAATATTATTAACTGGAAGCGTGTTACCTACTTTGATTAATGCTTCTGGGCCAGATACAATTTCATTTCCAGATTTTAAACCTTTAGGTGCAATAATATAACGGCGCTCGCCATCTTTATATAAAATTAAGGCAATATTCGCAGAACGGTTAGGATCATATTGAATGTTTTCAACAATACCTGGAACACCATCTTTATTACGCTTAAAATCGATAATACGATAAGCCTGTTTATGCCCACCACCTTTATGTCGACAGGTTATGCGGCCTTGGTTATTACGTCCGCTACCCCGCTTTTTTGCTTCTAACAAACTAGAACAAGGTTTTCCCTTATGCAATTCTGGTGTTACAACCTTAGCTACATGACGCCGACCTGGTGAAGTTGGCTTTGTTTTTACTAAAACCATATAATTAACCTTATTAAAACGATAAGTAAATAATTACTAAATATGTTTATTCTAACCCAGAAAAATTAATATCGCCACTCGCTAAGGTAACATAGGCTTTTTTCCAGCTTTTTCTTTGACCTTCAATTTGACGAAATTTTTTCGATTTAGGCTTATTATTTAACACATTAACGGATTGAACTTTAACATTAAATAATTGCTCGACAGCTTTTTTTATTTCTGCTTTGTTTGCATTTTTTACTACTTTAAAAACAATTTGTTTCGCTTTATCAGCAACGAGAGTACCTTTTTCTGAAATATGCGGACCCACTATAAGCTTTAATAATCGTTCTGTATTCATGCGAACATTTCCTCTAATTGCGAAAGAGCATCTGCGGAAATTAATACATGTGAATGTCCAATTAAACTTACAGGATCTAATGCAATAACATCACAAACACTAACTTTATATAAGTTACGAGATGCTAAATATAAATTTTCTTCTAATGATTTAGTTACTATGAGTAAATCATTTAACTTTAACTCATTTAGTTTTACCAATAAATCTTTTGTTTTAGGTGAAGACAAAGCAAATGATTCAACCACTGTTAAGCGATTTTGGCGATTTAACTCAGATAGTATAGAGCAGATAGCTCCTCTGTACATTTTCTTGTTAACCTTTTGTGCATGATTACCCGGCTTCGCAGCAAAAGTAACACCACCTTTTCGCCAAATAGGGCTTTGTTTAGTACCAGAACGAGCCCGACCTAAACCTTTTTGACGCCAAGGTTTTGCACTACTTCCCTTAACTTCTGATCGAGTTTTTTGAGCACGTGTTCCGGCTCGTCCAGCAGCATAATAGGCAGTAACGACTTGATGTATTAAAGGTTCATTAAAAGGTTGATCAAAAACCTTATCTGATACATTTAACGGAGATAAGGATTTACCATTTTCAATGTTAAGAACATTAATTTGCATGATTATTTCTCTCCTGCTTTTTTAGCTTTTACGGCAGGGGAAACCATGACCACACCACCGGGAGCACCTGGAATACCACCTTTTATAAAAAGCAAATTATTTTTTTCATCAATTTTAACAAGAACTTGGCTTTGAATAGTTCGCTTTTTATTACCCATTTGTCCAGACATTTTTTTGCCTTTGAAAACACGACCAGGTGATTGGCGTTGACCTATTGAACCGGGAGCTCTGTGAGATAGTGAGTTACCGTGAGTCGCATCACCCATTGAGAAATTATGTCGTTTCACGGTACCAGCAAAACCTTTACCTTTAGTTATACCTGAAACATCGACTTCTTCGCCTTCTTCAAAAAGATTCACTGTTAATTCAGAACCTATTGAATAACCAAGTGAAGAAATATCAGCATTATCATCAACGCTAAACTCCCATAAACCTAATCCAGGCTCAACTTCAGCTTTTGCATAATGCCCAAGCAATGGTTTACTAACGCGACTCCGCTTAACAGTGCCTGCAGTTACTTGAATAGCATTATAGCCATCTGTATCATCAGATTTAATTTGTGTAATTCGATTTGAAGGAATTTCAATGACAGTAACAGGAATAGAATACCCATCTTCTGTAAATACACGCGACATTCCTACTTTACGGCCAACCAACCCTATAGCCATTATTAACCTCTTTTAATCATCTTTCTTGATGCGCACTAAACTCTTTAGTGATAAATATTATTTAGACTCATCAACTTTTATTTGAACTTCAACACCAGACGCTAAATCAAGCTTCATTAGCGCCTCAACAGTTTTATCAGACGGAGATATAATATCAATTACACGCTTATGCGTTCTAATTTCATATTGATCACGCGCATCTTTATCACCATGAGGAGATACTAACAAAGTCATACGTTCCTTTTTTGTCGGTAAAGGAATAGGACCTTTAATTTGAGCTCCAGTTCGTTTTGCAGTATCAACAATTCCAAGCGCTGATTGATCAACTAAGCGGTAATCAAACGCTTTTAAAGTAATACGAATTATTTGTTGCTTTGTATCTAGTGCCATTGAAATTTACCTTAATTATTCCTGTTCATCATTTTTGATAAGCCAGGTTTGCATAAAATTAGCCATTATATCTTCTATAGCAAATTTCGCAAACTTAATTTTAACATCCAATAAATTTTTTTATCGTATGCAACTTAACCTTCTTTGCTCTTAATAATTGATTCAGCAATACTAGCTGGCGCTTCTACATATTTTGCAAATTCCATAGCATATGTTGCTCGACCTTGTGTTGCTGAACGCAAATCAGTTGCATAACCAAACATTTCTGATAAAGGAACTTCTGCTTGTATAACTTTACCAGAAGGACCATCATCCATACCTTGAATAATTCCACGACGTCTATTTAAATCACCAATTACATCACCCATATAATCTTCAGGTGTTATAACTTCTACTTTCATAACAGGCTCTAATAAAACAGCATTTGCTTTTCTAGCACCTTCTTTGAAACCCATAGAACCAGCAATTTTAAACGCCATTTCATTAGAGTCAACGTCGTGATATGAACCATCGAATAATGTGACTTTAACATCAACAACAGGATAACCTGCAATCACACCATTTTTCATTTGCTCTTGAATCCCTTTGTCAACAGCAGGAACATATTCTCTTGGAATAACACCGCCGACAATGGCATTAACAAATTCATAACCTTCACCCGCGACTTTGGGTTCAATACGTAGCCATACGTGTCCATATTGTCCACGCCCACCACTTTGTCTAACAAACTTGCCTTCTTGTTCAATTGTCTTTTTAATGGTTTCACGATAGGCAACCTGAGGCTTACCTACATTCGCTTCTACATTAAATTCACGTTTCATACGGTCAACGATAATTTCAAGATGTAATTCTCCCATACCTGAAATAATAGTTTGACCAGATTCTTGATCAGTATGTACACGGAAAGAAGGATCTTCTTGAGCTAACTTCCCAAGGGCAATACCCATTTTTTCTTGATCAGCTTTTGTTTTAGGCTCAACCGCAACAGAAATAACAGGTTCAGGGAAATCCATTTTTTCTAATTTAATAATGTGATCTTCATCACATAAAGTATCGCCTGTTGTGACTGATTTCAAACCAATTGCCGCGGCAATATCACCTGCACGAATTTCTTTTATTTCTTGTCGGCTATTAGCATGCATTTGAACTATACGACCAATACGTTCTTTTTTCCCTTTTGTAGGATTATAAACGGTATCGCCACTATTAATCACACCAGAATAAACACGAATAAATGTTAAGTTTCCAACAAACGGGTCATTCATTATTTTAAATGCTAACGCAGAAAAAGGTTCATCATCTGAAGCATGACGTTCAGCTGGTGAGTCATCTGCATCATCTAAAGTTCCTTTAATTGCAGGAATATCAATAGGTGAAGGCAAGTAATAAACAACGGCATCTAGCATTGCTTGAACACCTTTGTTTTTAAATGCAGAACCACATAAAGCAGGAACAATTTCATTCTTTAATGTACGAATACGTATACCTGCACGAATTTCTTCTTCAGTTAATTCTTCACCGGCTAAATATTTTTCCATGTATTCTTCGGAAGCTTCAGCAGCAGCTTCAACCAATTTTTCGCGCCACATTTTAGCTTCTTCAAGCATATCCGCTGGAATATCACGCGCTTCATAGGTTATACCTTGATTTTTTTCATCCCAGTGAATAGCTCTCATACGGACTAAATCAATAACACCTTGGAAAGTATCTTCAGCACCAATGGATAATTGCAAAGGAACCGCAACTGCACCTAATCTTTCTTTAATTTGTTCTACAACACGTAAGAAATCTGCCCCAACACGGTCCATTTTATTAACAAACACCAAACGAGGAACACCGTATTTATTAGCTTGCCGCCAAACCGTTTCTGATTGAGGCTGCACACCGGCTACCGCACAGAAAATAACACAAGCACCATCAAGTACACGCAAAGACCGCTCTACTTCAATAGTAAAGTCCACGTGTCCCGGGGTATCAATAACATTGATTGTATGCTTAGGAAATTGTTTATCCATTCCATACCATACACCTTGGGTTGCTGCAGAGGTAATTGTAATGCCGCGTTCTTGTTCTTGTGCCATCCAATCCATCGTTGCAGCACCATCATGTACTTCTCCGGCTTTATGAATTCTTCCGGTATAAAGCAGAATACGCTCTGTTGTTGTTGTTTTACCGCCATCAATATGCGCTACAATTCCGATATTACGAGTTTGTTGAATGGGTGTAGTACGAGCCGTTGCCACAATAGTATCCTCAAATTAACTTAAACTCAAATGACCAAATGCTCTATTCGCATTAGCCATCTTATGAACTTCTTCACGTTTTTTAACTGCAGCACCTTTACCATCTAGCGCATCCATTAATTCATTTGCTAGTTTCATAATCATGGATTTTTCACCACGCTTTTGCGCAGATTCTTTAAGCCAACGCATAGCCAGTGCATTTCGTCGATTAGGACGTACATCAGCAGGAATTTGATAAGTAGAACCACCTACACGACGTGAGCGCACTTCAACAGTAGGTCGAATATTATCTAGTGCTGTTTCAAATAAATTTAAAACGGCAGGAAGAATATTTTTTTCTGAAGAAGAGGCATTTTCTGAATCAGATTCTGAATTTTTTGTAGTGGCTTTAACTTGCGCAAACCCATTTACAAAATTAGCAACTGTCACTTCTTGAGCCAATTTTTTAGTTGCTATAAAAGCAAAAGCACCATAAACAATTTTTTCAGCAACAGATTTTTTTCCACTAACCATAATGCAGTTTATAAATTTCGCAACCAAATCACTATTAAACACTGGATCTGGCAAAATTTTTCGCTTTGCAGTTACTTTTTTTCTAGGCATAAGACTTTTCCCAATAAAATACTTTAATCACTATTTTTAAATAAAACAAATTTATTCGTAATAATAAATCAATAAAGACTTTTTTACTAACTTTTTGTTTTCGGTCTTTTTGTTCCGTATTTAGAACGCCCTTGTTTTCTATTATTAACACCGGCTGTATCAAGAGTTCCACGAACTGTATGATAACGTACACCAGGTAAATCTTTAACACGACCCCCTCTAATTAATATTACAGAGTGTTCTTGCAAATTATGGCCTTCACCACCAATATAACTTGTTACTTCCATACCATTTGTTAAACGTACTCGAGCTACTTTACGTAACGCTGAGTTTGGTTTTTTAGGTGTAGTTGTATATACACGAGTACAAACGCCACGCTTTTGTGGACAGCCATTTAAAGCAGGCACATTTGTTTTAATTCTACTTTTAATACGAGGTTTTCGCACTAACTGGTTAATCGTAGGCATTCAAATACTCCATCTTTTTTTAATCAAAACTCTTAAGGGAATACACCCTTGCTAACCTCAACTATTGATAGTTGTTATGGATATTAAATCACGTGAGGTAGTTATCTTTCTAAATTTGCATAACTAGCAAATTGCCGGTTGAGATGTTAGCTTCAAATTAGAATGCTAATCAACCAAATATGATGAACTAAGCGCAAAACTTATTTCACTTAATTAAAGGCGAAGACCGCGCATTTTAAATATCTATTACCTATCTGTCAAGCTTCTAGCAAATTTTAGTCATTTTACTATCCCACAATTACTGTGGGATAGCTATACATTTAATTATCTTGTGAATTCAATGCTTCACTTAATGCATTTTCAAAATCTTCCATACTCATTGTATTAGTTGAATTTGAAGTTTGTTTTTCTTCTTCCATTTGAGCACGTTTTCTTTTACGTTCTTTATGGTAAGCTAAACCTGTTCCTGCAGGAATGAGTCGCCCTACAATCACATTTTCTTTTAAGCCACGTAATTCATCACTTTTACCATTCACTGCTGCTTCCGTTAAAACACGTGTTGTTTCTTGGAAAGACGCAGCTGATATAAAGGATTCTGTTGCTAAAGAAGCTTTAGTTATCCCTAATAATATAGGTTCATAAAGCGCAGAGAATTTGTTTGCAGCATTTGCTTTTTCATTTTCTTCTTTAGCACGGCTTTCTTCAACTTGTTCACCTTTTAATAAACGAGTATCTCCCACTTCTGTAATTAATACTTTACGCAACATTTGCCTTACGATGACTTCAATATGTTTATCATTAATTTTTACACCTTGTAATCGATAAACATCTTGGACTTCATTAACAATAAAGCCGGCAAGCGCACTAATACCCAATAAACGTAAAATATCATGCGGGTTAAGAGGGCCTTCCGCAATCATTTCCCCTCGCTCGACATATTCCCCTTCAAAAACATTTACATGTCGCCATTTAGGTATTAATTCTTCATGAATTTCACCATTAGTTGTATTAATTAATAAACGACGCTTTCCTTTCGTTTCTTTACCAAAACTAATAATACCTGAAATTTCTGCAAGAATAGCCGGTTCTTTTGGTTTTCGTGCTTCAAAAATATCAGCAACTCGTGGTAAACCTCCGGTAATATCACCTGTTTTTGAAGTTTCTTGTGGAATACGCGCAATGACGTCACCTATTCCAACGGGTGAACCATTTTCTATATTAATAATAGCATTTGCAGGTAAGAAATAATGCGCTGCTATATTAGTACCAGGGATATTAATATCTTCATTATTTTCATCCACTAATTTAACCATGGGACGTAATTCTTTAGCGCCGATACCCCTTTGTTTAGGATCCATAACTAGAATGCTACTTAAACCGGTAACTTCATCGGTTTGCCTATGCATGGTTACGCCATCAATTAAATCAACAAAAGTAATTTTACCTGCTACTTCAGTAATAATAGGGTGGGTATGCGGATCCCAATTCGCTACTATTTTACCGGGCGTTACTTCACCACCATCTTGTACAGATACCACAGCACCATAAGGAACTTTATATCGTTCTCTTTCTCTACCATGTATATCTAAAACAGTTATTTCACCTGAGCGAGAAACTGCAACTAAATGCCCATTTGCATGTTTAACCGTTTTAATATTATGTAATTTTAATTTACCTGTAGATTTAACTTGAACATTATTTGCCACTGTTGTACGCGAAGCAGCACCCCCAATATGGAAGGTACGCATGGTTAACTGTGTTCCAGGTTCACCAATAGATTGAGCAGCAATAACCCCAACCGCTTCACCAATATTTACGGTATGTCCTCGAGCTAAATCACGACCATAACAAGCAGCACAAATACCGTAACGAGTATTACAGGTAATAGCAGAGCGTACTTTAACTTGCTCAATACCAATATCGTCTATTTCAGAAACCCATTTTTCATCTAATAAAGTTCCTTGATGTATTGCAATTTCATCCGTTCCAGGAATTAATACATCTTCGGCAGTGACGCGTCCTAAAATGCGATCACGCAAAGGTTCTACGACTTCACCACCTGAAATATGTGATGACATGATTAAACCACGTGATGTACCACAATCATATTCAGTCACTACAACATCTTGAGCAACATCGACTAAACGTCTTGTCAAATATCCAGAGTTCGCTGTTTTTAATGCGGTATCCGCTAACCCTTTACGAGCACCGTGAGTGGAAATAAAGTATTGCAATACATTTAAACCTTCACGGAAATTAGCGGTAATTGGTGTTTCAATAATGGAACCATCTGGCTTAGCCATTAAGCCTCGCATACCTGCTAACTGTCTAATCTGGGCTGCGGAACCCCGCGCACCTGAATCAGCCATCATGTATATTGAATTAAATGATTCTTGCTTAATTTTTTGTCCATCTTTATCAACAAGGTTATCGCTCGCCAAGCGATCCATCATTGCTTTAGCAACTTGATCATTTGCGCGTGACCAAATATCAATAACTTTATTATATCGCTCACCTTGCGTCACTAAACCTGAAGAAAATTGAGTTTCAATTTCTCTTACTTCATCTTCTGCAGAGTTAATAATTTCTTCTTTTTCCGGTGGAATGACTAAATCATCGATACCAATAGAAATACCAGAACGACAAGCGTAATGGAAACCAGTATACATTAATTGGTCAGCAAAAATCACAGTTTGTTTTAAACCAACTTCGCGATAACAAGCATTTAATAAATTAGAAATAGCCTTTTTTGTCATGGTTTTATTAGCCATTTCAAAGGGTAAACCTTTAGGCAAAATTTCCGAGAATAAAGCTCTACCAATTGTTGTATCAACTATGCGGCTTTTTATTTTCTCTTCGCCGTTTTCATCAATAAGGATTTCTTTTAAGCGCAATTTAATTTTAGTGTGAAGGTCAACAGTACCACTTTCATATAAGCGATGAACTTCTTTTGTATCGCCACAGACAGTACCCTCACCCTTTGCATTAACTTTTTCACGGGTTAAATAATACAACCCGAGGACTACGTCCTGAGAAGGAACAATAATAGGCTCACCATTGGCAGGTGATAAAATATTATTCGTAGACATCATTAATGTCCGTGCTTCTAATTGTGCCTCTAATGTAAGAGGAACATGCACAGCCATTTGATCTCCGTCAAAATCCGCATTATAAGCTGCACAGACTAAAGGATGTAATTGAATAGCTTTACCTTCAATTAAGACAGGTTCAAATGCTTGTATCCCTAATCGGTGAAGTGTTGGTGCGCGATTTAATAATACGGGATGTTCACGAATTACTTCTTCTAAAATATCCCATACTTCGGGTTCTTCACGCTCAACCATTTTCTTCGCCGCTTTAATGGTAGCGGCTAAACCTCTCATTTCTAATTTACTAAAAATAAAAGGTTTAAATAATTCTAATGCCATTTTTTTAGGCAAACCACACTGATGTAAACGTAAGGTAGGCCCTACCACAATAACAGAACGACCTGAATAATCGACACGCTTACCTAATAGATTTTGTCTAAAGCGACCTTGTTTCCCTTTAATCATATCAGCCAATGATTTTAGAGGACGTTTATTAGAACCCGTAATTGCACGACCTCGACGTCCATTATCTAACAAAGCATCAACAGCTTCTTGAAGCATTCGCTTTTCATTACGGACAATGATATCAGGAGCACTTAAATCTAATAAACGTTTTAAACGATTATTCCGGTTAATAACACGTCGATATAAATCATTTAAATCAGATGTTGCAAATCGACCGCCATCAAGGGGAACTAAGGGACGTAAATCGGGTGGTAAAACAGGTAATACGGTTAAAATTAACCATTCCGGTTTATTACCTGATTCTTTAAATGATTCAAGTAGTTTAAGACGTTTAGATAATTTCTTTAATTTAGTTTCTGATGTAGTAATAGGCACTTCTTCTCTTAAAGTTTCTATTTCATTATCAATATCTAAATTAAGTAATAATTCACGTATAGCTTCAGCACCCATTTGCGCAGTGAATTCATCACCATATTCTTCTATCGCTTCAAGGTATGCTTCATCTGTTAATAATTGCCCTTTTTTCAGTAACGTCATGCCAGGCTCAATCACAACAAATGCTTCAAAATAAAGAATACGTTCAATATCACGTAATGTCATATCTAATAATAAACCAATACGTGAAGGAAGTGATTTTAAAAACCAAATATGCGCAACAGGGCTTGCTAATTCAATATGCCCCATACGTTCACGACGCACTTTAGCTAAGGTGACTTCCACGCCACATTTTTCACAAATAACGCCACGGTGTTTTAAACGTTTATATTTACCACATAAACATTCATAATCTTTAATTGGACCAAAGGTTTTTGCACAAAACAAACCATCTCGTTCAGGTTTAAATGTCCGATAATTAATCGTTTCTGGTTTTTTTACTTCTCCAAAGGATTGCTCACGTATTTTTTCTGGTGAGGCAAGTCCAATTTTAATCATATCGGGTTCATTATCATCAGTCGATTTAATAAAGTTTTTTAATAATGCCTTACCTTTATTTAAAAGACTTGAGTTTGACTCGCCTCTATGTGATCCACTCGATTTTTCATTCATGCGATTAGTAGAACTACTAGGGGTCATCATTGACAAATTTGATTTCGCTTCATCTGGTATAGGGTTGTTTGTGGTAGACAAGATTCTTCTCCCAATGAAAATGCATTATTCAAAATAATTCTCTTTTGCTATCGCCAACAGGATAATTTATTCTGTTTCCATAATTAAATTATCCCAATAATTTTAGCGATGCCTATTTACACTAATTAATCACTCTCTAATTCAATCGAAATAGCGAGTGAACGTATTTCTTTTACTAAAACGTTAAATGATTCTGGCATACCGGGTTCCATATGATGATTACCATCAACAATATTTTTATACATTTTAGTTCGACCTTGTAAATCATCTGATTTAACAGTCAACATTTCTTGCAATGTATATGCAGCACCATAAGCTTCTAATGCCCAAACTTCCATTTCACCAAAACGCTGACCACCAAATTGGGCTTTACCGCCTAATGGCTGTTGAGTTACTAAGCTATAAGACCCGGTTGAACGGGCATGCATTTTGTCATCGACTAAGTGATTTAACTTAAGCATATACATATAGCCAACGGTGACAGGTCTTTCAAAAGATAATCCTGTTCTTCCATCAGTTAACATAATTTGTCCACTTTCAGGTAAACCACCGAGTCGAAGCATACGCTTAATTTCTTTTTCAGATGCTCCACCAAATACAGGGGTAGCCATTGGAACACCTTCACGTAAATTTTGCGCTAAAATATTCATTTCATCATCAGTGTAAGTATCTATTAATTCACCTTGCTCTTGATGATCACCATATATTTCTTTTAAGAAATGACGTAATTCAGTTGGTTTGCGGTTTTCATCAAGCATTTTGCCCAATTTTAAACCTAATGCTTTAGCAGCCCAACCTAAGTGAGTTTCTAATACTTGCCCTATATTCATACGAGAAGGAACCCCTAAAGGATTTAAAACAATATCCACTGGTGTACCATCTTCTAAATAAGGCATATCTTCAGCAGGAACTATCATAGAAATAACCCCTTTATTTCCATGCCGTCCAGCCATTTTATCTCCAGGCTGGATACGTCGCTTAACTGCTAAATAAACTTTAACAACTTTTAAGACTCCAGGGGCTAAATCATCACCTTGTGTAATTTTACGTCGTTTAGCTTCATATTTTTCATCTAAATCAATACGCAATTGTTTTACTTGAACACTCGTAGCTTCTAAGGCTTGATTGGCTTCGTCATTTTGTAAACGTATTTCAAACCAAGTCTCTTTAGGCAAACTATTAAGATAAGCTTGCGTAATTGCACTACCGGATTTCAAGCCCTGAGGCCCACCAGCTGAAATATTATGAAGTAATAATTTTTCTAAACGATTATAAATATCACTTTCACGTATACGGAATTCGTCACGTAAATCATTTTTTACTTTTGCTAATTCTAAAGATTCGATTTCCAAAGCACGTGAATCTTTTTCAATACCATCACGGGTGAAGACTTGTACATCGATAACGGTTCCATTTGTACCTGCAGGAACTCGTAACGAAGTATCTTTTACGTCAGAAGCTTTTTCACCAAAAATAGCACGTAATAATTTTTCTTCCGGTGTTAGCTGAGTTTCACCTTTGGGTGTTACTTTACCGACAAGGATATCTCCACCTTGAACTTCTGCACCAATATAAACAATACCAGAAGTATCTAGTTTAGATAGTGCACTTTCACCTACATTAGGAATATCCGCGGTAATTTCTTCTGAGCCTAATTTAGTATCTCGAGCGATACAACTTAATTCTTCAATATGTATCGTGGTAAAACGATCTTCTTGAACAACACGTTCAGAAATTAAAATAGAATCTTCGAAATTATAACCATTCCAAGGCATAAATGCGACTAATAAATTTTGCCCTAAAGCTAACTCGCCTAAATCCGTTGATGGACCATCGGCTAATACTTCACCTTTAGGAATAATATCGCCTTTTTTAACTAAAGGTTTTTGATTAATACACGTGTTTTGATTTGAACGGGTGTATTTCGTTAAACTATAAATATCAACCCCTGTTTCTCCACGTTTTGTTTCAGTATCATTCACACGAATAACGATACGTCCTGCATCAACAGAGTCAACTATACCGCCTCGCTTTGCAATAACAGTCACCCCAGAATCAATGGCAACCACTCTTTCCATCCCCGTTCCCACTAAAGGTTTTTCAGCGCGTAAGGTAGGCACAGCTTGGCGTTGCATATTAGATCCCATTAACGCACGGTTAGCATCATCATGCTCTAAGAAAGGAATTAATGAAGCGGCTACGGAAACAATTTGTCGTGGATCAACATCCATAAATTGCACTTTATCTGCTGTCATGTAAGTAAATTCATTACGATGACGAGAAGGAACCATTGCATCAATTAATTTTCGATTTTCATCTAGAGCTGCATTTGCCTGCGCAATAACATATCCACCTTCTTCAATGGCTGATAAATAAACAATTTCATCAGTAACAATATTATTGACTACTTTACGATAAGGTGTTTCCAAAAATCCATAATGATTCGTTCGTGCATACACAGCTAATGAATTAATCAAACCAATATTAGGACCTTCCGGTGTTTCAATAGGGCAAACCCGGCCATAATGTGTTGGGTGTACGTCACGTACTTCAAAACCTGCTCTTTCACGAGTTAAACCACCAGGACCTAGGGCAGAAACCCGACGTTTATGGGTCACTTCAGATAAGGGATTATTTTGATCCATAAATTGAGATAATTGGCTAGATCCAAAAAATTCTTTTATCACGGCTGCAATCGGTTTAGCATTAATCAAATCTCCAGGCATTAAACCTTCTGATTCTGCTAAATTTAATTTTTCTTTTACCGCGCGCTCAACTCTAACTAATCCAGCACGAAATTGATTTTCTGTCATTTCACCTACACGGCGAACACGTCGATTTCCTAAATGATCGATATCATCTACTTTATCTTTTCCATCACGAATATTAATTAATGTTTTTAATACATCAATAATATCTTCATTAGAAAGTATTCCAGCGCCCTCTATAGCTTCGCGGTTAACCCGGCGATTAAATTTCATACGCCCAACAGCAGATAAATCATAACGCTCAAATGAAAAAAATAAATTTTTAAATAATCCTTCTGCAGCATCTTTGGTGGGAGGTTCGCCAGGACGCATCATTCGATATATTTCAACTAATGCTTCTAATTGACTTTGTGTCGTATCAATCCTTAAAGTATTTGCCATGTAAGGACCGCGATCTAAATCATTGGTATAAATAGTTTCTATTTCGGAAATATTTTCATCAATCAATGATTTGATCAATGCAGAAGTGAGTTCAGTATTCGCTTCCGCAATCACTTCTCCCGTTTCTTTATTGATAACTGGAGTAGCTAAAATTTTACCTATTAAATAAGTTTCAGGAACTTCTAATGTTAAAATATCCGCTTTTTCGAGTTGACGAACATGACGTGCAGAAATAGGACGCCCTGCTTCAACAATCACTTTACCTGTACTATCTTTTAAATCACTAAAAGCTATTTCACCCTTCAAACGCTCAGGAATCAAATCAAGAATAATTTTATGATTTTTGAAATGAAATATATTTTTTTCAAAAAACATATCTAATATAGCTTCATTTGAATAACCTAAAGCACGTAAAATATGTGTTGCTGGCAATTTACGTCGTCTATCGATACGCGCATAAATAATATCTTTAGGATCAAATTCAAAATCTAACCAAGACCCACGATAGGGTATGACTCTTGCTGAAAAAAGTATTTTTCCTGAAGTATGTGTTTTTCCATTATCACTATCGAAAAAGACGCCAGGAGAACGATGTAATTGAGATACAACAACGCGTTCTGTTCCATTAATAACAAATGTACCATTATCAGTCATTAAGGGTAAATCACCCATGTAGACTTCTTGCTCTTTAATAGCTTTTGGTTTCATTTCTTCATCTAGTTTACTTGATACAGCTTCTTTATCATAAAGATATAAACGCATTTTTACACGTAAAGGTGCGGCATAAGTTAAACCTCGCATTTGACATTCTTTTACATCAAAAGGAGGTTCAGCTAAACGAAAAGAAACATAATGCAATTCAGCATTACCAGAATGACTTGTAATTGGAAATACAGAATCAAAAACGCCGTGTAAACCTGTCGAATTATCGTTATTATTATTTAAGAAATGTTTATAAGATTCCGTTTGAATAGCCAGTAAGTTTTGGTGTTCAAAGATATCAAAAGGGGTTGGTTTACCAAAGTTTTTACGAATACGTCTTTTATCATGAGATAAAGAAATCGAATTAGTCATTAGGATCCTCAATTGTATTCTGTGGTTTTTCCCATGGAGAATAGATTATTTATGCAATTATATCGCTTTTATCTTTTAGACAAAGTGAATTAAATATTTATTTTGTACTTAATATAAAGATATTTGATTTTAGTTTATCACTTACAGTAAATAAAACTTGGAAACGAAACCTACATTTTAATAACAAATTCATAAAAAAGAAATAAGCAGAAAATGGCCGATAGCGAAACTATCAGCCATTTTTTATGCTTTATACATTATTTTGCAAAATCACTTAACAAAATATTATTTAACCTCAACTGCAGCG
>CBCSKA010000069.1:0-3194 GCA_965140885.1 Legionellaceae bacterium | reverse complement strand
CTCCTGAGTTGATGTAGTCTAATACTAGTTTTCTTATATCTGTTGAATGACTCATAATAAATTTTATGAGTATATCATAATATGTAAGTCAGTTTAAAATCAAATTACTATAAAGGCTTTGTGGTGCAAAGAAACCCTGTAAATAAATCAACGTTAACTATATGCTCTATGCAGAAGACTTATTTAACTTTTCTGTGATTTTTTATAGAATTTCTTTGAGAGCTTTGTGCCAATACGCAATGCATTCAAAAATTAATTTTTTTTGAAAGAATCTTATTCAGCCGAGCGACATTTAATGCTAATGTCAGTAGGTTGTATTTGTGATTGAGCATTTGTATTTTTTTCTATGTCGTCGTTTTTGAGGGCAGCTGAAAAAATTGAATAATTATCTGCCCATTTAAATTGCCTTTGAATAAAAATCGGTAACTTTCCTTCGTTGTTTTTAAGTAAAATAGAGGGCGATTGTTTTAAAAGACAAGTAGTTATTAACTTATCATTATTTTTTGTTGAAATATGCAAAGCGGTATTGCCATTTTTATTCTGATAGTTTAAAGAAACCCCATTTCTGATTAGCCCATTAATAAGATCTAATTTTCTTTTTTTAACAGCTTTTATTAAATTTTTGGCTTGTAATTTATTTGCTTTGACTATTTTTTTTATATTATTTGCAAATTTGATATTTTCATAATCAGATATATTGCATTTCGTTATTGTTTTGTTAAGTTGTATCCCTTCATAAATTTTTTTAATACCTTTTTCTGTTATATCTGTATTGTTAAACGAAATATTAGTAATTGACTTATTTGAGGTAATTAATTTTCTTATAGGTTCTGCAACAGCATCAAATAAATAGTTATCTGAAAAATTAACAGAAACAAGAGTACTATTGTTATTTAATGAATCACATAAAAATGATGCTCTTTCAGCATTTAACCCTGTATTGCTGAAATTGGAATGAGTAATTGTTTTGTTAACAGTCAATAATTCAGCAAATGCAGCTGCAGCGCCTTCAGCTATCAAAAAATCTTCATTATTTGAAACATTGAAGTGTGTGACAGTGCTGTTTTTTTTAAGGCTATCTGCTATGGCAATAGCGCCATTTTCTTCTATTCTATTAGAAGATAGATTAATAGAAGCAATCGTTTTGTTTATCATAAAAACACTTGCTAAATTTTTTGCGCCTTCGTCTTGTATATCGTTATCAGAAATATCTATATGAGTGATTGTGTGATTATTTATTAAAGCCTGAACCAATTCAGGCATATCATCATCAGCTAAATCACTTTCAGCAAGAATAAGGGATGTAAATGTAATATCATTATTTTTTATTTTATTAATTATTTGTGTATCGATAGGCATAAAGGGTTCCTTAAAGATAAAATTGATGCTATTTGAGTTTAAGATGGAAAAATTTTCATTCTTAATTATTATTTAATAATAATTAGATAATTTCTAGCTAAGAAGATAATTAGGATGTAATATGAATAATCAATCAGGGTATAAATTTAAAAAATTCAAGCGATTTTCTTCTATAGAAGGAAAACCCGGGAAGTCTTCTCATGATGTTTCTATGGCAATGAAATCACCGAAGAAAGATTTGGGTTTAAGCGTTGACAAAAAAGAGTATTTTTTAAAACCCTACAGCAACCTTCATGTCAAATTGCATGTTTATGAAGTAGAGGCTTTTTCTTCCGAGATATATCGTTTTTTACTGGGTAATGATAGAGCGCCCAAGGTTCGTGTTTTGGTCGATGAAAATAATGAAGTATATGGAACGGTTTCAAAGAAAATCCACAATTATAAATCTTTTTACGATGTGATACGTGAAAAAAATAAGCGAATACCCAATAAAAGGCTGATTAAAGCAGGTTTTGGAAGCTTAATTGCCGCAAGCTATATAATGGAAGAAAGAGACTTGCATGGAGGCAATTATGGGTTTAACCATGAAGGAAAATTAAGCAGAATTGATTTCGACCAAAATTTATTACCTTTGGTTAGTAATAGGATTAAAAGAGATATACCATCAGTAGAAACATTAAATAACTTGCTAACGCATAAGCTAGAAGAAGGAAATAACCCTCTTAAAGATGCGTTTAAGTTTGAAAATCAGGAAGCTGGTTTAGCCGTCATGGAGACAAAAGAAGAGTTTCGGTTTGATAAATGGAAAACATTTATTAAGCTTTGTTTATTAAAAGAAGAAAATATAAAAGCCATGCTGTACCCTCATATAAAAGAGGAAAAACAATTAAACTATGCCACACGGTACGTTTATAAGCGAGCAGAATCAATCAAAAAGCAACTGTTAAAGTCAGAAGATTTCAGGATGATTTTTTTGAAATATTCAAAAAACATGATGGATTCTATCAAAAAGGAAATAAGTGACTACAATCATGATTTTAAAAGCAAGCATCCTGATAGAGAAGTGCCTATTCATGAAGCAGAATTTAACAAATTACTCAAGGATGTTTATGTAGAAAGCCTAAAAGAACAATTATATAAAGCTTCTGCATTCTTGAAATTACAGACAGAAGAAGCATCAATTTTTAATCAAGAAGAAGTAAAAGAATTAAAAGAAATTAGCCAAGCGTTAGATGAAAAATTAAAAGGTATAGATTTTTCAAAAATAGATAATTCTACTGATTTAATTTCAGACGTTAGCAAGCAGTTAAATACTGCAAGCGCTTTTATGTCTAAATTTAACCTATTAGATAAAGTAACGGTATTTTTAAAGGCTGTTTCAGAGGGTGAAACTCTGCCAAAAGCTTTTAACATAGCATTTAAAAATCCACGGGTATTAAATAAGCTTACAAATACCATTATGGCTGATTTAGAAGTGCTAAATGAGCAATCAAGACATTTTGCGCCTTAAAGATAAATTTTCAATATTTTAAGCAAAATCCTTTTTGACTATTTTTTTGTCGGATTGAAGTATACCCTAAATGGACGTCAGGTTGCTCCCTTACAAAGCGTCAGAATAGAGTCAATTTTGCAATTGATTGGCATGTCTTTCGAAATGTCTTAAATATTAACCTGACATAACCTTCTCCTTTTGCTCTGGATATTTAATTGGATTCTTGCTAAGAAAAGCCAAGCGATTTACAATCAACGCCATCAAACAGCTTATGTTTATAAACAATAGCCCTACCTAAACTTTGGTATTCCAGAAAAATCATAAAGTTATATGATAAACACTT
>CBCSKA010000068.1:731-3203 GCA_965140885.1 Legionellaceae bacterium | reverse complement strand
GCTAGTCTTAATTGAAGGCTGCTTTAGGGTTATAACCTAAAGTGACATATGAATTTAAACTTTTGATATAAAGGATCCCACATGTTAAAAAGAAAACTTTTAGTTAGTGCAATTTTAGCTACTCTTAGTTCCGCTGCTTTAGCTGCTGCCCCTGGTTTTTATGTGGGTGGTCAATTAGGTTGGTCAAAAGCTGATTATTCTGCTTCTGATTTATCTGCTCCATACAGCGTAGGCGATGTTAAAAATTCTGGCTTAGGTGGAAGAATATCTGCTGGTTATCAATTTAATCAAAATTGGGCTGCTGAATTAGGCTATACAAAGTATAAAAATGTTGATTTTAACAACGTTAGCAACGATGGCCAAGTAATTGGTGACTTAAAATTAAAACATCAAGCTATTGATTTAGTTGCTAAAGGTATACTTCCTTTAGACAATGGTTTCAATGTTTTCGCTAAAGCTGGTGTTGCTTATGTTAAGCAAACTTTTGATCTTAAAAACCCTCAGCCATCATTATCTGATGATGAGAAAAAATGGCGTCCTACCTATGGTTTAGGTGCTGGTTATGACTTCAATCAAAATGTTTCTACTGACATTTCTTGGATGCGCATTCAGAATGGTAGCAGCATCAACAACCTTGATTTAATCAGCGCTGGTGTTTCTTACCACTTTAAAAACCCCGCTCACTGCGGGGTTTTTTTGTATGTAGAATTTTCGAATAACTCAATAAGATAATTAATATATTTTGACCCAATAACTCTTGTTTATTCTTCTTAAAAATTAATGATTTAAGCGTTTGTTACTATCCATTTGTGATCAATTATAATGTTTTACTATTGTGGAATTTATATTGCAGTAATGATTGAAGAATTTATTCCATACGGATGGATGGCGTCAAAATAATTTAACCAAAAATAGAAAACGACCAATAGCTTATCTTTAAATAGTTTTTATTTTAACTACAGGCATTTAGAGTGCAGCTTAATTATTGACGTTTTAGTCATTATGATGACTCTTTATCATTGTTATAGCTTTATCTAGTGTAGGTATTTTTTTAGGAACTGATATTTTGGGTGGAATCAATGAACCTCAATGAACGTCAATGAAAGCTTGCTCATCATTTACACTAAGAATTTTTCAGCAGTAGTAGGCATCTCACTTATCTACTCGCATATTCATAGTCGCAATCTATGTTTGCATCCCTATAAATCCATTAAATAGCGTTATTGCTCACTGTTTAATAATAGATATTAAATAGGTAATGAGATAAATTCAATTTGTTTCCCTAAGATACTAAGGTAATTTCTGTAAAAGAAGTATTGAAATCAATAAGTGTTAGATTCCAACTAATTTATTTATTTATTTATGGTAATCGTTGAAATAATTTGTTCATTTAACCATTTTTGTAGAAATTGAACCATATAAAGAGCTGCAGCTTCTTCAGACATCCATTGCGTTAATCCCTGGCAAATTTCATCAAATGTTTTATGTTCAATAAAAGCATTAATTATGAAGCTTTCTTGTTCATTTAATGCAATATATTTGATATCTATATTATTATGTCGCCAAATTAACCAAAAAGTCGGCGTTTCCAATAACTTTGCTTTAATTTTCTTTTCTTCCAATAATAAAGTATTTCTTATTAGGGGAGTATTCCAATTTAACAACAATAATGTTGTTGTAGGATGTAATGAAAAACGAAGCAAGGGCCAATCATTCGCGGCAATTTGAGCTAAATCATTAATGGTAACTATAGGAGCATTGGGTGCATCTATCGTTTCAGAAAGAATACGTTCAAATTGAGCAAATTCAGTTAAAAATGAATTATTATTATACGGTTCCGTTTGCGATAAATAAGTGGGCATATACTTCCCAAACTCACGCGCAGAAAAAAAAGTAGAAGGAAATTTGGATATATAATATAATGCTAATTTTTCAAAGTTTTTATTACCCAACCATTGATATATACAAGGGAAATCAATTTTTAATAAATCAGTTAAACGTAAGCGATAAGCTTCATAATATATTTTTAAACGAGAGTTAGCATATTTTTTATTAGGGCTTACTATGGCTTGTTCAATACTACTATCATTACCGAGCAAATAATTTTGAAATTCTTCCAGAGCCGTATTAAATGACATTATGCTGCCTCAGTTTTATTTTTTATATTTTCATTAAAAATTTGCCTTGCATACTGTAATTCTTCCATTAATTCAGCTAAAGGAGGAATATTATCATCTCTTTCAATCAGGGTAGAAACATAGCCAAAGCGTTTGACTGCTTCCGCATATAATTCCCATACTGGATCAATAATAGGATGATCATGGGTGTCGACAATATAATTCCCGAAATTATGATGTCCCGCTAAATGAAATTGTTGAACGCGGTTAACCGGAATATTTTCTAAATAAAGTTTAGGATCAAATCCGTGATTATAAGCATTTACATAAATATTATTAATATCTAATAAAATTA
>CBCSKA010000068.1:0-721 GCA_965140885.1 Legionellaceae bacterium | reverse complement strand
CAATTCGCTTGTTCTGCCAAAGCCGATAAGAATTCCCATTCAGTCAATGTTGATTCTTTATAATCGATATAAGTAGAGGGATTTTCAAGCAAAAGGGGGCGTTCTAAATAATCTTGTACATCTTTTACTTTATTAATGACATGAATTAATGTTTCTTCAGTATAAGGTAAAGGCAATAAATCATGTAAATTTAATTGATTAATACCTGTCCAACATAAATGATCAGAAATCCATTTAGCATTAATATCATTGGCTAATTTTTTTACTTTGCTTAAATAATTTTTATTAATAGGATCAGTGCTGCCAATGGATAAAGAAACGCCATGCATAACCAGTGGATACTGTTCTTTTATTTGATGCAAGTAATATAAAGGGCGTCCGCCAATATCTAAGTAATCTTCTGTCATTATTTCAAGCCAATCAATGGAGGGGCTTTCAGTTAAGATAGATTGATAGTGAGTAGGGCGAAGGCCAATACCATGACCGAGAAAAGATAAACAAGATGTTGCGTGTTTTGGTAGAGACATAATTTATATCACCAAAAAATAACATGGGTCAGTTGACCCATGTATTTTGTTACTAACGAAAGGGTAAAAAAACCGGATTCGTTCTATGCTAATTACTTAGCTTCTGTTGCGTTAGCGTCACTAGCTTTAGCTGCAGCATTTTCTTGCTTAGCTTTTTTGTGGTGGTGCTTAGCTTTTTTGATGTGGTGCTTAGC
>CBCSKA010000067.1:0-3320 GCA_965140885.1 Legionellaceae bacterium | reverse complement strand
TCAAAATACTTCCTTACAAAAGTATCTTTTTACCCTCTTTTTTTCGTAATTGCTAGTTTCGAAAGAACTCTAATAAAGGACAAATGCCTTTACCCAATGAAGATAAAACCAGTGATTTCTTTACTCTCTATCTTGATACCCCCGAAGAAATGGCTGAGCAATTAGTGAATATTGTCTCTACACGGCTACCCCAGTTTTATCACTGTAATGCTATTCGGGATATTCAAGTATTAACCCCCATGAATCGAGGCGGCCTTGGCAGTCGAGGATTAAACCTCGAGCTTCAAAAAGCGCTTAACCATCATTCAGAGCCTAAAATAACCCGATTTGGAAATACCTATGCCCCAGGCGATAAAGTTATTCAAATGACCAATAATTATGACAAAGAAGTCTTCAGTGGAGACATAGGCTTTATTGAAAAAATAGATGTGGATGAAGGCATTGTTTCGATCAAATTTGACCAACAAGTAAAAGATTATGATGTCGCTGAATTAGATGAAATATCACTCGCTTATGCGATTAGTATTCATAAAAGTCAAGGCTCTGAATTCCCCATCGTTATCATTCCGATTTCAACTCAACATTTTACATTATTGGCGAGAAATTTACTTTATACGGGCATCACGCGAGGCAAGCAATTAGTGATACTTATCGCGCAAAAAAAGCGATTGGAATGGCTGTGAGTAACAATAAAGAAGCGCATAGATTAACCAATCTTTCAGAGAGAATAAGACGATTATTTGAATAAAATCTTGTTAAATTTAATGGTAGAAATTTAGTCTTTATCTTACAGTTACCGTTTTTCAGCACCAATTTTGTGAAAATTTATTTCCATTCTAACATGAAAAGAACTTATTTTTTCATCCGCTGTCGGCCAAGGAAGCGACGAAGGAGCAAGGCCGATAGTCCCTGGTAGACCGTAGTGCCGGATGTTTTGCCACAGGCAAAATATAAGGCCCACGAAACGGTCGACAAGTTATTTGTGGAAGTAAAGTTATGACACCTAGTCGTGTCATAACGAGCGTACGCAGGACGGCCAGGGCCGCCGCAGGCATACTTGTCGCCAATTTTTGTCCCTTTTGGGGACTTGGATGTCCCAAAAGGGATCTCAAAAATGGCGACACTATCGATTGTTTTCTTTTTGAAAATTGTTGAAATTTTTATTGGACACAAGTTCCCAAGAGCTACGCCTTCTTAGGTGAAATATTTAACGAATTTTCATTAAGCTGTTCCAAGTCAACTTTTATTGAATTTGCCAGCTTATTTAAAATCAACGGATTTTTGAATGCAATTTTAAAAGCTTGAGTTAGGCTTTCACCATGAGAAACTGCATTTAAAAATATCTTTACTTTATCTAGAATGTGCAATTTAGAGGTAAAGTTACTTGCCGTTTGTAAATAACTATTTATTTCGGAAATTAATTTTTGAGGATCATCAATCTTTGAAAAATCTATTGTCTCTAATTTTTTTTCTAAATTATCGCTAATATTTTTTAATTCTTCAACTTCCTTCTTATTAATAAAAGAAGCCTCTTCAGTATTTATTTTTAAAAATGCAGCCGCTTTTTGTACGATAGTGTCTCCATTTTTGAGACCCCTTTTGGGACATCCAAGTCCCCAAAAGGGACAAAAATTGTCGACAAGTATGCCTGCGGCAGCCCTGGCCGTCCTGCGTACGCTCGTTATGACACGACTAGGTGTCATAACTTCACTTCCACAAATGACTTGTCGACCGTTTTGTGGGCCTTATATTTTGCCTTCGGCAAAATATAAGGCACTACGGTCTACCAGGGACTATCGGCCTCGCTCCTTCGTCGCTTCCTTGGCCGACAGCGATTGTTGTTTAAGTGTTTCGCTATAGACTTTTTGAAATAAATTATTTAACTCAATTTCATTAATAGGTATTTTTCTATCAGAGTATTTATCTTTAAATTGTTGATTGTAATCATTAACTTCTTTTTTGATAGAAGATATGATGTTTTGTGAATGTCGTAAAAAAGTCATTCTGAAGTCTTCGGATTTTAAAAGTTCTTCTTTAATAGCTTGTGCTCTTTTATAAATATAATCAGAATATAAAGATAAGTTGAAACCTTGTTTTACATGAGGTTGTAACATTGCGTTGATATTTTCTTTTGTTAATAAACACAACTTAACAAACGTTTTCCATTTATCAATACAAAATTCTTCATTTTTTTCCATTTCCACTAATCCAGTAGAATCATTTTGGAAGTTATAGGCTTCTTTAAGGGGATAATTTCCCTTATCAAGTTTTCGAGACAATAAGGCATTTAGCGTGTCGACAGACGGTCTTTGTTTTAAATAAGCACTACTAAATAAAGGTAATAAATTTTGGTCAAAATCAATTCGACATAACTTTCCTTCATCATTAAAACCATAATTACCACCGTGTAAATCATTTTCTTCCATTATATAGCTTGCTGCCATCAGGCTTCCAAAGCCGGCTTCGATAAGTTTTTTGTTTGGTATTCGTTTATTTTTTTCCTTAAGAACATCATAAAAAGATTTATAGTTACCGATTTTCTTAGAAACAGTACCCCAAACTTTATCGTTCTCATCGAGCAACACACGAACCTTTGGTGCTCTATTGTTCCCGAGTAAAAAACGATAAATTTCCGAAGATAAGGCTTCTAATTCATGAATATTTTTTTCTAAATATTCACTTTCATGTGGTTTTAAAAAATATTCTTTTTTATCAAATAGTGAAGAACTATCTTCTTTCGGTAATTTAGTTGCCATAACTACTTGATGAGCAGAAGCATTTAGCTTCTCTTACATAGTAGTAAATCGAGTAATTTTTTTAAATTTATATCCAGATTTATCTTTCATACGACTTCCTAAATTTATTTACTAATTTAAACTATAGCTGTTTAATATTAAGTATGGATTAAAAAGTAGTAATTAAAAAATTTAAGATAGCGATAAATCAGAATCATAGCCTTCTCCATCCGTATCACTTTCCCCGCCATAAACATATTTTAAATCTTCGTGTGCTTGCTTCCGTGTTAAAATGAGGGTATGACTCTCCTTGATGTTTCTTTTGAAAAAAGAAAGATATTCATGAGTATTCTTTGTTTTTAAATATTCGAGATATAAGTCATCGATATACTCACAAGCATCAGCCATTTTTTTGGGATAATTATTAATCTCTGTTTTGGAATAAACACCAAATAAAACATTATTTTTAAATACATCTACAAGCGATAAATAACCTTTTTCCAATAAAACAGGAGTTTCGTACTTTGCTGAATTAATTTAAACTTCCGTTTACTCTTAAGCTGAAGGGGTTGATGCTTATGTCAC
>CBCSKA010000066.1:0-3332 GCA_965140885.1 Legionellaceae bacterium | reverse complement strand
AATCTTTATCTTTCTTATCAATACCGTTTAAAATATCTTGCACTGTTAACGCTAATTCTCGAGGATTATTAGGGTCTGTCTCGATACGATGTAAAGATATTGCTTCATATCTACACTGCCCTAAATTATTTTGTACGACTTGTATAGTCTCAGAAAGACCATTTATTAAATTCGTTGAAACACCGAATACCCTTTTTCTATTCATTAAAAACCCGCTTAGCAATATAATCACAAACTTTCAATGCTTCCTCTTTAGCTAAAGAAGAATTTGGTTCATTAAAAATGGAGTTAGGTTCTGCAAATTCAGTATCTACTTCGGCAAAAGCTGATCGTTGCCCAAGTTTATGTGGTATAACATATTGCGAGATACCTTCAGTTTGTAGCAAACTATTGTACATACCTTCGTGTAATTTAATTTTACGATATTGATTTGCTAAAATACCGACTAAATTTAGCGTTTTACCCTTCTCTCTTTTAAGAGATTCTTGTTTCCATAATTGCATCATTCCATAAATACCTTGTATAGGAAGTTCTTCCATTATTGAGGGTATTAACATGTGAGTTGCTGCTCGAATTGCACTTACAGTTAAAGGGCCTTTAGAAGGGCCTGTATCAATTACAACGACATCGTAAACCTCTTTTAGATCATCAGAATCAAGAAATAATGTTAAATGGTTATACACTTTCTCAGTAATTTCATTTCGCCTGATACCTTCTACTTCTAAAAGCTTACTAGCATGTCCTGGTGAAATATCAAGATTTTTTATCTTTGTTTCATATGGAATTATCTGCATGCCAAAAAAAATATCGGCGATACTGCTTCTATTTTCTATCCAAGAAGAAAAATTTGGATCTTCTAAATCAATATCAGGATGAATGGGCGGCATAAATCCTTCAGGAGAAGCAGGATCTATTACCATTGGTAAATATCGTTTTGATAAATTACATTGAGAATCAAAATCCATAGCAAGTACACGCTTATTCATGTAACTACTGAGATATTCTATTAAGATGCTTGAAACCTTTGTTTTACCGACACCGCCTTTGTTATTTGCAACCGCAATTATTTTCATTGAGCCCCTGTTCATATTTGTATTACGATACAACAGAATATAACATATAATTGTTTTTTAAGTAAAACTATTTTACTATCATAAACACGAACTGTTTGTTTATTTTTTAATCTTGTTTAATTATGTTTAGATACAAACAATACGTTAATTTATATAGGGTTTTTGAATAAATACGTGTCGTTTATGGTAAGAATTTGTGACATTTTTGGTAATTATATGTGACGTCTATGGTATACACATGTGACATCTTTGGTTAATTTGTGACTCCTATGGTAAGTCATGTGTCGTTTTTGGTAACAATTTGATTAAGGTTATTTATGAATCAGCAAAAAGATAAAAAATCAAAAGAATTAAAAAAACATGTTGCCATTATTCATTGCACCAACACCCTTAGTTTGATGCAACGTAAAATATCAAATGCTCTACTCTATCATGCATTTCCGAATTTATTAATTAATGAAGAGCATGAAATTACTATAAAACAATTGTGTAATATAATTGGTTACAATGGTTATAATTATGATGCTATCAAAGCTGCGCTAAAACAATTAATTGCAACCATTATAGAATGGAATATAACTGATGAAAATGGGGAAGAAGATTGGTCAGCTAGTGCTATTTTAGCTAGCGTACAGTTAAAAAGTGCTAATTGTAAATACTCATATAGTCCTAGATTGAGACAATTATTATCTAATCCCAAAATGTACGGAAAAATTAATTTAGCTATCCAGGCACGTTTTAGCTCATCATATGGCCTAGCATTATATGAAAACTGCGTTAGATTTATACGATTACCTTATACAAAGTGGTTTGATCTTGATACATTTCGCAAAATAATGGGTGTTCATAAGAATAAATATGAAATTTTTAGAGATTTTAAACGGTATTGATAAGAAAGATAAAGATTACCGACGTAAAATGACAGAATATGATAGTTTGAAACCTCTAGCGGCTACTATAAAAGATCAAGGAATATTAAACCCCATTATTATTTATAAACACTTAGATATCTATCGTTTAGTGGCTGGTGAAAGACGTTTTTTAGCAAGTTATATTGCAGATAAAAATAATATTCAAGCAAAAATACTTGAAGAAAAACCAACAGAGTTGAATCTTCGTTTATTACAGTGGGTAGAAAATAATGAAAGGGAAGATTTAACATTAAATGATAGGATGAATAATATCAGAGCTATCATAAATGAATATATTAATAAATATAAAGAAATTCCTACAGTAACTCAATTAAGTGAAATAATGAGTATTTCATATCCACAAGCTTCGAATTATTTAGCCGTAATTAATGCTCCAAAAGATATACAGCATTACTTACGAGAAGGTAAATTTTCAAATTTGGAAAAAGTAGCCTTTCTCGCTAAAATTGAGACACAAACTATTCGTGAATTAGTCACAGATTGTTGCCTTCAAAATGCTACTTTAAAAGAAATGAAGTTTGTATTTGAAACGGAAATGAATAAAATTAAACGTATTTCTACCAATTTTATAGCAAAAAAGAATACAATTGGCAGACCTAAAAGCAAAGTGACTTTAGGGTATACTAGAAATACTGATGTAATAGAAAAAATTTTTAATTGCATTTTTAATTATCCAACGTACAAAAGATATCGCAATGAATTTAATCAAGTCAATTTCAAAGATCCTAAACAAGCAACAACTGCTTTTAGAAAACTTATTGAATTTTTGGAAGCAGAAGGTATATCTGAATAATGAATAAATCGTATTCTTCAAGTATAAAAATGAATAAACAGGCTCATATTGAATTAAATAAGAAAGTAATTTCTGATGGGTATGGTATGCGAGGCAAAAGTAAATGGATTACTGAGGCGATAGCAACTTTCTTAAGTTTACCGGACTACATCGAGTTTGTTAACCTTGCTAATGATGATGAAGGAATGGATGATGTTATTGCTTTTAGACTTTCTAATGAACTTGTACGAAAATTAGATGCGGCTATTGTTTCAGTCAGAACAGAATATCCCGCAATGGAAGGAGTAAGAAGCAAAATTATAAGAGCAAGTATTCTTCAGCGTTTAATTAGAGGTTAGATCTAAACTCCTAAAATTCTTTAAAAATTTTCTTAATGAAAAATTCTTTCATTTATAGTGTTTTGATTTCTAAATGATTGATTGAAAGCAATGGTCAATAGCTCCAGCAAGAGTAGTAGATTGGGATATTATTTTCTTTATCTTTGCTTTTAGGTTAGCCCAGAACTTTTCAATAGGATTAAAATCTGGCGAATAA
>CBCSKA010000065.1:0-3489 GCA_965140885.1 Legionellaceae bacterium | reverse complement strand
GTGGCAAAACATCCGGCACTACGGGTCTACCAGGGACTATCGGCCTTGCTCCTTCGTCGCTTCCTTGGCCGACAGCGTTAGTCAAAGAGCATAAAGCGTTACAACAAAAAGATATTGATAATGAGTAATAATATTCTCGATGTTGCAGCCATTTTAGCGTTATTAAACTAAGAAACAGGTTTATTTAAGGTGAGTGTTAAAAGAGGAAGGGCTATTCAAGCAATAGAGTAAACGGTTAGTTGAAAGAGCGTTGCAATTAGAAATGGATAATCATTTAGCCTACCCTCTAAGTGTTAGTGAAGAGCCAATAATATCTTATACCACATTTAAGGCATATTTCCGTGTTAGCTTGTTGTGAAAGTGTTAGTTGCGCTGAATAAGGTTTCAACAAAACCGTGTTTATTCTTACCGTCTTACTCTATATTTTTGACTATAAAAAACCTCAATAATATTAATTTTTTATTTAATAAAATTAAATACGGGCAAAATTAACAGTTTTCACTGGGTCAGTTCTGAAAAAAAAACGCTATTATGTCGTGAAAATTAAACGGGATTTATTTAACGATATCTCGCTAATTAAAGTCAATGGACGATAGGACAGTTAAGCTTGGACAAAAACGGCAAATGCTTTGTGAAAATGAGAAAATGATATTAGAGGAAGTCGAAAACATTAAAAAGGTGCGAAAACAAAAAGGCTATAACTTGGTAAAAGTCGCTTAAAATACAAATAAAGAAAGAAGCGCGTTTATTTTTTATGTTTTTTTATTTCTTTCTTTATTTTTTTCCATTCATTGTCTTTGGTGAAAACAAATTTAGCGGCTTCCTCGATAAATTCTTCAATTTTTTTAATGCCTGCCCAATCACAATAAGCCTTGATTTCATCGTAAATATCTTGGGTCAGTGTAAGGCGAACGGGTGTCTTTTTAATTTTAATTAATGGAGATTTAAGGAGTGACATGTTGTGACCTTTTTTTTATGCGATAAAACGCGTGATAATTAGACTTATAAAATAAGTAGAAAATTAACAAAATTAGTAAGTCAACATTTGCCTTTAATTTATTTAAAAAAATTATGATAATAAATTGCCATATATTTAGCAAATTGAATTAGCGATTTTGGTGTTTTTTAAATTAAATATCCATGTTTAACGTAATGAATTATTAAATGAGAAAAGCATTCATCAAAAAAAAGTAGGGTAAATATAGAGTGGCTGAACAGAAGATTTTTTGTAACAATAGGGTCCTTTATTAATAAGGAAGAATTAAGAACATGAAAAAATTCAACGAATATATTGACAATATAAAAAAAACACAAGTCCCTATTTAGAACTTTCGCTGAGTCATATAAATATGGGTATTGAAGAAATAACGGCATTAAGCGAACTATTAATAAGTAATGAAAAAAATATTCTCATACTTATCTTGAATAAAAATTCGATCAGTTTACAAGGCATTCAAATGCTTCTATCAGCATTAGAGAAAAATAAAACAATAGAGAAACTAGAAATTTCTAACAATAATATTGGAGATGAAGGGGTAGGTGTATTAGAAAATGGACTCATAAATAATCAAAAATTAAAAATACTCAGTATTCCAGGAAATAACATTAGCGATAAAGGCGCTATTAAATTAGTACATCTGTTAGCAATCAATAAAAAACTAAAATCATTAGATTTATCTAATAATAAAATTAAATCGGATGGTGTTCATTATCTAGCGGAAGGATTGAAAAAAAATAAATCGCTAAAAGCATTAGCTTTTTCTAATAATAAAATAGGCAAAAAAGGGATGAAAAATTTAAAAAAAGTATTTGTTAACGGTTGCGCGTTAGAAGCAATCTCTCTTGCTAATAACAACATAGGAAATCAAGGGTTAAATCATATAGCTGCTTTAGTAAAAAACAATACAACAATAAAGGTATTGGATTTATCTCGAAATAATATTAGTGATGATGGTATAGCAGAAATAATACGAGGAAATAAAAGTATAACAAATCTCAGTATACTGGGTAATCCGATTAGAAATCAGGGCGTCCAAAAAATAGTAGAAGCATTAACAGCCAATACAACATTAGCACTTCTGTCATTACCAGAAAATACTATTGATGCTAAATTAAAAAGAATAATAAAAAATAAAGTTAAAAAAAATAAACAAAACGCTGAAGCATTAATTGAAGCCGCAAAAGAGGGAAATTTAGAATTAGTAGAAACACTCATTGCACAAGGCGCTTCACTTAATTATCGAGATGATAAAAATAATACGGCTTTGCATTATGCCGCCATGTCTGGGCATGAAACAGTAACCCATTATCTTAAGCATCACTATTCCCAATTACTTTTTAAAAAACAACAATCATGAATTTGCAATAGCCAGAGTGGAATTTAACTGGGGTAATGAACGATTTTTTGCTTCCAAAAAAGCGATAATTTTAGATACTCTTTTTCCAGATAAAAAATCTTTTCCTAATGATGCTTTCTTTAACTTTAGGTAATAAATAAAAAATATTGGTATCAGTTTTCTCTTACTCATTAAAAAATAACTGTCTTATAAACGTTATTATTAGTGAGTAAGCGATACGCCTATATTTTCATTGGAAAGATAAATTACTATTTTTTTAATAAAAAAAGAAAAAGATAGTAAAAGATATGCTAGCCCTAGCCGAGAAATCGAAATAGAAAAAGATAGAACAAACGAAGGTGTTAAAACACTGAAAAACTAATAGTTAGTAACAAACGGATTCCTATGTTTAGACAAAATAAAATGAGTGAGAAAGATAATGATTTGCGAATAAAATATATAAAAAAAGAGCCAAAGTGAGTCAACTTTCAATTGCCGTTTACACTTTATGAGATATCGTTGAACGGTGTAAACTTAATAATCGGGGTTTCCTGCTCATCAGCCGTCGGGCTAAGACTGGATGCAGGGCCTCGAAAGCCTAGATAAGACAGTTTAGTGTTTGCAGCCTGGCTTTTGATAATGCGATAAAACTCTTCTTTTTGAATTGGTTTTACGAGATAATTATCCATGCCTGCTTGTAAAGCTAAAATCTTGTCCTGTTCTTCACTGGCCCCCGAAATTCCAATAATCGGTACGGGAATCAAATGATGTTCTTTTTCTATTTTTCGAATAATTTTTGTAGCGCTTAAGCCATCCATTACGGGCATTTTGATATCCATAAAGATAATATCAAAGGCATTTTTGTTATACTGGCTATTAGGAAAAATCAAATTTAATGCTTCTAAGCCATTATTTGCAAATTGACAGATGTGTTGATTTAGTAAAAAATGGCCTAATATTTTTTGATTAATTGGATTATCATCCACAATTAATACTGCCAGAGTTGAAGCTGTCTCCTGAGAGGCGTCAGGTAATTCTGACGACTGTTGCAATTCGAAATAAAGTTGCTTTTCTTCTTCATTAGAGTTCTTTCGAAACTCACAAATAGAGCTCAAAATTGTAGATGCTGGCAATCAAATTAAATCGTAGTCCA
>CBCSKA010000064.1:0-3491 GCA_965140885.1 Legionellaceae bacterium | reverse complement strand
TGACATAACTTCCCTGCTAGTTGTTCAAATAACTATAGTCTATTACTGTTAGCGACTTATTGCAAATTGCTATAGTGGTCTACGCTATACTACTTTTCTAAAATAATTTTTTCTGCTGCATAGTGAAACTTTAATACTTCTATAATTTTCGAGACGTTATTGCACGGCTTGTTTCATTACTATTAGATTGTTCTAATTCGTTTATTTGTTTTTTTAAGTTTTCAAAATAATCTGAAATTTCAATAATCAATTTATCTATATTAACATAGACATAATTAGGATTATCTTTTTTGTATTCTTCATCCAATTTATGGCTGATTGCAATAAGATGGTTTTTAAGCACTTCTTTAAACGTCGAAAAATCTTTTTCCCATTTTTCTTTTTTCTCTTCATCTTCTATCTTAGAAATTGTTTTTTCAATATCTTTCATTATTGCCGTATGTTTTTTTATTGGTTCTTTTATTTCGTTTAACGCATAGATTCGTTGAATTTGTAAATAAAATTGTTCTTCTAAGTTTTTTTGAATATTAAATTGTTCTGTTAATATCCCTAAATTTGTACAACAAGCAATTAGCCCTTCGGCATAATTTCTATCAAAGTTAGATAACACGTAATTATTTATATCAAGGTCAATTTGTTTTATTTGTTGTTTTTTTTGCACTTGAAGGTTATTTATCACTTGATAATTATAATTATTGACCAAAATTTTTTTTTCTTTTTCGAGTTTCCCAATGGTTTCTTGTATTTTTTGAATTTGTTTTTCTATCGTTTGGTTGTTATTTTCATTAATACTATTTTTTTGTGGCAACATCGAGATTCGTTTAATTGGTGACAAATTTCCTGTATTTCCTAAATGAACAATATTAAATTCATTGCTTTTTTCTTTTTTAGAGAAAATACCATTATTTCTAATTTTTATACTTTTCAACTTTTTATATAATTCAGACATGTTGATTTGTAAACGTTCTATTTTTGTATTAATGTCTTTTATCTGAACATTAATATCTTTATTGACTTCATTAATCTCTTGTACTAAATATTTTTTGATAGACAACATTTTAATTCTCCTTTTTTATAAAAATTTTATTCTTGGTGTGACACTGTCTTTTTATATCCAAAATGAAAAATTCTCAATAAACTACGAATATTTTATTATCTTTTTTATTACTCCAGGATTAAATTGTTATAATAATTGCGATGCCGGGGTAAATCAGTCACTAATTTTAAACCCATGAGAAAAACTTGGATGCACCCCATCAAGTTTTGTAAAAAAAAATAGTGACTTAATCGCTTTATTCTTTTCGCAAATATCAGGTAAATTGCACGAAAAAAAAATAAACAGATGGATTATTACCCGGACGCTTAAATTTAGCAATTTTAAGCATTTTTTGTATATTAATATCTTTTAATATTCAATAGAAAAAACACTGACAAACGCTGTCGGCCAAGGAAGCGACGAAGGAGCGAGGCCGATAGTCCCTGGTAGACCGTAGTGCCGGATGTTTTGCCGAAGGCAAAATATAAGGCCCACAAAACGGTCGACAAGTCATTTGTGGAAGTGAAGTTATGACACCTAGTCGTGTCATAACGAGCGTACGCAGGACGGCCAGGGCTGCCGCAGGCATACTTGTCGACAATTTTTGTCCCTTTTGGGGACTTGGATGTCCCAAAAGGGGTCTCAAAAATGGCGACACTATCGTTTTAAAAAAATAGACAGCAACGGTATCTACACAAAATTTCCAGGATTAACTATAATAGCCAGTATAATGGAAAAAGATTTCCTATTTTTTCAAAAGATATACAATTGCTTTACGCAAGACTTAATCAAAAAATATTACTCGCCTTTGCCATTTGATAGCTATCATATAACCACGGTTAATCTTTATACAGAAAAATCTGATGGCGGTAATAATTGGGGAGATTTTATTAAAGGAAATGAATCATTTTTTCAGAGATTACATAATTATTTGAGTTAAAATCGTTTTAAAAATAAAAATAAAAATAAAAATAAAAATAAAAATAAAAATAAAAATAAAAATAAACAGTATTATCATATCTGGAGCAATACAATTATCTGTAGAATTACCAAATGAATAAAAAAAAAGCAATAAATTTATTTGCGAGTCAATTTAACTTAGAAAAAAACATCCCCCCTATTTTCATATTACCTTAGCTTATCAATACAAATTTGTGGAAGTGAAGTTATGACAATACCTTGTCGTGTCATAACGAGTGTGCGCAGGATGACCAGAGCCGTCGGAGGCACACTTGTTGCCAATTTTTGTCCCGTTTGGGGATTTGGATATCCCAAAAGGGTTCTCAAAAATGGCGACACAATCGTGCCAGATATTTCCCTTCGTTCGCTAATAAAGGAACAATTTTACACGGGGGTAAATCTCGATAAGGTGCTTGATTGGCTAAGGTTAACACCTTATCTCGTTCTTCTATTGTCAGTTTATTTTTAGGGAGGCGTTTAACTGTTTTTCGCTGGTCTAAAAGGGTATTTGTTTTTTGCCAACGTTCTAACGTGCGCATCGATATTCCCATTATTTCACAGGCTTTTTTCTTGCGAGCACCGCAACGACAGACTTGCATGATTAATTCTATCGATTCTTGACGGTCTTCGGCCGTTATTAATCGCCCTCGGTTTCCCCCCAAATAATTTCGGACTTTTTTTTTAAAATTAACAAGGCACTGGCTTCTGCTAAGGCACTTTCCTTTCGGCGAAGGTCTTTCTTCAAGCGTTTATTTTCTTCACGCAAAGCTTTTAATTCAGCGACTATTTCCTTATTTATTTCTGTACGTTGCGTCATAAAGGTTTCTTTCCATTGGGTCAGTTGAAAATGATAAATACCTTGTTCCCGGCAATAGGCGCCAATGGCCGCTTCATCGAGCGTTGCGGTTGCCATTAAATGCTTAAAACGTTCGGCATCGCTTAATTCTTGTTTTCCTTCTTTGCCAATTCTACCCTGATTTCGATATTGCCTTACCCAATTCTCCCCCTGCGTTTTTATTCAGAGGCTACTGTAAACATCCCTTAAAATAGTACCAAATAACTATAGAGTTTTTTCTTGTTTGATTACACTTGAGCAAGGAGAAAAGAGAGGGTGAAAACGAAATTTAGTGAAGTCCAAATTATTAATTTATTGAAAGCAGCTGAATGCAGTAGACCGATAAAAGAAATATGTCGTGAATATGGCCTAATTGTTGGTAATTTTATTGAGTTCTGTGGTAAGTTTTCCTTCATTCCAATTAGGATGTAGCTCAAATAAAATATCACTAGCAACTAAATTATGTACTCTCCCACCAATAAATTCTAAATGTTGAAAATCGCCAATATAAAATTTTTGTAAACCTTCATTTGAAGCAGAACGACGAGTTAAAGCTTGCAATAGTAGTTTTTCATCTTTAAATTGATATAGCAATTTGCAATAAGTCGCTAACAGTAATAGACTATAGTTATTTGAACAACTAGCAGGGAAGTTATGTCA
>CBCSKA010000063.1:0-3590 GCA_965140885.1 Legionellaceae bacterium | reverse complement strand
AATCGCTTATACGTTGCAACCTAAAAAACCATCATTGAATTTATCTAAGACAGAATTTTCAGCTGCTAAACAATTAGGGCTTATATGCAATTGAGGTTAAAATAATATCTTTTTGAAAATGCCGCCATTTGAAGTTTATCATATCCAGTCCTTTTCAAATCTTTCTTCAACCAAGCATAGCTCAATCAAAAAATTTTTGCGACAGAACCATAAAAGGCGCTATTGTTACAATACAAGAAGGCAAATCTAAAGATAGTCCTACATTAATTGCAGAAGGCATAGAAACTGCCTTAAGCCTTAAAATGGCGAATAAAGATGCCTATATTAAAACAACCCTTGGCGTTTCAAATCATCTTAATATCCCACAATCACAAATCAGTAAAACAGCTGTGTTTTGTTTAGATAATGATGGTGCTAAAAGCATGAGCGAAATAACCGCTTTTAAAGGTATGCAGCGACTTAAAGACGCTGGAATTACCGTATTTTATAACCAACCCGATAAAATTAAAACAGATTACAATGATGTATTAAAACAAAAGGGAATTGATGCGATTCATGCAAAAATAAATACGTCTATTGCTTATCAACCAACAACAGAAATTTCGCCTAATTTTGAAGAATATCAAAAACAGCAGAAATTTAATCAAAAACAACATGGAGCAATTCATATTGAGTTATGCGATCTACCAAAAAGAGAAAAAGAAAAAATAATTTCAATACAAAATCTCAGAAATAGAACACATGAGCTAGAATTATAATCAATCTGTATAAAACTATTTTCGGCTAAAAAAAATATTATGAATATCTATTCTAGATGAGATATGTAAAAGAAGACAAAAAAGTTTTTAATAATAAATTAAGATTAAAAATCTATTATTAAAATAATAATAAATTTTAAGAATTATAATGAGTAATTATCAATAATAAATTAAAGGAAGTTATATGTACAATTTTAGTCTAATGAATAAAAAAGTAGATAATCTTACCATTCCAAAAATCATTCATTTTATTTGGGCGGGTGGTAATAAACAAATGGGGGATGACGAAGTTGAAACAGTTATTAAATGGACACATAAAAATCCAGACTGTAAGATTCTTATCTGGGTAGATATACAAACATATTTTCCAGGTAATGAACATTTACTTAAGTTTTATCAAGATATATTTTCTTCTAATAGTAATCATAATATCAAAATTGAATATGCAGATACCATAGATAACGCCATAAAAGACAATAACATTATTTATTTAATAGATATCGAAAAAATGGGGCTCCGCAATGAGTTTGTGAAATACGAAATTGAAAAACTTAACCCTAATTATGGCGCTTCAAGTGATATTCTACGCTATAATATTCTTTATAGATATGGTGGTGCTTATTTTGATACAGATGTAAATCCTGGAAACACAACGTTATTAGATGGAAAAATATTTGAAAGAAAAGAAAAACATACACTATATATTGATCATCTAACTCAAAGAAGTATTAATGCCGAAGATGAAAAAAGAAAAATAACAATAAAAGAACTTGAAAGTTTCACTTTAGATAAAGGATTAGGCAATGATGCTTTAGTCTCAACAAAAGAAAATCCCATTTTATTTTTGATAATTAAAATGGTAGAAAATAATTATGACTTAAATAAGCGAACTGAAGAAGTTAAGCTTAAAAGACTTGAAATTGCGCATGGTGATTTTACAAGGTTTTCTAGCCTAACAATCGATAGAACTGGTCCAAGTGTTATTTTCGATATTCTAAATGATGAAGACCTAGAATCTATAAATGAAGGGCATGAGCAATTTTTTATAAAAGAAATAGATACTGAAAAAGTAGAAATTAAAAGGTTGAGAGACGGTAAAAATTTATTAATTGATCCTGGTATAAATACCTGTAATTGGCTTAAAGTACCTATTAATAGGTTTAATGATTCGGAAGAAAATTTAAATGAAGTTTTAAATATTGTTTTAAATACTATCGAATTTGAAGAAAAATATTTTAATATTATACGCCTTGATGAGCATATTTCTTATCTAAAAATATCAACTGAGAATGAGAATGCTGAAGAAATTTTACTTAACCAATTAGAAGAAAAACATTTAATTCAAAAAAATTTATATGGTCAAGTAAAATTTAACTATCTTAAAACTATGAATTTTTACGAAAAAAATCGGATAGAAACAGTAATCAATTATCTAAAAAATGATGATAAAAAAGACGAAAATTATATTAGTGCGATAATTGATTATGAATGTAGTACAGATATAGATAAAGAGTTTGCTTCTGCCGAACGAAAATTAGAACTTTTAGATTATGGTACAAATTTTATTGCAAAACTAATTAAATACATTGAAAGTACTGATACTGTATTGCATGATAAAAAAATATTTACCTTAGAAAAATTGTTAGCTACTATAGAATTTTACTATCAATTTTCAGATGATTTAGGCAATTTTATTGATGAAACAATTTATGATAATAAACGCCAAGAATTGTTTGAAAAATTAGATAACATTATCAATAACTGGGATGATTTAAAGCAGATTATTGATTTACCTTTAGAATTCTTGAAGAAAAATAAAAAACAAGAAGAATATACCGATAATAAACCGAGCTTTAACTAATAATCTGGTATTTATCACATCAACAATAGAGAAAACTTGTATGCCTATAAACGAAAACACATTAAATTCAATGAGAAAACAAACTCAAGAACATATTAATTTATCAGATAAAGGTTTAATTGATGAGGATATAAAACTTTTATGCGATGCAATAAAATCTAATTCTAACATTGTATCTTTAGACTTAAAAAGGAATAACTTGAGCAGCTTAAGCGCAAAATATATTTCTGATTTACCATATTTAAAAAAACTAAATCTAAGCCAAAATAGCATTAGGGATGAAGGAATTAAATATTTAACCAAGAACTCTTTTTCTAATTTGGAAAATTTAGATGTTTCTTCAACTGGTATAACTGATGAAGGTGCAGCACTTTTACTAGAAAAAAATTATAAATCACTTTATTGCTCAGACAATAAAAAGTTATCAAGTAAAATAAAAGAAGAATTTCGGCAAAGAATTGTAGAAAACGATACTAAATCAAAAAACACCCAATCTTTTTCAAACATTTCGATACATAACTCTGCGGTACAGAATTTATTTAGCAATAAATCCACTAAAATACAAATAAAGAAAGATCTTATTGATGATGAAATTAATTATGTTCTAGAGAAAGTTGGAAGTTTATCGCCGGACCAAAAAAGAGAATTTATCTCTAAATTAGCCAAAAAACTTGATGTTGATATCATATGTCAAAACTTATCTCAATTTAATTAATTTCAAAATGCTGTTTTGGATATTTGATTGATTCTCATCAAATATCCAAAATAACACAAATATAGGTAATTTTTAGTCGATTATTCAGTTAATAAATTGATTTTCTATACTAAATGCCAATAAACTCAAACTATTCTTTCTAGAACTAAGGAATAGTTTATTTCGAATGAAAAATTTCCGGTTCTGTCGCAAAAAATAAAAAAGTGGCTAAAAGTTGCGAATATATTTTCTCTAGGCGCAATTAGGCTGCTAATGA
>CBCSKA010000062.1:0-3669 GCA_965140885.1 Legionellaceae bacterium | reverse complement strand
TTGGACTACGATTTAATTTGATTGCCAGCATCTACAATTTTGAGCTCTATTTGTGAGTTTCGAAAGAACTCTAATATAATACCGCATTTTGTATACTCATATCCTTGTCGATAAAGAGAAGTTATTGCAGATGGGGCATATTTTGTAATGACTCGTGTATCATTAGTTGCTTCAGGTAAATTAAGCGTTATCGCATTTCGATATCGAGGTTCTTTAAATCGGCTCGTTTGCAAATAAATCATCATTAATTGACAATGGCTTCGTTGAGCCCGTAATTTTTCACAGGCAGTCGCGGTATAGACACTAATAGCTTCTTTTAATACAGTAAGATCTGTCACAGAAACCCCAAACGAACGGGAAGATTGAATGGATTTATGTGGCATTAGTGATGCTAAGGGTAAACAAGAAATACCTATCAATTCTTGCGCAATTTTTTGTATTTCTACATTAAAGTGTTGCCGTAATAAAGTTGAGGGATATCGGGTTAACTCTAAAGCCGTACGTATCCCTAATTGTTTTAATTTAGGCGCTAACTTTCGCCCTATACCCCAAACATCTTCTATAGGAAAAGTGTGTAATAAAGTTTCATTTTCTTTCAAATTAGCTAAACTCATCACACCCTCATTCTTTTTTGCGTAACTGCCAGCAATTTTAGCTAATGTTTTAGTAGGAGCAATGCCAATAGAAATAGGGAGACCAAGGCACTTTAGCATTTTTTTTCGTAAATCTTTTCCTAATTCAAAAAGTGCTTCATGGGTTAAATGCGTGAATTTTAAAAAAGCTTCATCAATTGAATAAATTTCTAAATCCCAACAATATTCAGCTAATAGGGTCATTACTCGATGACTCATATCTGCATATAATTCATAATTACTCGATAAAGCAATTACGCTATATTGTTTAAGCAATGGTTTTATTTTAAATACAGGAATAGCCATTGGAATACCTAGGGCTTTTGCTTCATTTGAACGGGAAACAACACAACCATCATTATTGGATAAAACAACTACAGGTTTATTCGCTAATTTGGGATTAAATACTCGTTCGCAAGAAACATAAAAATTATTGCAATCCACTAAAGCTAACATAAATGCCTCTATTATTAATCGTTATACTTTATGAATCACAGCAATAACAACACCCCAAATATGAATATCAATGCCTTCAATCTTAATTCAAACTCTTATCTTTGTATACTCTGAAAGTCGCCGCCAAAGGCGGCTTTCCTTGAATGCGGGCCCTTGTTAATAAATTAAAGTTAACTATATACTCCATACACGAGATTTATTTGACTTTTGAGACGGTTTTTATGAAAATTGGTTACGCGCGTGTTTCAACATTACAGCAAAATTTAGATTTACAATTAGATGCGTTAAAAAAGCCGGATGTGAAAAATTAATTACCGACAAAATTAGCGGTTCAGTGTCAGAAAGGCCAGGACTTATAAAATCAAAAGAAACGCTAAGAAAAGGAGATACGTTGGTTGTTTGGCGATTAGATAGGCTAGGGCGGTCATTAAAACATTTACTGGAATTTGTGAATGAATTAAATGCCTCTGGTATTGGTTTTGAAAGTTTACAAGAAACGATAAATACAACGACATCAACCGGAAAACTAATTTTTCATATTTTTGGTGCACTGGCACAATTTGAGCGTAATCTTATTCGAGAGAGAACGAATGTGGGATTAGAAGCTGTGAGAGTGCGTGGACGGCAAGGTAGGTGGTCGTCCTAAAAAGTTAGAAATGAATAAACGCCAATTAGTAAAAAAGCTTTATGAATCAAAAGAACATTCCATCAACAAAATTTGTCAAATGATGAATATTTCTAGGCCAACTTTATATCACTACATAAAAGAAATGAAATAATTAAATTAAGTTTTTCATAACAATAATGTAAAAATAAGAGGTAAAAATGCGAATTACAACCGTAAGTAACTTTAAAACAACGACACAATATAATATTTGCAATGAAAGAATCGATGAAGAAAAAGCAGAGACTATCGCCAAAACTATCGATGCGTATAAAAAGAATATCATAATTTCATTATGCGAAAATCAAATGAGCAATAAAGCAATGGAGTTAATTGCGGCATCAATAGAAAAATCCAACGTAGAAAAGTTGTATTTTTTTGAAAATATGGTAGAGAAAAAAGGAATTACCTATTTGTTAGACATTATAAAAAATAATAAAACGTTAATTACGTTAGAATTCGCTCAAAAAGGACTTTCTAAAAAAGAGATTCAATTATTAGCAAAAGCATTAAAAAGCAATAAGACGCTTCAGAATATTTATCTTACAATTAACGACAATAACTACGAGGATGTGAATCATTTTTTTGCATTTTCTGATAGTGCGAAGAGCATAAAAGTCAGCAGAAAAATAAATACTATTGAGAGCTTGCCACTAAAAAATATATACAATTCTTCGATAACGTTAAATGGCTCAAAAAAAGAAGTCCCATCAAAAAAAACAAATGAAGAAACGCCATTATTAAGAAGTACGCTTAATTAGCGTTATAAAAAATTACGGCGGTTGATGGAGATAATCCCAAAAAACGTAACGGGAGATATTTTAAAAGATTGAGCACTATATCAGTGATTGGTGCTTTATTATAATTTTTTGTAAAGTAAAGGATAATAATATGATTGATGAACATACGCTTTTAAGAATAAAAAGAAACGATGAAACACTTATAATCCTTATACTTTCTTGTAAAAATATTGGCTCTGAAGATGCAAAAGCGCTAGCCGAGGCATTAAAAACCAATACCATGCTAACCACTATCGACCTTTATGATAACAACATTGGCTCTGAGGGTGCAAAATCGTTAGTCGAGGCATTAAAAACCAACACTACACTGACCACTCTTTACCTTAATGGTAACAACATTGGCTCTGAGGGTGCAAAATCGTTAGCCGATGCATTGAAAACCAATGCCACGCTGAATACTCTTGACCTTTATGATAACAAAATTGGTTCTGAAGGCGCAAAAGCGTTAGCCGATGCATTGAAAACCAATACCACTCTGAACACTCTTAACCTTAGTTATAACAGCATTGGCGCTGAGGGTTCAAAAGTGCTAGTCGAGGCATTAAAAACCAACACTACACTGACCACTCTTAACCTTAATGGTAACAACATTGGCTCTGAGGGTGCAAAATCGTTACTCGAGGCATTAAAAACCAACACTACACTGACCACTCTTTACCTTAATGGTAACAACATTGGCTCTGAGGGTGCAAAATCGTTAGCCGATGCATTGAAAACCAATGCCACGCTGAATACTCTTGACCTTTATGATAACAAAATTGGTTCTGAAGGCGCAAAAGCGTTAGCCGATGCATTGAAAACCAATACCACTCTGAACACTCTTAACCTTAGTTATAACAGCATTGGCGCTGAGGGTGCAAAAGCCCTAGCCGAGGCACTTAAAACCAATACCACACTAACCGCTCTTAACCTTGGTTTTAACAGCATCGGCGCTGAGGGTTTAAAATCGTTAGCCGAGGGGTTGAAAACCAATACGACACTGAGAAGCATTGTTTTCGATGGTATTTCTTCAATTCATGCTAAAGAAATAGAAAATCACTTTGTTCGTAATCAAAAAATAGCCAAATGCTTAAAACCATTAGAGGTGCTTCAAGAAGACCCAGATAGCCTTTATTCT
>CBCSKA010000061.1:0-3670 GCA_965140885.1 Legionellaceae bacterium | reverse complement strand
TAATCACCACACTGCGTTCTGGCAATTTCGGGATCAAATCTTGTTCTAGCCAGCCTTCAAAAATATCTCCATTAATCGTTCCATCAAACAAACTGAGTGTTGAAGGTGCTAGGGGGTAGAAAAAAACGTAACTTAACACCCAAAGAAAAAGAGCAACTTGAACGAGAATATGCCTTGAAAGCGAATGGCAAAGAATCCGAGCCAATTGTATTACAAAAAATGGATTTATCCAAAAAGCTAAAAATAGGTTATTATTTACCATTTGGTTAGTAAAGTAATCCTGCTTATAAAATAAAAAAACCATTTCAAAAACAATTTTTTTTTTGCAATACAACCTAAATTTTAACTCACTAAATATACTCAAAATATACTCAGTTTCAAACTAACTCACTACTTATAATACATTTCCCATTCGCATCTTCATTAATGCGTAGTGTATAGCGTTTTGTTAAGTGATGATACCGTAGAACCAAAATTACAGCACTGCAAAACATACCGATAGTAATACCTAACCATAGTCCAATTGCCTCACCTTTTAAAATAATACCTAATATATAACTCAAGGAAAAACCTATTAGCCAAAATGCAATTAAACTGTTTATCATTGCAAAACGGGTATCTTTCATTCCACGCAATGCGCCTATAGCAACTATTCTAATAGCTTCTGCAATTTGGAATACAGCTACAACAATAAATAATTTAGTGGCAAGAATTGAAATTGTACCGCTGCTCATTTGCTGAGAAGAGATATCTAATGCTATAAGTGTCTCTGGATATAAGCAGTATATTCCTCCTATCATCATAGCTATTGTAATTGCCAATGACATACCTACCGCACCTACAATTGTCAACTTAGTAAAATCTCTATTTCCTATCGTGAATCCTACTCGTATAGAGGTAGCTTGCATGAATGCAAATATTACTGACATTTCTAATCTTAGAAATTGCATAACAATTTGGTGCGCATTTAATATAGTAGCCCCAAATTTACCCATTAATAAAGCAATCACTGCAAAGAGGCTAATTTCGATTCCATACATTATAGCTATGGGCCAGCTAATTTTTAAAATTTCTTTTAATAATTTAAATTCAAAACAAGAAGTACTAGCAAAAGGATTGTATTGACGCATATCCTTATGCTGACTTATGTAAATGATAGCTAAAAGAGTTATTATAGTATAGGTAATACTAAGCCCATAACCGATCCCAGCGATGCCAAATCTAGGTAGACCAAACTTGCCAAACATTAAAGTGTAACTAGCAAAAATTTCAAGTGGGCAACATAGCAAACTTAAAATCATTACCTCAGTAGATTTCTCTAGACCAATTAGCATTTGCTCAATTAAAGTTAAACAACAACATGGGATAATAACCCAAATCATGGAGTGCAAATAATGTGTTGCTAAAGCTAATATCCTAGGCTCAATGATATTATAATGAAGTGTTAAATGAAGCACCCAGAGAATTAAAATCATGGAGATACTCGTTAAACCGATAAGTAATATACTGTGTTTTAGCAAAATACTTATTTTATCCGGTTGATTAGAGCCATGTGCTTGGGAAAATAAAACGGACATGCTCGAAAACATGCCTATAAATACTACACTGAATGTAAGATATAAGGATGATACTAATCCACTAGCAGCTAAACTATTCGTGCCAAGTTTTGCAATTAAAAAGGTACTAATAAAACCACTAGATGCTTGTACAAGATTTGCAGCTACTAAAGGTAAGGCTATTTTGAGGTTTTTTTTTGCCTCATTACAGTATATGGTAAGTTTCATTACTACTTCTCTTTGTAAATTATTTAATGATTGTCATGGACACAAAATAAAGCTTGTTTACCATTTGTTGTAATAGATGGCTTATTTAGCGCAAACTCGTAAAAGTGTTAGGTAACGAGACCACATTGCTGTGATCCCGTCCCATACGAACGGAGCGTGCGACTTTCACCGCACTCCGCTCAAGTCTTTTCAAAGCTAACATCGGTTGACCCAGCTATCGTGTTTCATTTGGTTCATATCGCGATTGAAGCCGAATGTTTTAATTTCCCACCATTCTTTCCAGAATTTCGTTCTCGCTCTTCAAGGTATTTTGAAAAGCGAGGGTCAAATGGTGTTGCTTCCGCCTTGATCTTGGTATGCCTTTTGATTGCAACAGAGCTTGCCTTGAACAAGTCAACATAGGCAATCTCGCCACTTTCTTTAGAAATTCTCGCAGAGAAAATCCAGTCTCTTAGTCCTTGGCTTCGAAAGTATTTCTTCTTCAGCCATACCCCTCTCTTCCGTGTGTGCCTGCGACGAGCCCAACTCCACAAAGCCAGATGAATGCAATGGTCAACATAGCTAAACGTTCTTTTTGCACAGCTAAACCGAAAGTAATTAGCCCATCCTCGAATCTTTGGATTCAGTAGGTGAATTAGATTTTCTGGTTTTGCTGTGGGATTTGATTTTATGATGTCTCTAATGTCAGCCAAAAAGAGTTTAATGCTCTTTTTCGAGGGTTTGGTAATACACTTGCCCTTGTATTTGCGTACATTAATGCTAAGAAAATCAAATCCATCATCAATATGCGTAATCTTGGTTTTCTCTTGTGAGAGCTCCAAGCCACGTTCATGTAGAAAGGACTCGACCAGTGGTTTTACCTTTTTCTCCAGTACTTCTTTCGATGCGCCCGTTATGATAAAATCGTCAGCATAAATGCTGAAGTGGACTTTATCTTTGCGTTTGGAAACCGCTTTGAGCACGGTGTCTTCCAATCCACTGAGTGTTAGAACGAGAAGTGTTGGGGACGATAGACCACCCTGGGGAGTACCGAATTCTGTTTGATGAAATACGCCCTGTTCAATATAGCCAGCTGACAACCATTTACTCAGAATTACTTTATCCATCGGGATGTTGTCCCGTAGCCAGTCATGGGAAATTCTGTCAAAACAGGATTTAATATCTGCTTCGAGTATCCATTGTGCAGAGCCTTTTCTTGATAAAGCATAGTAACAGGCTCCGATAGCATCAGCAGTTGAGCGTTTGGGACGAAACCCGTAGCTGTTTTTATCCGCGTAAAATTCCGCTACTGGTTCTAGTGCCAGCAGATGTAGTGCTTGCATAGCCCTGCATTTCATTGTCGGAATTGAAAGCGGCCTCTGCCGTCCGTCCTTTTTCGAGATATAAATCCGTCTTAACGGTTGTGCTTTATAGCTCTTCCGCGTCAATGATTGAGCTGCCTCTATTTTCTGTTGTGGAGTTTTCCAAATGATTTTGTCTGTCCCCGGGGTTTTACCTCCCTGGTTTTGTACTACTCGTTTTACAGCCAATACTTTGGCGTGAAAAGAGTGCGTTAGTAACCATTGCAGTGCTTTCACTTTACCATAGCGACCTTCGCTGATAGCTTTCGCGATACGAATTTGTAGTCGATGTACTTCATCCTTTGCGGTTTTCCAGTTGATGGAGTTCCACACAGCAGAAGATGAGGACGCACCAGTCAGCGATATTATCGTTGCCGTCATTTGCTTTTCCTCATGCTATCGATTCTCTAAATTATCTCGCGCTAAAGACCAACCTACCGTGGGCTCACTTTCGTGCCTGATGATATTTCAACGATAGTGTCGCCATTTTTGAGACCCCTTTTGGGACATCCAAGTCCCCAAAAGGGACAAAAATTGTCGACAAGT
>CBCSKA010000060.1:2182-3697 GCA_965140885.1 Legionellaceae bacterium | reverse complement strand
AACTAAAAATTTAATTGAAGAAATTAATAAATTATGCCTAAGAGTAAAACAAGTAGTGACAAATCACGATTAAACATTTATTAAAGATATTATATGAGGAGGTAATGTATGCAAGCAATTACATTAACTGAAACTGCCCTAAAGCATGTAAAAAAAATGATGACAAAACGTGGAAGTGGGGTAGGGTTGAAAATAGGAATTACCAAAACGGGTTGTTCTGGTTTTTCTTATGCATTAACTATTATTGATGAAGCAAAACCGGAAGATTATTGCTATTTACAATCGGATGACATAACTAAAATTTATGTTGAACCACAAGCTTATCCTTTTATTCAAGGCTTGCAAGTTGATTATGAAAATAGTGGTTTAAATGGAACCCTTAAATATAATAATCCCAATGCCGAAAATCTTTGTGGCTGTGGTGAAAGCTTTAGTCTTTCTTCCTAATCGATCAAGAAATGTGTATATTAAGTCCCTTTATTAACGGGCTTAATAGCTTTCTTTTCTTTTTAATTAACGTATAATGCCTTTTTTATAAAGTACTAAAGGTAATGAGGTATAAAATGGCTATAGAGCATACACTTTCGATTATTAAACCCGATGCAGTGAGTAAATTTGTTATTGGTGAAATATATACTCGTTTTGAAAAAGCAGGCTTGAAAATTGTTGCAGCAAAAATGATGAAATTAACCAAAGAACAAGCTGAAAATTTTTATGATATTCATAAAGAGCGTCCTTTCTTTAAAGATTTAGTTGAATTCATGTGTCGAGGACCTGTTATGGTCCAAGTTTTAGAAGGTGAAAATGCTATTTTAAAAAATCGCGAAATAATGGGTGCGACTGATCCGCAACAAGCGGCTCCCGCTACAATTCGTGCAGATTTTGCAAACAGTATTGATGAAAATGCAGTGCATGGTTCAGATGCCGCTGAAACCGCTAAAAATGAAATTGCATTTTTCTTTGAACCTGAAGAAATTTGCACTTATATAAGTTAAACGATTTTATTATGCTTGAATCCGTTAATTTACTTAATTTTACTCGAAAAGGCTTAGCTGACTATTTTAGTCAGCTAGGTGAAAAGCCTTATCGCGCTGATCAATTAATGAAAGCCATACATCAAGATGGTGTTAATAAATTTGATGAAATCACAACGTTTAGTAAAGCCTTAAGAGAGCGCTTATCCGTATCTGCTAATATTCACGCACCTGAAATTGCTTCTGAGCAAGCTTCTAAAGATGGAACCTATAAATGGTTAATGCGATTAGAAGATGGTAATTGTCTTGAAACAGTTTATATTCCCGAAGATGATAGGGGAACTTTATGTGTTTCATCGCAAGTCGGCTGTGCGTTAAATTGTCGTTTTTGTTCTACAGCAGAGCAAGGATTTAATCGAAATCTTTCTACCGCAGAAATTATAGGACAAGTTTGGCGCGCAGTAAGGCGTTTATCAAAGCAAAATGGTTTTCATGATAGACATATTACAAATGTTGTCATGATGGGTATGGGTGAGCCATT
>CBCSKA010000060.1:0-2172 GCA_965140885.1 Legionellaceae bacterium | reverse complement strand
GAATTTAGAAAATGTGATTCAAGCAATGGATATTATGATGGATGATTTTGCTTATGGTTTATCCAAACGGCGAGTGACATTGAGTACATCTGGTGTAGTTCCTGCGTTAGAAGAATTAAAAAAGCGCAGTGATGTGGCTTTAGCTGTTTCACTTCATGCACCAAATGATGCGTTAAGAGATATCTTAGTTCCCATTAATAAAAAATATCCCATAGTAGAATTAATGGAAGTTTGCCGACATTATTATAAATCTGACAGTAGACGTCGAGTCACTTTCGAATATGTTATGTTGGATCATGTCAATGATATGCCAGAACATGCCTATGAATTAATTGACTTAATTAAAGATATTCCTTGTATGGTCAATTTAATTCCTTTCAATCCTTTTCCTGAAACTGTTTTTAAACGTTCTAGTAATAATCGTATTCATCAATTTCAAAATATTTTGCAATCCGCTGGTATAACGACAGTAACACGTAAAACCCGTGGTGATGATATCGATGCAGCTTGTGGGCAATTAGTCGGTAAAGTCAGTGATCGAACAAAACGGCGTTTGCATAAAGAAAATAAAGATGCGAAAGTTGTATCATCATTAAAAGCATTAAACCAAGCTGAATAAACGATAGAAAAATTATAACCTGCTTGAAATAACGTTTCTGAATAAATAGATATAACATTCAAATGGGTATGTTTTATTCAAGTTTACATAAGAGTGGAAAAAGTTTTATGCAAAGCTTGCTATATAAAATTATGTTTTTACTTTTTTGTATATCCTTATTGTGGGGATGTGCGTCTATAACCCAAGCGCAAGAAAAATCAAATTTAGCAGCAACCTACAATGTAGAATTAGGTTTAGGATATTTACAGAAAGGTAATTTAACACGTGCTAAAGCAAAATTATTACTCGCTTTAAATCAATCGCCCAATTGGCCTCTGGCATTAGATGCAATGGGATATTTTTTAGAGAAAACAGGCTCACCCGAAGAAGCAGAAAATTATTATAAACGGGCTGTCGTGCTTGCACCTAAGGATGGAAAAGTATTAAATAATTATGGTGCTTACCTTTGTCGACAAAAAAACAAAGAGAAAGCAGAAATGTATTTTCTTGCTGCAGTTAAAGATCCCAATTATTTAACACTCGCCGATGCCTATGAAAATGCAGGATTATGCGCATTAACTATCCCAAATGAATCCAAGGCTATGATTTATTTTGAAAAAGCCCTAGTAAAAAATCCACAACAATTATCATCTATTCAAGAATTAGCTAAACTTCACTTTAAACAAAAAAATTATAGTCAAACACTTAAATATATTGATCAATATCTGGCATATTCAAATAAAAATTCCCACATGCTTTATTTAGGTTATTGTGCAGCATTTAAAATGAAAAACTCATCCGCAGAAAGCCGTTATAATGCCTTACTAAAGCATAAGCAAATACGTATTAATAGTAATTCTTGTGAAAAGATCCAATAATCCTCAAAAAATTAACTGATTAATTTTTTCTTAAGTTTTATTCGATAAACTATAAACCATTTGAAAATAATAGAAAGAGGTAAACACATGTTTCCTAATGAACAAACTGAACAAAACCTTAGCTATACATTAGTTAACGTAAATGATAATGGAAATTGTGGAATTGAAGCCTATGATATAACTAGAAAAGAAGCCTCTACCGTTTTAAAACAAAAGATAACAAATAATAAAATTGCAAAACAATTAGCATCTGCTGCATATTCTTTATTAGTAGACGCTAAACTTTTAACCAATGGTGCTGAAAAAACAGTATCAGAAAAAAATAATTTTTATCTATTTCTTGAAGAAAACGGGTTACTTAATACTTCAGTCAATGAAAATACACTAAGTGAATGTTTGACTATACAAGAGAATTTAGATCATGACGGTTCTCAAAAAGAACAAGAAGAAATTCGTGAAACTTTTTTAACTATTTTTAAAAATTCAAAATTCTTACATGCATATATCGATTTTACTTTCGACATGGATGAGCAAGAACCAGCATATTCAAATAGGGGTTGGTTACATATCAATGATTTATGTGCGTTAGCAATAGCCCAGGATATAAAATTACGTATTTGGGAAAAAAATGAATCAGAAGAATTGGTTTTAAGTATAAATTCAGTCAATCTAACTAATGATAATTTAAATTGTAAA
>CBCSKA010000059.1:0-29583 GCA_965140885.1 Legionellaceae bacterium | reverse complement strand
AACCTTTTTATGAATCGCTTATCACAAGAGGGAAAAAGAAAATGGTTGCTTTGACAGCACTGATGCGCAAAATCATTGTAATTGCAAATGCGCGACTCAAAGAAATCGCGGTAGCCTGATTATTTTATAGTCATTAAAAAGTTATGAGACATAGTTGATATATGAGTTATATAGAAAAAAAAGCATTTCATCAGTATGAAAGTTTAATAGAAAAAGAACGCTTTTTAAATGAAATGAGAGTAATTGAACAAATCAACAATTTATTTGGAAAAGCCTTTATCAAACAATATATTGAAACTAAACGGGGAGTTTGGCAAATAGAAAGAGCACAAAATAATGCTTTTTCTGCGACCTTATCTGGTCTTCAAATTTCCAAAAAAAACGATTGTGAATGGTTTAAGAAAAAACTGCTTCAAGCCGGTATCGCTATAAATGATATACATTTTGATATAAAAAATAACTACCAAATGAGAATTATAAATCTTCAATTGTTAAAACTAAGTGTAAATGATGTTAATCAACAAGCAAAAAATTCGCTTTTTTAATCGATTATATTTATTGCATAACAATTTAGCTGTGTCTGTTTACGATTATTTACTATTTCAGAATTACGAAACATTAGTTTTTGTATCTGGACAACCATAGCTAAAGCAATAATGTAACAATACCGCTTAAATTCATAATACTGAGTGGATAACAGTGTTTCTTATCGCTTACTTTTAACATAATAAAACCCAACAAAATTAAAGTGATTAATTTGCTGTGGTTTTTAAAGCCGCTTTAATTCGGCGCTGCCCTTATAATAATTCAGTGCCAGGGTAATAATTCAGCAGCTTACTCACGTTTTTTTCGTTTTTCGTAAGTCTTGTTTTGCCAATCCCTGTTTTATTCGCCTTTAAATTCAGGTGTGCGCTTTTCTTGAAAAGCTTTAATCCCTTCTATTTTATCTTGGGTTGCACAATTTAAACCAAAATGTATGGTTTCCAAATGTAAAGCTTCTTCTAAGGATAAATTATAACCCGTATCTATCACTTGCATAATGCTACGGATAGCCAGTGGGGGCATATTAATTAAATTGACTAATATTTCTTTTGCACGTGCATATAAATTTTTAGGTTCTACAATTTCTGAAATAAGACCCCATTCAAGAGCAATTTGAGCAGAAATGGTGCATCCTGTTAAGCATAAATATAAGGTACGGCCTTTTCCAATGAGACGCGCTAAACGTTGTGTACCGCCATAAGCAGGTAAAATTCCTAATTTAATTTCGGGTTGTCCTAAAATGGCTTCCGAAGAGGCAATTCGGATAGTTGTTGCTAAGGCGAGTTCACAACCTCCACCCAGAGCATACCCATTAATTGCAGCTAAAGAAGGTTTACCTAATTGTTCAAGTAAACGAAAAACGTGTTGTCCGTATTGTGAAAATTCAGTACCCTGTTGGGCTGATAAAGGAAGTATTTCACTGATATCCGCGCCCGCAGAAAAAGTTTTGTCTTCTCCTCGAATTAAGAGTGCTTTTACGTCTGGGGAAGTTTTTGACATCATTAAAACATTATTAAGTTCATCCAGTAATTGTGAACTTAAGGCATTCATTTTATGAGGACGATTTAACGTGATATCCAATATACCTTCGGGCAGCATGTCGATTTTTAATGTATTATAGTTCATTATCCTATTCCTTTATTGATTCCTTTTGTATAAATAACTATAGCAATAGTGTTGATCTACAGCAATTTCCCTAGCTAGTGGAATTAATTTTTACAAATTTTATCACAATCGTTATTATTAAAGTTTGAATTTACTACTTCAATACTATGTTAATGATGGCAATATCTAAATTTATGACTAGAGTAAGATAAAAATAGTGAGCATTTTTACTAATTATAGAATAATTTATAAAGTTTTAATAATGCTACTGTCAAATATTATATATTTTTAGGTAAGGTGGTTTTTCGCAAAATATTATGATTCGTCCAATTGAAAACGCTAATCCAACATTAACTGCTAAAAAAATTCTTCAAAATATTTTTGGTTATAGGAATTTTAGATTTGAACAATCAGTTATTATTGAAAGTTTAATTGCAGGTAATGATAATTTTGTATTAATGCCTACGGGTAGTGGTAAATCACTTTGTTATCAAATTCCAGCCTTAATAAGACAAGGTGTAGCCATTGTTATTTCTCCTCTTATTTCATTAATGCAAGATCAAGTCTCCGCATTAAAAGTCAATGGTGTTAAAGCCGCATTTTATAATTCATCATTAGATTTCGAAGCAGCAAAAAACGTATTATTTCAATTACATAATCACTCCTTAGATTTACTGTATATTTCTCCTGAACGTTTATTAAATCCTCGTTTTATTGAGCGCCTTAAAACTATCAAAATTGCTTTATTCGCTATTGACGAAGCGCATTGTATTTCTCAATGGGGACATGATTTTCGTCCCGAATATGTACGCTTAGGTCAAATTAGACAGTATTTTTCATCCGTACCAATGATTGCATTAACCGCAACGGCTGATAAACAAACTCAAGAAGATATTTGTTACCGTTTAGGATTAAATAATGCACAAATCCATGTGGCGAGTTTTGACCGACCCAATCTTAGCTATTCTATAATTGATAAATATAAACCTATGACGCAATTATTTTCTTTTTTAAAAGAGCGACAAAATCAGCAAGGAATTGTGTATTGCCATAGCCGCCGAAAAGTGGAAGAAATTAATGCAAAATTGAAACAAGCAGGAATAAAAACTTTACCTTATCATGCGGGTTTAATGCCAGAAGATCGATTATATGCACAACAAGCATTTCAAAAGGATGAAATACAAGTCGTTGTTGCGACTATTGCTTTTGGTATGGGGATTAATAAATTGAATGTACGGTTTGTTATACATTATGATATGCCAAAACATATTGAAAGTTATTATCAAGAAACAGGGCGTGCAGGACGAGATGGTTTACCTGCTGAGTGTTTATTATTATTCGATGTTTCCGATATATCACAACTTCAACGTTTAATTGAAAAAAATGAAAATCTTCAACAAAAAAGAATAGAATTACATAAATTAAAAGCCATGGTGGCATTTGCGGAAGCAGAAACCTGTCGCCGTAAAGTTTTATTAAATTATTTTGGAGAAGTATTAAATGCAGATTGTGGTAATTGTGATATTTGCTTAAATCCTCCTGAAAAATATGAAGCAACAGAAGATGCGCGTAAAGCCTTATCGTGCGTCTATAGAGTGGGGCAAAAGTTTGGTATACGACATATTATTGAAGTATTACGTGGGGCTGATACACAATATATTAAATCATTAAAGCATGACGATTTAAGTACTTATGGTATAGGACAATATTTGACTCAAGAAGCTTGGGTCAGTATTTTTCGCCAATTAATACATCAAGGTTATTTAGCACAAGATATAAGTCATTCATCTGTTTTGCATTTAACAGAAGCAGCGAGACCTTTATTACGAGGTGATATTAAGATTCATTTAGCAAAACCCCGCACATTAAGAAAAACCCGTAATCACAACACTCAAAATCTTTCTTATGATATCGTATTATTTGAAAGATTATGTCAAGTGAGAAAAGAATTAGCCTTAAAAGAAAATATTCCTCCTTTTATTATTTTTAGTGATGCTACTTTGGTAGAAATGGCTATTCATCGCCCACTTACACGAGAAGGATTCATTGCAATCAATGGGGTGGGTGAGTATAAATTAATTCGTTATGGGGAAAATTTTATCAAGGAAATTAATAAATTTTCATTACTAGATTGAACTAGTATTATTTCTATATTCAATCCATGTTAAAAAAAATAGGATATGTTAAACTTGCGAAAACGTAAATCTTGCGTTATAGCTTATAATAATAGAGAAGTAATATTGAAAATACCCTAAAAAAAAGTAACGATAAATATCACAAGGTATTTTATTACTCCCAGTAATTCATGTTTATTAAGTAAGTATATAACTTAAATTTTTAGTTTAATGTATGTAAAAAAGGATACCTATGGCTTATTCAGAAGGTGCTCATTGGCGCGACTCAGCACGTAATGTTCGTTTTTTTATGATTGATGTCGTTGCGGCTTTTCCATTATTAATTTTTTTGCTGCATATAAAATTATGGACTTTCATTATAGCAATAATAACAACGGCATTTTTTGCCATATTAAGTCGTTATGGATTTTCTATTCCTATCTTTTTGCGTTGGCTTAGAACTTTTATTGCGGGTTCTCGCAAATATGCACAGCCTTGGTGGAAAGTATGATACATCTGGTAAGTGTAACCTTCTTTTGATTTTTTATTTTAAAAAAAATGATTTACCTAAAATGATAAATATAGGTTTAGTATGAATATCACTAAAAAATTAATTGCGATAGCAAAAAAACTAAATGCAAATTTCACTTTGAATGGTCGTGTATTAAGCCTGGAAGAAGTATTTGTTGATACTGGTTTATTACCAGCAATAGCACGTCGCGCAGAACAATTATGTTCTTTATGCCTCGGTTATGGTATTGGTATTTCTTTTGAAGAAGAAGAGCGTTCTGTACTAGGCGTAAGGGTAATTTTTGATGATGTAACGCCAAATGTTTTGCGATTAATGTGTATTACTGATGTTTTATGTGAATTAATTCAATCGGGACCCTCTGCAGCACTTACACCGCTTGATGAATTAATGTATGATTAGCGCATCTTAAGGTAATATTGTTAATTTTACCTTAAGTTTTTTGATATATAATTACATTAAGAGAAAAATATCAAAGTAGTAAAATGAATACACAAAGGAAAATTTTATGTCAAGCTCATTATTTGCACCAGCCCAAAATAGTAAAAAGTTAATAGAAACTTCTTTTTGGAGCGAATCCGTTGAAAATGCTAATGCAAGTACAGTAAAACAAACATTAGAACAAATTGGAAACGCAGCTCAAAAAATTTTAGATAAAAAATTAACACAAACGGTTTCTGAAGCTATTGTTATACCTGAAGCTTCTGCAGTGCCTTCTGTAATTCCTGTGCCTCCGGCTAATAGTACATCTACTATGAATTTACAGATATCATTAACAGCAGTAAACAAAGGGTTAAAAGAATTAAATGTTCAAATGGAAAATAATATAAACTCTGTAGAAGTAGAACGCCAAACGAAGAGTTTTTAGTAAGGCTAAAACGTAAAAGGTAATTGAATTTTGGCTACTGATGATTTAAAAGGAAAAAAAGAATTAATTCAGATCTTAGATGACGTACTGACTGAAGGAGTTTGGACAGGTAGCCTTTTTTTAGAAGCTTCTGGACGTAAGATTCAAGAATTACGCGAACGATTAATTAAAGAATTTAATTTAGAGCAAGAAGTACAAAATATACCTACCAATCAATCAATGAATGCTTCCACTAAAGAAAAAGAAGCTTTCCCTATTTATATCGCACTTTATCAATCTACAGGGCAAAATATCAAAAAATGGGAAATGCTTTTAAATTCTATTGGCAACTTTAGTTCAGGACGCCCTATTTATAAAAATGAAGAAGATATAAAAGCTTTTATTCGAACAAAACAAAACTCACAAAATGAAGGGTATGTTATCATTTATGTAACATCAAAAGATATTATAAAATTTCCTTCCGGCAAAGATTTATTTGATCGTAATGGTAAAGAATTATTGCTCGTTAAAGAAGGCGCTATTAAGCCAGAAAATATAGTTCAATTTATTCATGAAACCGGACAGTACAAATGGGTTAATGGCCATTTAATTAAAGAGAATAATCATTAATTTCGCTTACATTACGGAAATTATTTTATCCTATGCTAAACTTTAATTGTGCCCTCGTTAATTTAAAATAATTAATGAAATTACTAAATAGAATTTGATGATTTGGGTACTTTATCTTATTTTGAAATATATAGTTTAATGGGTGAATATGGCAGCACAACCTCAGCAACAATCACAAGGCGATAATGCTTATGCCATTTTATGGATCGTCGGTATACTTGTTCTTATTGCCGGTTTGATTTGGTATGCTGCGCATCCGCAAATTGTTTGGTTTATTTTTAAGCTTCGTTTAATTGAAATTGATTTTATTAAACTATTTAGCACAGGTTTGTCTAGTATAGAGCAATATATAAAAAGTATACCTCCAAGTACTTATGGTGATATACCATTTAATACTTTAGCAGACGTCAGTGAATCCGTAGGAAAATACCTTGCTTTCCCTTGTGCCATATTTTTAGGCGTTTTTTCTATTTTAATTTATATTAATAATCCCGTTTTGAAATACAAAAAAACTTATTCAATGCAAACCTTAGTTGATCAAGAAATAATAGATTGGCCCCAAATAACGCCTATTCAAAAAGTTGATTTGGTTAATCAAGATATTGAAAAAGGGCCATGGGCAATGAGTATGAAGCCTATGGATTTTGCTAAAAAACATAATTTATTGATTGAAGAACGTTCAATTAATTATGCGGCTAATACCTTCGATCCTAATCCTAAAATTACGGCTTCTCTTTCAAGATCAGATGCCTTTCATATTTTTGCGTTACAAATAGGGCATTATTGGCATAGTGTCGATAAATTACCTTTGTATGCACAGGCTTTATTTGCGGTATTTGCTGCCCGAGCCAATGGCGATAGACATAGTTCAGAAAATTTATTATTTCAAATTGCGGCATCAACTAAAAATGGGAAATTAAATTTTTCAGGCACAAAAGAATTAATTACTAAATATGGGAAAAGTAAGCCTATTATAAAAATTATTTCTACTCATTCCTTTGTTTTGACAGTAATGGCTTCAATGTTAGCATTAGCGCGACAAGAAGGAGTTTTACCTGCAGCAGAATTCCTTTGGCTAAAACCTATCGATAGGTCATTATGGTTTATGTTAAATTCCGTGGGACGAAAAACTGCCTTTGTTGAAATTGCAGGTCCTTATGCTCATTGGATAGCAGAGTGTCAATATGGACGCCCAATTAAAATACCTTATGTTGAGGAAGCAGTTAATGCTCTGGAACTCGCAATAAAAGAAACTGTATATAAGCGTGATGAAGAAGGTTAATTATGGTACGTGGCTTAGATAAAAAACATGAACAAGATCCGCGAGGTTTAATTCGAGATACTCGGACATTAGGACAACGTGTTAGCGATTTTTTCAAAAATCCTATGTATGTGAGTATCTCATTGTTTGTTTTAGGGGCCGGTGGTTTTTTTATCCCCACTATGGCTGATCTCATTTTATTAATAGGGATTTGGATTTTTTCTTATGCCTATACTCGAAAATTAACATTACCTTTTCGTATGCCTACTTGTTCAGGAATGTTAGATTATAATGATCCCTTACCGGGATCTGATAAACCCAGAAAAGCACGGGGTATTTGTTTTTTCGGTAATGCTAAAGATACAAATGAAGAATTATGGTTTAATAATGATGATATGCGTACCCATGCATTGATTTTTGGTTCAACGGGTAGTGGTAAAACAGAAGCCTTAATATCGTTAGCCTTTAATGCATTAATACAAGGTAGTGGTTTTATTTATGTTGATGGTAAAGGTGATAATAGTTTATTCACTAAAATATTTTCTATGGCTCGCCGTATGGGTAGAGAAGACGATGTTTTATTAATTAATTTTATGACAGGGGCTCGAGATATTGTGGGCCCTCAAGAAAAACGTTTATCAAATACCATGAATCCTTTTGCCTCAGGTTCATCCAGTATGCTATCACAATTAGTGGTTAGTTTAATGGATTCAGGAAGTAGCTCAGATAGTGGCGATATGTGGAAAGGTAGGGCTATTGTATTTGTTGAAGCCATTATGAAAATATTAGTGTATATGCGTGATCAAGGTCATATCTTATTAGATGCGAATACTATTCGTTCCTATTTTGAATTAAATAAACTTGAAGCTATTGTTATGGATAAGCAATTTTTAAGGGATAATCAAGAACCTATTGATATTTCTGATATTCCTCAAGGCTCAGTAGATCCAATTTATAACTATGTTATCAATTTACCTGGATATGACCGTGCTAAAAAGGGAAGACAAGTTTCACAAGTACTCGAGCAGCATGGCTATATTACCATGCAACTAACACGGGTATTTGGTTCATTAGCAGATACTTATGGCCATATTATCAGAACGAATCTTCCTGAAGTAGATATAAAAGATGTCGTATTAAATCGCCGTATACTGGTTGTTTTATTACCTGCCTTAGAAAAATCACCTGATGAATTAGCGAATTTAGGAAAAGTTATTATCGCTTCTTTAAAAGCAATGATGGCAGCGGGTTTAGGTGATGAAGTAGAAGGTACTTATCGCGATATTATTGAAAGAAAGCCCACTAATGCGCCTACGCCTTTCATTTGTATTTTAGATGAGTATGGTTATTATGCAGTGAAAGGTTTTTCTGTTGTACCTGCACAAGCGCGCTCATTAGGCTTTTCTGCTATATTTGCAGGACAAGATTTACCTGCATTTCAAAAAGCTTCTAAAGAAGAAGCAGCCTCAATTGGTGCTAATACTAATATTAAAATTTGTATGAAATTAGAAGATCCCTTAGAAACATGGGATTTTTTCAATAAAACAGCGGGTGAAGCTTATGTCACTAAAGTTGATGCTTTCCAAACTCAAGCGGGTAGCGTATTAAACAGTTATTTGGATACGCGAAGTTCATCAGCAGAAAAACGGGCGAGAATTGATTTATTAGATTTAAAAGATCAGCGTGAAGGTGAAGCCCATATTTTCTTTAAATCAAGAATCATACGAGCAAAATTATTTTATGCACAACCTAAAACTGTTGCAAAAATTCGTTTAAATCAACTTTTGAAGGTAGAGCCTATTGCCGCTCGTAAATTAATTGAAATGAATAATCGTTTAGCTCGATTTTACGAAATTGTTCAAAATAAAAGTTATTTGAAACATATCGTTGTGGATGATGAAGATATTACAGTAATTGCCAATTTACTAAATGAAAATAACTCTCTTCCATCAATAGAAAGAAGTATCTCAGCTTTACTCGGGTTTAATAAACAAGATGTAAAAAATGAAGAAGAATTTGAAGAAGAGAATGCTATTCCTACTACCGAATTAAATATCTTCTGCCCATTACGGTTATCAGATTATCTTAAAGAGACTATTTTAATACGTAATTTAGAAGAATTTTCACAACCATTAATTACAAAAGCAAATTCAAAAGAATATAGTGCTGTTATTGAACGCTTATCTGGCCGTTTAGAAAAACATGCAACAAATATTGCAAAAGAAATTGTGCAAGATTTGGAGTTAGCCACTTTCTATCCGGTTTATGTTGAAGTCACTGATACAACTATAGATAATATTACTAATGACATTAAAAAATTAATAGAAAAAATACAAGATAAGCGTCAATCTACTGAATAAGGTTAGCGTTTTTTTATAATATTAGTTTATAAAAATATTTTGTTTATGATAAAAATAGGGTATATATCACCATATTTAAAATTATTTCTTTTAAGGCTTACTAGAATTTATTAAGGACATGATGAATGTATACTTTTTTGTATGGAAGCAAGCGTTTAGTTCAAATTAAAAAATATTTTTTATTATTCAGTGTCTTTACACTAACAGCTTGTTCAACCCCGATTAATCCACCTTCTACATCGAAAGAAGTCATTATTGGCAGTACTATTGGTGCTATTGGTGGCGGTTTGGTATTAGCTTCACCTTTAGGGGTGAGTGTTCCTATTGCGGCATGGTTCGGTGGCGTTACAGGCGCAGCTCTAGGCCATCATCAAAATAAAGCAATGACTTTATTAAAAGAAATACAAAATAATGAAGTACAAGTTGTTTTAATTGGTGATTCAGTTAGATTGATTTTACCGGTGGATAAATTTTTTACACCAAATGCGGCAAGTTTTAATACTTATTCATTTCCTATTTTGAAAAAAATTGCTAAATTTTTAAGCTATTATCCTAAAATAAATGTCAAAGTATCAGGGTATACTGATAATCAAGGAACCCCTGAACGAAATTTAGCGTTAACTCAAAATTGGGCACAAATGATAGCGGATTATTTATGGACTCATGGTTTAGATGCAAGATTAATTTATTCTCAAGGTTATGGTAGTTGTCAAGCTGTGGCTAATAATACGACCTTTGAAGGGAGAAAAACGAATAGAAGAATTGAAATTTCACTTCACCGTCTAGTGCCACAAACATTATAAGAGGTACTGAGTGAATAGATTTTTAGAAGAAACTAAAAGAAGAAAATTTTTCTATCGAAATATATATCGAGGGACTTTAACCAGTATAGTTATTATGTTTGCTATTATTATTTTACTCGTATTATTAAATTTGTTTTATTATTTTAATCAGGGTGATACAGCGTATTATGCAACTAGCACGAATGGTGAAATATTTCCTATAAATGCAACAGAGACACCTCCTCAGAATGCAAATTTTAATTCAATTACAGAATATTAATATTTTAAGGTATTAACCCATTATGGCTGATGAATCTATTACAGAGCAAACGACACTCAAGGAATCAAAAGATTCAAATAAAGAGCAAACAACACTCAAGGAATCAAAAGATTCAAAATATGATGCATTAAAACTTATTCATTTACGGCAAGATTTTTATTATGATAGTAGTAAAAAATTAATCATGATTTTATTATCATCATTTTTTATTATCATTGTTTTAATTGCTGCATTTGTTTACCAAATTATGAATCCGCCGGCACCCAAATATTTTGCGGTTAATTCGGATGGCCGATTAATTAAATTGCCGCCATTAAACGAACCTAATATGGAACATTTTGCATTATTACAATGGGGTAATACCGCTGCCATTGCAGCTTATACCTATAGCTTTGTAAATTATCGACAAGAATTACAAGCCGCATCTTCGTATTTCACACCTAATGGATGGCAAAATTTTGTAACTGCCTTACAAGATTCAGGAAATTTACAAGCAGTTATTGCTAAAAAATTAATTGTTTCCGCTGTTGCAAAAGGTGCGCCTGTAATATTGCAAGAAGGTCTTTTAAATGGTAGATATACATGGCGTGTACAAATGCCAATGTTAATTACTTATCAAAGTGCTAGTCAAAAATCAGAACAAGATGTCATTGTTACGATGTTAATTACCCGCGTTTCACCTTTAAATTCTGCTCGAGGTATCGGTATAGCGCAATTTATTGTTGCTTCAGCAGGTGGTGGACAGTAAGATATATTTACAAATCATTTATAAATCACTAAAGTTTATATTTTAGCTGATATGGCTAAACATATTCTTTGCAAACAGCGAGAAGTTTTGAATAATTAATAAGCTTAGCTTATTAATGATATTTTAATTATTATGGAAAGTTAAATTGCCTATGAAAGCGCAACATTTGAAAAGGTTAGTTTTAGGACTTATCATTATTTTAATTGGTTGTGATATTACACTTTTATTTGCTGCACAAACCACAAGCACTGATATAACTTCAGCGTCTACCGCAAATAATACAGTTAATAATATTCCTTCAAATTCAGTAAATCCTCTTCAACAAGAAGGGCTAGCCCCGACTTCAAATAGTGGAATACTTTCGCTTGGTTCGAGCCAACAGGCACCTAATAACTTGGAACCTTCATCTTCTGCGATAAATAATCAAATATCGGGCCAGCAGCAATTACAACAATTACAAGCACAGCAATTACAGCAGCTTCAGCAAGCACAACAAACACCATTATCAGCACCATCAATGCCTACGCTACCACAAAATGGGTTACAACCTTTACCAAATCCCAATTCACCCGCAGAAGCATCGATGACTACGACGGCTCCCTTAATGCCCAGTACGAATAGTATAACTGAAAAAACATTACCTCCTTTAGTTGAACCATCAACTTTACCTTCTTATTATCAATCATCTGTAAGTGATGAAGCTTTTAATAGTGCAGCACAAAATGCATTACCTATGTCACCGGAACAAATTCGCAAATTACGAACATTATTTAATAATTCGCAGTTTGCTGCTTCAGCTCCTCCTTCAGTTCCAGCACGTCCTGTGGCATCATCACAAGTTGTACGCTTAGAACCAGGCGCTACTCCTCCCGTTGTTAGATTAGGACAAGGTTTTGTTACTTCATTAGTATTTTTGGATGCAACAGGAGCACCATGGCCTATAGAAGCTTATGATGTTGGAAATCCAACTGCTTTTAATATTCAATGGAATCGCACAGATAATACTTTATTAATTCAATCAAGTTCTCTTTATACTTATGGTAATTTAGCCGTTCGTTTAAAAGGCTTAGTTACCCCGGTTATGTTAACTTTAATTCCTGGGCAAAAAGCCATTGATTATCGTGTTGACTTACGAATTCAAAGTATAGGACCAAATGCAACACGCTCAGCAGTCGGAAATATATTACCCGATGGAACGAATCCTGAATTATTAAATGTATTAGATGGAATTCCACCCAGTGGAAGCAAAGCAGTTAAAGTTGCAGGTGGTGCTTGTCAAGCATGGATTCATAAGGAAAAGCTATATGTGCGAACACGATTAACTATTTTATCGCCAGCATGGATAGGTACTATGTCAAGCGGAGATGGAATGAAAGCCTATGAAATGCAGAAAACGCCAATGTTATTAGTTTCGCAAGATGGAAAAATGGTTCAACTTAAGGTGGAAGGATTGTAAAATATGTTGGCAGAAATTCTTAAAAAGTTTACTAGCCTTTTTAGCGATAGTAAAACCCGCATTATTGCTTTTATTACGCTATTAGTTGCTATTATTGCGATTGTAATTGGTATTAGTACAATTATTCAAAAAATGAATGGCCCTTTAGGTCCTGAAGCAACGGCAAAAATGGCTTTAAGTCCTAATATTCAATCTATTCCTGGTGGATGGGATAAAAAATCATCGCAAGAATATGTTAAACAAGTGGAAGAAAGAAATGCACAGGAAGCTGAAAAAGCTAAAAAAGAAGGAACAAGTGCTATTCCTACTATTACTCAATCATCAGCGATTACGAGTGATTTAGATCCCAGTAAGATTAGTGGTGGCGTAAGTTTTTCTACCCTAGAAAAATTACAATCAGCAGATCCTAATCAATTAAAAACAATTAATGCAAAATGTAAATCAATTGGTGCTTTAGCTTTTGACAATAAAGGTAATGCAACAGGTACAGTGAGCGCCGGGGGAATTGTAAAAGATCCTTGTAATCGAAATATTGGCACTGTTGGTGATGATTGTAATATTCGAGATGCGAATGGCAAAATTATTGGTAAAGCCAGCAATATTAGTTTAGGCAGTGCTATTTATGATCCGAAAGGTCGCTTAATCGGTACTGTAGGTCCAGATGGTCAAGTACGGGATTTATCTGGAAAAGTCGTTGGGAAATTAGATGCTAATGGCGTATTAAAAGATCTCCAAGGGAAAGTCATGGAATCTGGGGCATCGGTTTATAATGCTGCTGGCGAATTTATAGGTACTGTAGGTCCAGATGGTACTGTAAGAAATAAAGATGGAAAAATTATTGGTACGCTAGGTCCTGATGGTATTGTAAGAAATGCGACGGGAGAAGTAATTGGTAAGGTTGCGACAACTACACAAGGGATTCCTGTTCGTAATGAAAAAGGTGAATTAATAGGGGTAGTGAGCCCCGATGGACTTGTCCGTGATAGTAAAGGAAATATTATTGGTAAGCTAGGTCCTGATGGTGTTGTAAGAAATGCGAATGGAGAAGTAATTGGTAAGGTTGCGACGACTACACAAGGGATTCCTGTTCGTAATGAAAAAGGTGAATTAATAGGGGTAGTGGGTCCCGATGGATTTGTCCGTGATAGTAAAGGAAATATTATTGGAATCGTAGATCCTAAAACAGGGAATGTTTTAAATAAACAGGGTAAAGTTATTGGTAAAATTCCTCCAGGCGTAATAGCAAAACAAATAGAAAATGGTAGCAGTGCTGCGAGTCAACAAGACAGTGGAAATGCCGCAGGAATAATACCTGGATTACCTGTTTATGATAAAAATGGTAAAGTTATTGGAACCACAGGAATAGGTGGTGTGGTTAAAGATGCGCAAGGCAATATTATTGGTACCTTAAATCCCGATGGAACTTTGCGTAATGCACAAGGTGAAATTATTGCTAAAGCAGGCACTTTACCACAAAATTCTCCTATTTTTGATGATAATGGTAATCTAATTGGTACTGTAGGTTCTGATGGAATTGTTCGTGATGCAAAAGGGAATATAATAGGTTTATATGATCCTGCGACAGGTACTGTTGTAGATAATCAAGGTCGGGTTGTTGGTAAATCTGCGAATAAAGCTTTACAAAAGGCAGATCCTCTTGCTGCACTAGCCACTAGTGCAAATAATATGGGTAAATCGCAAAGTTTAAGCGGGATTGGTGGAAATGCCACTGAAAATCAATTACTCCTCGCTAAGCAAAAACAAGAACAAGCTTATCAAGCACAACAAACTCAAGCGAATAAACAACAGCTTCAAGGATTAATTACAGGACAAGCTAATCAATTATTTACAGCTTGGGCACCGCCGATGCAACAATATGTCGTTGCGAATGAAACCACTTCGACAATGACAAATACGCCTGGATTTAAAATGCAAGGTTCAGGGGCTTTAATATCAGAAAAAGGCTTAGCAAATAATGGAAGTAATGTTCTGGTTAAAGCGGGAACAATTATGTTTGGTGTTTTAAATACCGCTGTCAATACTGATCAACCTGGCCCTATTATGGCAACTATTGTCAGTGGGAAATTTAAAGGAGCAAAATTATTAGGTACTATACAACGACAAGAAGATAAAGCATTACTTACCTTTAACATAATGAATTATAAAAAACTCTCGCGTTCGCAAACAATTAACGTTGTTGCTATTGATCCTGAAACTGCTCGTACTGCTCTTGCTACTGATGTGGATTACCATTATTGGTTACGATATGGTTCTTTATTTGCCGCTTCTTTTATTCAAGGGTATTCAAATGCCATTGCTACATCTGGTACCACAACGACAACATCGCTTCTATCCACAACAACATCGCGCCCTCAATTAAATCCATCTGAGAAATTGTTAGTTGCTTTAGGAAATGTGGGTACACAATATTCTACTTTATTAATGCCCCTCTTTAATAAACCGCCTACTGTTACTGTTAATTCTGGTACAGGTGTTGGTTTATTATTTTTAACCGACGTGGGTCAAGTAAAGTAAAACTTATTATAATTTAAAAGGTATATTATGGCTAAAAATACAGTTGATGAAACTGAATATGATATTGAAGATGCAGAACATGATATGTCTGCATTTGGTGAAATTGAAAAAAAGAATCCATGGGTAGAGAAATTTAAAACAAAACCTGTATATTTAGTGACGGGTTTAGTTGTTATTCTTTTCATTTTTTATAAATTGCTCACATTTTTATTTACTATAGGGTATCCTAAAGCACCTATACAACCGCGCGTTAGTCAGCAACAAATACAAACAAAAGCATACATTTCTTCAGAAAAAAGTGAAATAGTCTCAAAATTAGCTATAATAGAAAATAAGCAGCTTGAACAACAAAATAAATTAGTTGAACAAGGACAAGCATTAGCTAACTTAGAAGTGAGTATTGCAAATCTTCAATCTAAAATTGATTTATTAAATACGAAGATGCAAGAATTTAAAAATGAACCTCTTCATCTAGCTAAGAAAAAAAGAGTTAAACCTAGTCATGTAGTAGCTAAAAAAGAGAAGAGACCCGTTTATTATGTACAAGCACTTGTACCAGAGCGAGCATGGTTAAAACAAGCCGATGGTACAACAATTACTGTTACAAGGGGTGATACCATACCTGGATATGGTCAAGTCAGCTTAATTGATCTTTCACAAGGGATCGTGATAACAACAAAAGGCGATAGTATTAGTTTTCACCCTAAAGAACGGTAAATATTCTTTCTATAGCTAAATTATAGAAGATATCCTATTAAGGAGTGGAGGCAATATGTATACCTTAAATCGAAAGTATTATTTTTGGATTCTTATTTTGGTTTGTTTGGCACTTACGGGTTGTACTGGAAGTGGGACGATAAAAACTTTTTTTACTAATTTCAGTAAATTATCAGGAAATTTTCAGCGGTTAATTACGGGTATTACTTACCTCTTAGGTTTAATGTTTGCTTTTAAAGGTGTCTATGCTTTGAAATTGTATGGTGAAGCTAGAACGATGATGTCAAATCATGCGAATCTTAAAATACCCGCAATTTATCTTTTGGTGTCTGCTGTATTCATGTATTTACCTACAGCGTTAAATACCGTTAATCAAGGAATTTTTGGTAGCGATACGCCTTTAGGTTATCGTAATGCATTATTGACATCATCACGTGCTTATCTGGAAGGGGTATTTTCCTTTATCCGTATTATTGGTTTACTTTCTTTTGTTCGTGGGTGGCTAATATTAGCTGCACTTGCACAACAAGGTGGACATCAAAATACGTCAGGAAAAGCAATGACACATATTGTTGGAGGTGTTTTAGCTTATAATATAGAAGCAACAATTACATTACTTCAATCAATTTATTCCTAATTTATATAAGTAAGAAAGAAATAATATCTAAAAAGCTATTATTTTTTATGTATAATTTCTCACTTATTAAAAAAATAAACGAAATTTTATAAATATCTGCTACACTAAAAAAGTTAATAGCAGAAATTTAATGTTACTTAAGGAGTTTATTATGTTTTCTCATGTAAAGTTAAGCAATAAACGTTTGTTTAAAGCTTTTATATTAGCGGTATTATCAGGAATTTCATTTTATACAGGTTACGCTTTTGGAGCCCCAACTATTGATTCAGTCGTCAGTAATGTAACTACTGCAGGTGCAAGCTTAGCTAGATTGATTACTGGTGTAGCCTATTTAGCGGGTTTAGGTTTTGCAATGGGTTCTATTTTAAAATTCAAACAACATAAAGATAACCCAACTCAAATTCCTATTGGTACACCCATCGCATTATTATTAATTGCGGCAGCTTTAATGTTTTTACCTTCAGTATTCCGCTTAGCAGGTAATACAGTATTTGGTGTAAGTGCTCAATCAGGTGATTTCTCTGGCGTAAATGTTATTAGTTAAATAATCCTATGCATGAACTTACTTTAAAAGCAAATTTCGAAGTATGGCGAGACTATAGCGTTAGGAAGTCGAAAGTTGACTTCCTACGCTTTAGTGAAACTATTTTTGAACGTGATAATTATACCTGTCAATTTTGTGGTTTTCAGTCTAAGCATTATCAAGAAATTATCGATTTGAATGATAATTATAAAAAATTTGATATCGCTTCTTCAGTGACTACCTGTTGTTTTTGTGCTCAGTGCTTTTTTTTAGAATCAGTGGGTATAGGAAATTTTGGCGGGGGTACATTAATTTATTTACCCGAAATATCGCAAGCCAATTTAAATAGTTTTTGTCATATCTTATTTTCAGCAATAGCCAAAAATAATGATCATAAAGCCAATGCAGAGTTGATTTATCGAAATTTAAGATTTCGCACACAACAAGTAGAAGAGCAATTTGGTGAAGGTACGAGTGACCCTAGTGCTTTTGGGCAATTATTGATAGAAACTAATTTTTATTCTGTTGATATGGCATTTAAAAAAGCAATTCATGAAAATATTCGATTATTACCATCCAGCGCTCGTTTTAAAGTGCAAATTGAAAAGTGGCTTGAAACCGCTTTTTCTGATTCGGCCATCGATGAGAATTGATTTTTATATGGATGTAACTATTTATAATTCTTTAGTAATAATTAGGTGAAATATGGCCAAAGTTGTTGATTCAATTATTGATACAATCGATTCTTTTCTTGCATGGATAAGTGCATCCATAAAGCAGACAACAGAAAGTTATTGTGAATTAGATACAGCAGATTCCCCAACGGTATTAGTTTCACATGATGGTTCTTTGATTTCTATTTTTAAAATAGAAGGCGTCAAAGGGATTATTGGGGCATCTGAATTTGAGCAATTACATGAAGGCTTATCATTAAGTTTTCAATCAGCCATGTCACGTGAAGGACATGCAATACAAGTTTTGTTTCATTATGATCGCAGTGAAGTAAAAGAATTAATTGAAAATACTTTTTCTCCTGCAATAACAACAGCTAAACATTTAAAATTAGATTTGGATGATTTATTTCAAGAAAGAATTAATTTTTTATCCCGCTATTGTGCAAAAGAAGCTTTATATATAGTTTTATGGACAAAGCCTTCTAATTTGACTAATGAGCAATTTAATCAAGCTCAAAAAAGTAAACTTAAATTTATTCGAGAAAATAAACTGCCTGTATTTCGGCGCGGTCAAAATCCAATGGCAGCGATTCCCGATTTACGCGATCCCCATGATTCATTTGTTCGTGCAACACTTAATGATTTGCAAGCGCTTAATATGCATGTCAGTTTGCTTGAAGTCCATGATGCTATTTATGAAATGAGACATATTGCGGACCCCGAATTTACCGATAATTCTTGGGAAGCCGTATTACCTGGGGATACAGTTACGCCACGCTCTTTTAAAACATTTGAAGGGGATGTTTCTGATTTATTTTGGCCATCATTAGCACGACAAATATTGCCACGTGATGCTGAAAATCTTGATTTACGTACGGTTAAAGTTGGCGATAGAATTTATTCTTCTGTATTTATTGATCTTTTTCCTAAAGATATTAAACCTTTTTTCAATTTATTCCAGCGAGTATTATCTTCTCAGATTCCTTGGCGAATTTCATTTTTATTGGAAAGTAATGGATATGAATCCATCCGAATTAAATCATTACTCGCTGCTATTTTTAGTTTTTCTTCTGCACAAAATCGTTTAATTAATGATGCAGCAAAATTATTGAATTATATTAAAATTAATACGGATGATGCTGTTATTAAATTACGTGTTTCTGCATCAACTTGGGCACCGGAAGGTCAAATTCCTTTATTACGCACCCGTACAGCGGAATTAGCAAAAGCGATACAAGGTTGGGGTTCTTGTGAAACATCTGAAGTTTCAGGAGATGCCTTTGGAGGGTATGTATCCAGCTTATTAGGCGTTACGACTAACAGTGTTGCTACTGCAACAATTGCCCCTTTATCTGATGCAATTTACATGTTACCTTTTACACGCCCTTCATCACCTTGGAGTCAAGGGGCTGTTTTATTTCGTTCACCTGATGGAAAACTTTGGCCTTTTCAACCTGGTTCTAGTCAGCAAACAACCTGGATTGATTTAATTTATGCAAGACCTGGTTCAGGTAAATCAGTATTATCCAATGCAATCAATTTAGGCTTATGTTTACTCGGTGGCTTACAACGTTTACCACGTATCGCAATTATTGATATTGGTCCATCTAGCAGTGGTTTAATTTCTTTATTACGCGAAGCTTTACCTTATAATCAACGTCATTTAGTCGCTTATCATCGTTTGCGAATGACGCCAGAGTATTCCATTAATCCTTTTGATACACAATTAGGTTGTCGATTTCCTACACCTCAAGAGAGAAGCTTTTTAGTTAATTTTTTAACTTTATTAGCAACGCCATTAGGTGCTTCAAAGCCCTATGATGGTATTTCTGATATGGCAGGATTAGTTGTAGATGAATTATATAAATTATTAGCAGATGATGGAAAACCCTATACTTATACCCCTGATATTGAACCTATTGTTGATGGAATTTTAGAAGAAATTGGTTTTATCCGTGATCCTCGAACATCGTGGTGGGAAGTTACCGATGCATTATTTGCAGCGGGATTTATTCATGAAGCCGGTTTAGCTCAGCGTTATGCAATGCCGTTAGTTGCAGATGCAGCATCTATTTGTCGTACTCCTGTCGTTGAAGATTTATATGGAAAAATTATTGCGCCTACCGGAGAACCATTAATTAATGCCTTTGGACGTATGATTTCAAGTGCGGTTCGTGAATATCCTATTTTATCTCGTGTCACTAATTTTGATATTGGAGAGGCACGTATTGTATCACTGGATTTAGATGAAGTTGCTAAAAGTGGTGGAGATGCCGCCGATCGACAAACTGCTGTTATGTATATGATTGCCCGCTATGTAATGGCAAAACATTATTACTTAACCGAAGAAAATTTAGCGGATTTTCCTTCCATGTATCGTGATTTTCATCGTACCCGTATCGCTGAAATACGTGAAGATCCTAAACGTATTATATTTGATGAATTTCACCGAACATCAAAAGCCCAAGCAGTTAGGGATCAAGTCATTGTGGATATGCGCGAAGGTCGAAAGTGGAAAGTACAAATTGCACTTTTATCTCAATCCGTTGAAGATTTTGATCCTGTTATGATTGAATTTGCTACCTCAATTTATATTATGGATGCAGGTCCTGCACAAGCGATTGAAAAATCAGCAAGAATTTTTGGTTTATCTAATACTGCTCAAGTAGCACTTCGCACACGAGTTCATGGACCCAAAGAAGGTGGTGCTACATTTTTAGCGCAATATGCCACAAAAGCAGGTATTAATTTACAATTATTAACGTGTACCTTAGGGCCAATTGAGCTTTGGTCTTTTAGTACGACGGCAGAAGATGCTAATTTGCGTAATAAACTCTATAACCGATTAGGGCCTAAAGAAGCCCGAAAAGTTTTAGCAAGAATTTTTTTTTCGGGTACTGCAACTAAATTAATTGAACTGCGTTTAAATAATTTAAAATTACAAACCGGAGAAATTATTACAGAAGAAGCAAATTTAAGCATTATTGACCAATTAGTTGAAGAAATTATTCAAGAATATAAAAAGAACCCTGATTTTAAAAGTTTACCAAAAGCCTAAAGCTATACATTTTAAATCAAATATAATGTAATAAATTTAGGTTATTGGCATAATGATTTTGTATAGTGGGATTAATAAACGAAACTATTAAAAATATTTTTTAAATAGTAATGAATTATTCTGTTAATTTTTTTATTTAAACTAAACTATATAAATGCATAATTGATTTCATGAAATTTTTAAATCATTTAAATAATCAATCTTATTTTAAGCTTTGCATAATATTAAAAAGTTATTATTTTTCTAAATAGTATTAATGAGAGAATTTGTTATGGACGCGAATTTTTCAAGTATAAAAGCATTATTCCAACATGCTATAGACAATACACAGTTTATTGCTGATTCACTTATAGAACATTTTAATAAAACTGCTGCTGAAATTAAAGCCAACGACGCAAAGTTAATGTTGAATACGGAAATTAGTAACTTAGATAATAGTATAACCCTAGCAACTACTGTAGTTGATTATTTTCAAACGTTGGAAGTTATTTTAAGTCAGAATGGGCTTCTACCACTATTAAAAGAAAATTTACCATCAAATAGTTTATCTATAAGAGAAAATAGTAAAAAATTAAATGAAGAAGCAGGGAAAAGAATAAATACTATCAAGACAATGATAAAGGCGCGTAACCAGATATATTCTGATGAACAAAAAGATAAAGCAAAAGTGAAAATAACAAATGCTAATATTGACATTTTTATTCAAAATATAATGTTTGAAAAGTTTAAAGCTGATTTTTTACTTTGCTCTTTGAAACTACAAAAGTATAATTAAGAGACTAAATCTGTAGACATGGTTAGTAAAGAAGAATTGGATAGTAATATTGAAAACTTAACTAGTACCATTGAACAGTTAAAAAATGCAGCAATAAAAGCTCGAAATGACTTTGTAAAACTAAACTCAGAAACTGCCAAAAATAAACTCACTTATTTTGAAACCATTTTAACTAGTGATAAAATTTCCCTAATCGGTCGTATTTTAAAAGCAATAATTAAATTATTTCCTAAAATAGCTTCTTCTATTGAACAAGAAGGAAAGCGTAAAAATGAAAATAATGCTAACTTAAAAACGGCGAAAGAGATATCGATTAATAATGGAAAAGCTATTAGCCGTTATCAATTAACGCTGGATAATTTAAATGAACAAGCTAAAAAAATAAATCAAAAATTAATTATAAGTAACAAAATTAGTGATTTAAAAAATGTTTTATCAACCACGGTTATTTCAGAACTGGAATCATTAACGATAAAAAATAAAGACTTTGAAAATAAAATAAGTCAGGACAATACTATACCAATGTATTCTCACTATAATATCTTTAAGCATAATGAAAGTGAAAATAATAAAATTATTGTTAACGAAATTAATCACGAGGGTGAGCGACTTACTATTCTTACCGCTTAAATACATTAATATCTATTATTCCAACATTTTTTGTAACTAATGTTTGTTAATACATCATATTCAAAAATAATTAGCACTTGCGTATTTAAAGTTTTTAAAGTTTTTTAAACGAAATTACTTAAAATAATTTACCATGCATAGTTAAAAAAGCCTTTTATTTATAACAAATGTTCTAAACCATAAATTAATTCTGTTAAAGTAGGCGCTTTTTTACATGCTAAACAAATACCTTTCATGTAAGCTTCACGACTAATGGCTTGATCTTTAATACTAAAAGTTTCACCCTGGCCACCAAATATCACTTCTTGTGTTGCTACTACACCGGGTATTCTTAATGAATGAATAGGAATATTATTCGCTAATGCCCCTCTCGAACCCGGAATAATTTCTCGGTAACTTTTAGGAGGATTAGTTTTTCCACGCGCAGCGTCAATTAAATGAGCGGTTTTAATAGCGGTTCCAGATGGTGTATCTTCTTTTTGCGTATGATGCATTTCTATAATTTCAACATCAGAGAAATAGGGTGCAGCCATAGCGGCAAAACGCATCATTAATACTGCACCTATAGAAAAATTAGGGGCAATAATACCCCCTAATTGTTTATCGGCACAGCGCTTTTGTAATTCTTTGACTTGTTCTGGTAATAAACCACTGGTTCCTATAATAGGATGAATATTCGCATCAATAATTTGTGAAATATTTTCAAAGACTGCAGATGCAGTTGTTAAATCTAAGACAATATCAGGTTTTGATTTTTGAATAATATGAAGTAAATTATCGCCACGATTTGCTTCTGCAACTAAAGTAAAATTGGGATCGCCTGTTATTGCTTGGACTGCTATTTGTCCCATACGTCCGCGAGCGCCATTAATTACTACTTTAATTGTCATTACATTTCCTTAATTGAAGTAAACAGTATAGTCTTATCAGTAAATGATGGATTTGAGTTTAATATAGTTTTCAATAAGTTAAAATAGTTATAAAAAAAGGAAATGAAAACGATCCTGTTAAACATTCTATCAATTCATATAAGTTTCAGTTACTATTTCAATTTTGGATAATTATTTTAATCGATTTAAAAGGAATATTATTGGCATGCCTTTAATAAATATTCTTACTTTTATTTTATTAGCCTTTAGTATTCTTCCGCATGATGGATGGGCAATTCCTAATCCAGCTGCTGTGTATTGCACTTCTTCGCAACATGAATTATTAATGGTAGAAGAAACAGGTTTTTGTCGCTTTTCAGATAATAGTTATTGTGAAGAATGGCATTATTTTCGTGGTGAGTGTATTCCAGGACAACATTTCATTCCCAATAAGAGTGGTACTAATTCAAAGCAATATTGTCTTTCTCGTCAAAATGCGGAAGATATGCCGTTGATTATTTCTTGTCGTGTTAAAAATGAGCAATTAATGAAGGCTTTAGGTAATAATTCTTTTATTGATACGTTAAATTTAAATGATTACCATTTTATTGATAATGAAAAAAAAAGGGTTTTTTCTGCACTTAAAAATAATAAAACAGTAAAAAGTTTAGTAATACAAACACCATTAACGGAAGAAGAAAGTTTTGCATTAACTACAATGCTGAAAGTGAATCAAACATTATCTTCGTTAATTTTACAAAGCCAACAATTTTCTTTATCGACACTTTCTAAAATTGTTGAAGGTATAGGTACTAATAAAACCTTAATTGATATCAATTTAGATAATAATGGTATTACAGATAATATATTTTATAAAAATTTTCCTCGTTTATTAGCCATTAAACACGTAAAAATGTTAAGCCTACGGCATAATCAAATTACTTGTCAGAGTCTAAATACTTTTATAAAAAATTTAGAAAAAAATAAAACATTATTAATTTTAAATGTAGGCTTAAATCCTTTAGGAAATGAATGTGGAAAAGTTTTATTAGGGTTAGTTAAACAAAATCAAACATTAATAGATTTAGGTTTAGAAGGTACAGGTGTAGAAGAAAGCATTATTTCTCAAATTAGCCATATTTTAAAACCACGCTTTAAAGAAAGCCCTTGTTTAAAAAAATAAGAAATAGGATTTTTTCTACCTATTTTATTACACATACTTTTATCAATGGTTAATCCTAATTTTAAAATCACTTTTAGGATAACCCCTAATTAATCGAGGTTAATCAAATGAAAAAACTCATCGATGGAATTATTCAATTTCGGCAAGATTCATTAGAAGAATATCGGGCTAAATTTGCTAAATTAGCATTGGGACAAAATCCTGATACTTTATTTATTGCTTGTTGTGATAGTCGTGTTGTCCCCAATGTTTTTGCTTCATGTGATCCGGGGGATTTATTTGTCGTTCGTAATATCGGTAATATAGTGCCACCTTATGCTCAAACGCAAAATGCAGACATTTCTACTGCTGCAGCAATTGCCTTTTCAGTATTAACATTAAATGTTCAAGATATTATTATTTGTGGGCATTCTCAATGTGCTGCAATGGAGGCTTTTACAGGATTGAATATAAATCATGAAATTCCTTTTTTAAATAATTGGTTGGAATTTGCTCATCCTTCTTATGAAAAATTCAAACAACAAGCACCTATCAATAATTCACAACATTTAAGTCAACAAAATCAATTATCACAGCTTAATGTTTTACAACAATTAAATCATTTAAAAACATATCCTTATGTGCAAGAGCGATTATTACAAAAGCAATTACGTATTCATGGATGGTGGTTTGATTTAGCCACAGCAGATGTTTATCATTATGAAAAACAGGCAGCCGCTTTTACTATTATTAATGAAGATAAAAAGGATTTAGTATTAGAAAGTTTGTAAATTTTTTACCGGATTGAAAGAAATAATTATTTCATTAAGCGTTGTAAGGGTTTGGTAAAGAGTAAGACTAATAAACCACAACCAAGCCCAATTAAGCCAAATTCACTAAATACAGAAGTATATAATTGTTTAATGGTTACAAGATCGGTAATGGTTGTAGAAATTTGTGTATATTGTGCAATATAACCTGCGATGCCATATCCTGCTGCTAATGTCATAAACCAAACACCCATTAACATCCCCACAAAATTGGGGGGTGCTAAAGCAGAGACAAGTGATAAACCAATGGGTGATAAGCATAATTCCCCGCAAGAAGTCAATAAATAACTCAGAATAACCCAAATGAGTTGCACTTTATGTATTTTTGAAAAATGACTACCGATAACAAGGATTAAAAAAGTGAAACTAACAAAAATTAAGCCTAAAGCAAATTTAGTGGAATTTGATGGCATCCATCGAGAATTCGAATAACGTAACCAAACATAGGCAAAGAATGGCGCTAATAAAATATTAAAGAACCCAATTGCCGAAGAAAGCATACCCGTAGGGATTTGCTTACCCCATATTACGCGGTCAACACAACGTTCTATAAATAATGTAATGGAAAGATAGGCTTGAAAATAAAAGGTCCAAAAGAGTATTGAAACTACCATCAATAGTAATAATGCGAAAAATTTATTGCGCTTTTCTGTTGTATTTTTTAAAGCAATAATAGCCATTCCAGCCAGAATGAATACAGCAAATACAATCATTCCCACATTAATAAATTGTGGATAATTTAATAATTTAGCGCCGATCCAAATGGCAATGCTTAATAAAAGTAAAAAAAGGATTTTGTAATAAGGGGTATTCAATGAGGTTTTAGGGGATAAACCATGGTTCTGTAATGTTTTAAATTTGAGTAAACAATTAATGAGACCTATTAACATTCCCACGGCAGCAAGGCTAAAACCATATCCCCAACCATAATTAACGGCTGCGTATGTACATAAAATGGGAGAAAGAAAAATTCCCATATTAATACCCATATAAAATATGGTGAACCCACTGTCCCGACGAATATCATTTTTTTCATAAAGCATCCCTAACAGGGTTGAAACATTGCCTTTAAAAAAACCATTTCCCGCAATCAGTAAACTTAAAGAAAGATAGAAAAAATCAGTTTTTAGTGTTGCTAATCCTATATAGCCCAAAATATATAATACAGCGCCGAGTATTATGGCTTTTTGAAAACCTAATACTTTATCCGCTAAGTAACCTCCAATGACGGGACTACTGTATATAAGTGCAGAATAAGCACCAAAGAAAGCATAAGCTTGACTATCAGTATAAGAATAAAATTTGATTAAAAATAAAACCAGTAATGCTTGAACACTATAAAAACCAAATCGTTCCCATAATTCAGCAAAAAATAAGACATAAAGTCCTTTAGGATGTTTAAATTGAGCGTGTTTTAAAGAAGATTTTTTATGCATAAATGATAGCCTATGAATTAACCCGTGTAAGTATTATTCCTTGGCTATTTTGGAAAGGCATGGTTTTTATCTCATGAATATTAAACATAGGGGAAGTCAATTTTTCGTATTAGCATTTCTACAATTATTTTATAAAAAGAAAAATATAGTGATGGTTTATTTGGATACATACTATTGTTTTGTATATTTATACGATTATTGTGACGAATACAAGCCTAAAATAAGTTTGTGAGGCAAATATTTAAATAAAAAATTAAGCTTATCGTGTAACTTAATATCAAAATAACAAGTTAATAAAGACTACGTAATTCTATACAGAGAGTTTGATCCTTGTTTCAAAAAAGTAATTATCAAAATGGTAGATTTAAACATTCCTACACACGAATATCATTGAACAATTACTATTAAAAAGTAATTTACTATGGCACTTAAATGATATTCAACTTATTTTTTTATAGTCTATACTTAAATTGTTATTAAAATAAATAGGTCAATAAATGAATAAAAAAATTACAAGAGAGATGTTTTTAAATGATTTACAGAGCTTAGAGATTTGTTTAAAAAATTTACAATCAAAGTTATTTGAAAATAAATTTACTGAAGAAAAAAGTGATGTTGCTTTGCAAGAATCAAATGACTCGATTTCTAAAGAATCATCAACTTTCGCTGTCGGCCAAGGAAGCGACGAAGGAGCGAGGCCGATAGTCCCTGGTAGACCGTAGTGCCGGATGTTTTGCCGAAGGCAAAATATAAGGCCCACAAAACGGTCGACAAGTCATTTGTGGAAGTGAAGTTATGACACCTAGTCGTGTCATAACGAGCGTACGCAGGACGGCCAGGGCTGCCGCAGGCATACTTGTCGACAATTTTTGTCCCTTTTGGGGACTTGGATGTCCCAAAAGGGGTCTCAAAAATGGCGACACTATCGAATTTCATTAGTACAACAAGGTACGCTAATTTTTAAAAATGATAGTCTTGATCAAACAGTCGATACTTCCATTTCTAAAGCAGAAGAATTATTAAATAAAATATCTGGGTATAATTTTTCAACTTTAGTCAACAAAGAAGATCCGAATATAAATTTTTACAAACGCATAACACCTGAACAAGCAGTCAGTGAAAATGATTTTGTTATTTCAACAGAAGAAAAACGTTTATTATTTCAATTAATAAAACAATTAAATGAAATTAAGGAAGCAAGAGAAATTTTTAGACCCAAAGTCGATAAAGAAAATAACAAGCGAATAAAAAAGAAACAAAAAGGAGAATTAGCTTTAGAAAGAGAAATCAATATTCTAATAGATAATTGTTTAAATGGTCATAATAGTAAAGATGAACTTATAGAAAAGTTATTTTTGGCTAAAAAAAATTATCCTTTTCTTTATAAGAAAATAAGAGGAATGTCCCAGGGAATAGCGGCTACTAAAAACTTCGAACTTCAATCTGGGTCTGATTCATTCGTACTAAATTCTCTCTCTAAAGTAACAAATGGTATTCAATCAGTATATACTTTTTTCTGTAATACAGACGCTAAAGATAAATTATTAAAAGAATGTGACGAAAAAATAAATGAAATAGAAAAAACTCAGCGTATTATTTCTCAATCTACTACAAATCAAAATACGGCAGAAAATGAGATATCTATCTTTAATTTATCGAATGATGAAAACGTTATTAACTTTAATCAAGCAATGCAAGAAGTAAAAAGAAGAAAATAACCAAAGATAATTCTAGATGAATCATTAAATTAATTCGACTGGATTTGATAGTTATTTAAAAAGTTTTACAAAAAAGTGAGTGATCAATTTCGACGGTATTTAACGGTATTTAAGGGTATTTATAAGTAATTCTTTTAATTTATTTAGTTTGTGACAAACGTTAATACGCAAAAGAATGATTACTCACTATTTTGCTTTCATTATTATTTATGTAAACCCGTAGACTGATAATAAAAACTTTACAAAATAAGTAATTAAAAAATTTTTAAAGGACTGTCTTTTTAAGTGTATAAATAATATTCATGATGGTAAGTATCAAAAAAAATGGCTAAAACTTTAATACGTTTTACAATGAAATTGATGAATAACTTTATAATTAATGAACTTGTTTTATGAAGAGTCCAACTATTTTGTCTTAACTCAAGGTAAAGATTGCGACAAAATAGTTAGTTTTATAGTAAAACGAAGATTGCTATACTTTATTCCTGATTTTCTATCATAGAAAAAAGTACTAACATCGTTAATAGTATTGTGCTTATTAATTATGCAGAAATCAGTTAGCTAAAAGATTAATATTACCTGTTTCTTGGCTGCTGTACGTTGTGTTCATCATTACTAGCAAAAGTTATATTTTTACGTTTGTTAAGCCAATCCATATATTCCTGGAATTGTTCTGTTGTTTTGTTTATCTCTTCTTTTGAGCCTATGAGCATATCGTTTGAGCCTATGAGCATATCGTTAGATTGAACCGAAAGGTTTTGTTTAAATAATGAAATACTTCTTTTAAACTTAGAAAAAAAAGATTCAGTTTTTTGTGTATTAATCTCTGTTTTTTTGTGATTGTTTTCATTAATAGGCGCAGGATATTTTTCATTAATATAGTCTTCTGTGCATTTGGTATCAGAACTGGGTGATTTTAATATTACATCGTAATAGTCATCGCCAAAGAGTGTACCGCCTACTGCATTAATTGCATGAGAAAAATTAGCTGAATATTGTTGTTGTTTATAGTTTGGTAATTTATTAACAGAATCATAAAAATTGAGTGATATTTGAGCTAAGTATAAACATGATAATTTAGGTTTTTCTTCCTTATTTAAATGTTTAATAGTGGTTTCCACTTCATTTGCAAAATAATCCATGATTGTATCTGCATTAGCTAAAGTATCTGTTTTTATACATTTTTTTAACGTTTTAAATACCCACTCTTGAAAATCATATTCACTGCCTTTTACATATAAACAGTTGAATAATTCATTATCATTTTCTTGTATGTCTTGCGCTGTCAGCCAAGGAAGCGACGAAGGAGCGAGGCCGATAGTCCCTGGTAGACCGTAGTACCGGATGTTTTGCCGAAGGCAAAAT
>CBCSKA010000058.1:0-3754 GCA_965140885.1 Legionellaceae bacterium | reverse complement strand
CGGCAAAACATCCGGCACTACGGTCTACCAGGGACTATCGGCCTCGCTCCTTCGTCGCTTCCTTGGCCGACAGCGTTAGTTTATTTTTTATGGTACAAATAGGCCACAAGGACAACTTGGCTTATAGGATTCAGTGTAAATGATATTATTGAAATTAAAATTGAATTTGTCAGAATAGCGGGTTTACATACAGGCTGGGCTTTTAAAAGAAAAAAATAATATTATTTAGCCCGTGTTTTTTATAGTTATTTCAATGAAAACTAAGGAAGTACTAATAAAAAAAATATAACTTTGCGTATATCATTTTGTACAATACACAAAAAAACTCGCAGGATTTGGTTATTTAAATCCTACGAGTTTCTAAATATTTTAATTAATCAATTTTACCGTGGCATTGTTTATATTTTTTACCAGAGCCACAAGGACATGGATCATTTCGTCCCATTTTGCTTGTATTGCGCGTAAAAGGAATAATATTACTTTCTTGTTCAACATCAGGCTTTTCTTCTTGTGTAACAAAAGAAGAAATAGCTTCATGTTGAAAATTCATAGGATGGCTTTGGGCTTCTTCACGCCAATGTTCTTCTATTGAGTCAACATCAGTTGGATTTTGAATTTGAACTGTACTGAGCAAGGAAATAACTTCCTGTTTAATATTATCAAGCATTTGCGAAAATAATTGAAAAGATTCACGTTTATATTCTTGTTTAGGATTTTTTTGTGCATACCCTCTCAAATGTATACCTTGACGTAAATGATCCATTGCAGCTAAATGTTCTTTCCAATGAATATCAAGGGTTTGTAACATTAGAGATTTTTCTAATTGACCCATAATAGACAAGCCAATATTCGCTTCTTTTTCTTGATATGCTTTTTCTAAAGCTTCTTTAATATAGTTTTTAAGTGTTTCTTGATCTATTGCTTCATTTTTATCTAATTGTGATTGTAATGAATAATGTAAACCAAAATCTGTCGCTAAGATTTGCTCAAGACCTTTTATATCCCATTGTTCTTCCAAACTTTGTTGGGGAATATAACGATGAAAAACATCTTCAATCACATCATTGCGTATAGCATTAATAGTTTCTTTTATATCATCTGCCAGTAGTAAATCATTCCGTTGCTCATAAATAACTTTTCGTTGATCATTTGCTACATCATCAAATTCCAATAATTGTTTACGAATATCAAAATTTCGACCTTCGACTTTACGTTGCGCATTTTCTATGGCTCGTGTTATTAGTGTATGCTCTATGGGTTCGCCAGGACGCATACCCAAACGTTGCATAATAGAGGTTAAACGATCTGCAGCAAAAATACGCATTAAATTATCTTGTAGTGATAAATAAAAACGGGTTGAACCCGGATCTCCTTGACGACCCGAACGTCCACGTAATTGATTATCAATACGACGAGATTCATGACGCTCACTACCAATAATGTGTAAACCACCAGCAGCAATAACTAATTCATGTCGTTTTTGCCATTCTACTTTGATAGATGCAATTTTTTCTGATGTAGGTGAATCTAGGCTACTTAATTCAGCATCTAAATTTCCTCCAAGGACAATATCAGTACCTCGGCCTGCCATATTTGTTGCAATTGTTACACTACCAGGGCGCCCTGCTTGAGCTACAATTTGTGCTTCTTGTTCATGAAATTTTGCATTTAAAACTTGATGTGAAATATTTTCTTTTTTCAATAAAGTGGATAAATATTCTGAAGTTTCAATGGATGCCGTTCCCACTAAAACGGGTTGTTGTCGGCTAAGACAATCTTTTACATCAGCAATAATCGCCGTATATTTTTCTTCTGGTGTTAAATAAATTTGATCAGATAAATCAATTCTGCGTATGAGTTTATTGGTGGGAATAACCACAACATTTAAACCATATATTTGTTGAAATTCAATTGCTTCCGTATCCGCAGTTCCAGTCATACCAGATAATTTAGCGTATAAACGAAAATAATTTTGGAAAGTGATGGAAGCTAAGGTTTGATTTTCATTTTGAATAGTCACTTTTTCTTTTGCTTCAACAGCTTGATGTAAGCCATCAGACCAGCGTCGTCCTACCATCATACGTCCAGTATGTTCATCTATAATAATGATTTGATCATCACGAACAATATAATCAATATCAAGAAAAAATAAATGATGAGCACGTAAAGCTGCATAAACATGATGCATTAACGTAATATTACTGCGGTGGTATAAATTACTCCCTTGTTCAAGTAAGCCTGCTTGAATAAGTAAATCTTCAATATGTTGATGACCTTCTTCCGTTAAATGGGCTTGGCGTGATTTTTCATCTAAGGTGAAATCAGCGGATTGATTTTCGCTTGTTTGTTTTGTTAACTGTTGAATAACGGTATTAATTTTTGTATATAATTCTGAACTATCTTCAGCTTTACCTGAAATAATTAATGGTGTACGAGCTTCATCAATAAGAATAGAATCAACTTCATCGATAATGGCAAAAGCTAGTTCTCGTTGAACTTTTTCGGCTAAGCTAAAAGCCATATTATCTCGAAGATAATCAAATCCAAATTCATTATTGGTACCATATGTAATATCAGCATCATAAGCTGCTTTTTTATCATAGGAAGTCATATTCGCTAAAATAACACCCGTGGATAAACCAAGAAAATGATAAAGGGGTTTCATCCACTCTGCATCTCGTTTAGCCAAATAATCATTGACAGTAATGACATGCACACCTTTGCCCGTTAACGCATTAAGGTAAGCGGGTAAAGTTGCCACTAAGGTTTTACCTTCACCGGTACGCATTTCGGCAATATTCCCATCATGCAAAACCATACCGCCAATAAGCTGAACATCGAAATGGCGCATATTTAAAACTCGGCGGCTTGCTTCACGCACCGTAGCAAATGCTTCAGGTAAAAGATCATTAACACTTTCACCTTGGCTTAAGCGTTCTTTAAATTCTAAGGTTTTAGCTTGTAATTGCTCATCAGTTAATGCCGTAAAAGTAGGTTCTAAGACATTAATTTGTTCCACAGTTTTTGCAATGCGTCGTAATACGCGTTCATTAGCACTACCAAATAATTTTGTTAAAAGTTTATTTATCCACATAGCTCACGTGATTATATTAAGTTAAAGAGAAATTGTTTAACTTTACTGCAAATAGCTTATTTTGGCTACCAAAATAAATTATCAGTTTATAATTTATACTTAAAATTGGTATAAGTAATAAAATATCAAAAACAGGATTAAAATTTTGGGCTTTTTTCCAATTCTATTTAAAAGAAAAAACCTTCATACTTTACTTCACAAATAGGAATCAAAAGTAATCAAAATATAAATTAAGAAGAAAATAAAAATTTATATTTTTAGATAAAGATCACCCGCAGCCAAATTATTTAAAGAATAGCCATTTTAAATAACGCAGTAGAACACGCTAAAATGGAAAATGGAAAATGGGATATGGGATATGGGATATGGGATATGGGATATGGGATATGGGATATGGGATATGGGATATGGGATATGGGATATACATTTAACCAAAATTATCTCGGTTAAAACAGCATGCCCTTTTCACAAACGTATTGCTATTGTTTAAGGTTAAATTGGTTTAAAAAAGGGGCTGATATTTTAGGTTTTTACCGATTTAGAAAAGAAATGTCCTCATTGCCAAAGCAATGATTTTCACTATCGCTGTCGGCCAAGGAAGCGACGAAGGAGCGAGGCCGATAGTCCCTGGTAGACGGTAGTACCGGATGTTTTGCCGAA
>CBCSKA010000057.1:0-3824 GCA_965140885.1 Legionellaceae bacterium | reverse complement strand
AACATAAATGGGCACAAGCTAAAGCAATTCGAAAACAACAACACTGTTCTATTTATGATCTATTTAAATACCATTGCCCGTAATCAATTTATAAGGAATTAGCTATAACATGCAACTAGTAAATTTAGATGATTTTGAAAACCTTGCTCAAACTATACTGTCTAAAGATGTTTTTGAATTCTATGCAGGTGGCGCAGCTGATGAAATAACTTTAGAAAGGAATAAAAATGCCTTTACAGAAATCAGTTTAATACCCTCTATTTTAAAGGATACTACCTTCAGTAATACAAAGGTAAATATGCTTGGTATTGAGCTTGAAACGCCTATTATGGGAGCTCCAACAGCTTTTCAATGCTTAGTTGATCCGATGGGAGAGATTGCTATCGCACAAGCTTTACGAGAAGAAGGTCTTGCCGCTATTATTAGCACCATGGCTACCACATCCCTTGAAGAGGTTGTCAGCGTAAGTCAATGTCCTAGTTGGTTTCAATTATATATGTATAAAGACAGGAGTATAAGTTTAAACTTAATTAAACGGGCAGAAAACGCTGGATATAAAGGAATAGTTTTAACAGTGGATGTACCTATAATGGGCAAGCGTGAACGGGATATTCGCAATCAATTTTGTTTACCTCCACACATTTATCCAAAAAATTTTCAAGAAAATCTTGCAAATTTATCTTATAAAACACCAGGATCAACTATTAAAAATTATACGGATAGGCAATTCGATCGTTCTTTAAGCTGGAAAGATATCGAATGGCTGAAAACACAGCTTTCAATTCCTTTAATTTTAAAGGGAATAATGAGACCAGACGATGCTGTAAAAGCTCTTGATTACGGTGCTGATGCAATCATAGTTTCAAATCATGGTGGCAGGCAGCTCGATGGTGTTCCATCGAGTATTGAGCTATTATCGGATATAGCGGAAAAAATAGCTGGAAAATTCCCTATTCTGATTGATGGCGGAATCCGTAGAGGCACTGATATTTTGAAAGCGATTGCTTTAGGTGCCTCTTGCGTTCTTATTGGTAGACCTTTGCTATGGGGGTTGGCTGCAAATGGCAAGCAAGGAGTGGTTGATATGCTAAAAATCTTAAAGGAAGAATTTTTAGAAGCGATGATTCTCTGTAGCTATCAGCAAATCAAAGACGTTCAAGAAGATAAAGATTTAATTAAGTGGCATCGTTAAATGCTTGAGGAAAACTAAATTATATGCTGCAGACTATTGACCATATTGAAATGTATGTTGGAAATATTGTACAAGCCTCTTATTTTTACCAAAAAGCACTAGGTTTTATTAAAAGTAGCCATGTCTTTAACAATACAGCGAGTATTCAACTTGAACAGAATCATATTAACTTAATTTTAACGTCATCTAGTAATCCTAATAGCACTATTTCAAAGCACCTTAATAAACATGGTGATGGCATTAAAAAGATTGGGTTTGTCGTTAAGGATGTTAATGAAGCATATAACAGTGCAATAAAAAATGGAGCCACTTCAGTATTAGCACCCAGTTATACACAAACAGAGAATGGCTCTAGTTGTAAAGCTGAAGTATTAACATTCGGAAATATAGTCCATAGTTTTCATAATCAGCACAGTACGACGAGCCAGTCTTGCAATAGGGAAAAAAATAATGCTAATCATTTTTTATTAGAAAAAATTGATCATTTAGCTATTTGTCTCAATAAAGGTGAGCTTGATAAATGGATTGATTTTTATTGTAATGCGTTTGGTTTTTCACTTTCACATGAAGAAACGGTAGATACTGGAAAAAGTGGAATGAATTCCAAAGCCATAGAATTTGGTGATATTAAATTAGTTTTCACCGAACCTATGGATAAGTATGTACATTCCCAAATTCAGGAATATTTAGATGCATACCAAGGACCTGGTATCCAACATGTTGCTTATGCCACTTCTGATATAGTCAAAACCATTAAAGTACTTGTTAATCAAGGCATTGAGTTTTTAAATATTCCAGAAAATTATTATGAATTACGCAAGGCTGAATTTCCAGATTTAGCTGAGCTTATCAATTCATTGCGCTCAACCAAAATCCTAATTGATAGGGATGAACATGGAATACTCTTACAAACTTTTAGTAAACCTTTGCAATCAAGTCCCACTTTTTTCATAGAAATTATCCAAAGATTAAATTCAAAAGGTTTTGGTAGTGGCAATATTAATGCTCTCTTCAAAGCTGTGGAAATGGAGCAATTAAACCGTGGCAAAGTTTGAAAATTCAGATTTAAAATTGGCAAGTTGGCTCCAACATATACAACCATCAGCTATGCAGCGTTCGGTAGGTTTGAGTTTGGATGAGGAATTTATTTCTTTTGCATTAGGATTACCTGCAAAAGAGTTATTCCCTATTAAGGAATATAGAGAAGCTATCAATAGGGTATTAAATAAAGGGGAAACTTCTTTACAATATACTCCACCGCTTCGTCAATTGAAGCAACAGATTGTTAATTTAATGGCACATCGAGGGGTTATTTGTGAAGAAGATGAAATATTTTTAACTTCAGGGGCTCAACAGGGAATTTGTTTTTTAATAAAACTTTTGATGAATATAGGCGATCCTGTATTAGTTGAAGAGTTCATTTACCCAGGCTTTTTACAAGTCATAAAACCCTATCAACCTAATATCTTAACTGTTAAAACAGATTTACACGATGGCATAGATGTAGATGCCATTGAAAAGCTTCTTACACAAGGGCAAAAGCCCGCTTTTATTTATACAATAACCGATGGACATAATCCTATCGGTGTTAGTATTTCTCACGATAAACGAAAAAGATTAGTTCAATTAGCGAGAGAGTATCAAGTCCCTATTATAGAAGATGATCCCTATGGATTGTTAAACTATGATGATAAATTTTTGCCGCCATTAAAAGCTTATGATAAAGATTGGGTTCTCTATGTCGGCTCTTTCTCTAAAATTTTAGCTCCATCACTACGAGTAGGATGGACTATTGTGCCTAAAGAATTAACGGCAAAATTAAGTATTATAAAAGAGGGCACTGATATTAATATTGCTTCTCTTACTCAACAGGCTGTATCAGAATTTGTTAAATTAGATTACTTAATGAAACATATTCATCAGTTAAAATGTGAATATAAGCAGCGCCGTGATATCATGCTTGAGTCAATTAATACCCTTTTTCCTAAGAATATTACATATACGTACCCTATGCATGGTTTTTTTACATGGTTACAATTTCCAACCCATATTGATGCCCATGCATTACTTGATTATTCTATAAATGAGTTAAAAATTGGCTATATTCCTGGGAATGATTTTTATATCGGCGAAAAAGTAAAAGGGCAAAATTGTATTCGTTTAAATTTTTCATACTCGAACCCACAAAAAATAGTAAAAGGAGTGCAAGCTCTCGCGCATTTATTTCAGCAATTCTCGCTCTAAAAAAAGCTTGAAATAATAGGCTAATAGAGGCTTTTAATTTTATTTTTCGCAGGGGGTATGAAAGATGAAAAAGCAAATTCTTAAACCCTTAAGTTCAAAAGGATTACTGGCATCGATGCGGATTAGTTTTTCTGCCATCAAAGAGGCATCGTCAACTTGTTATAGATCCGTCATCAAAATCTCAAATTAAGAGTTTTCTGTTAATTGTGGATAGACTTCGCCATGTAAACATCCCTTAAATTAGTACCCAATAAATGTAGCAACGGTGTCCATTGTAAGTCTAAAATCTGATAATCTTACTTCTGTTAAGATAAAAAGCTTTATGTAATTTATCTTAATAGAGAGCGAAAGAACCCTCTTCTGGTTAACAAGAAGAGGGTGACGGGCG
>CBCSKA010000056.1:0-3850 GCA_965140885.1 Legionellaceae bacterium | reverse complement strand
GTTCGAAATCGATCGTTGTTTTCTGTGGATGACGCCCGGAATGTGTCGTTGTTTAACCCGGAATGTGTCGTTTTTTTCTGTGGATGACGCCCGGAATGTGTCGTTGTTTAACCCGGAATGTGTCGTTTTTGATCTTCTGTAATCTTTATGGCAGTAAGAGTTTCTGCATTCTTAAAAAAGGTTTTAAAAAAAAAAAATAAAAAAAAGGTTTTAAAAAGGAAATTGACCTGTTGATAACATTCAAAAAAAAAACTAATGTGTTCGCTATCGCTCACTATTTTTTAATTTTATGAATGAGAGAAACGTGTTTTCAAAATACGTAATAATAAATTTTTATTACTATTTAACTCAAATCAAAATTTCCTATCCGCTATTCGCGGATTAACATCCCGTGGTAACCTAACGTCCTGGATAATTGATTTATAGGATTAATGTTTTTGCGTACTAAACCTTCTTCCGAGCGAGCAAGCTCGCATAACGCGCCTGTTAAGTAAGTTACCCTTTTTCTTATCGTTGATGCGCTCTATGGTTAAACAAGTTGAGCATGATTAAAAAATCACTACCTCAAAAAATTGAACCATTCAAAAAATAGCTTTGAACAGTGTTATTTTTTAAAAAAGCACATTGCGGGCGCAATGTATAAGTGCGCTATTAGCAATAATGCCGCTAATAGACGGAATGCAATTTCAATTTCTTAACTGCCAAAAATTTTTATTTGGTGTTTTTATGGTTCTATAAAAATCTAAAAATACTAATATGAAAAATTCGATGTTCGATTTGAATTTTAAATAGCATTTAAATGAACGTAAAAACGTACAGAACGATTTATTTGTTAAATATAATACTTTCGTATAGGGGTATTGATTAAGTATCTCTAATTTTCAATTTATGAGCGATATAGACATTGTTTTTATGTAGAAGAATTTGCGAATTTTTAACTAATTTTTATATTATCAATGGTTAAATTGAAACAAGAGCCTTTTCTAACTTTGCTTATAACCGTGATATCACCTCCTAATTTTTCTGGGATTTTCCTCTTATACGCGACTTTCATTTCAATAAACCCTTAGCTATCTTTAGTATTTTTAAATTTATTAATTATTTACATTTGGCGAAAATTTTCGCTATTTAACAGAATCGGTATATTAGTCAAAAATTGTAAAAGTATGAAAGCACACAAATACAAAAATCAAATTTAAAAATACTGATTCACTGGTTATTTGAAGTGCGCGCTTATATGTTGCTGTGCAACATAGGCTTAGATAAGTCAAAAAATCAAACAATCAAACAAAAGCCAACGACAACCATATTTAACTAATGCTAATGCGGGATAGGCCAATTGTTACACAACGTGTAACAATTGGCCTGCAGCAAAGCTGCATAACCGTTCTCCTGAAGAGAAATTTTCCTATCGGAAAATGGGTCAAAAAAGCCGAAAAAATTTGGATATTTCCAAAAAAAAATAAAGAAAAACGAAAGTTGTAGGATAAACTAAAAGTCAGCGAATATATCACTTTTAACTTAAAAAAGTGTGTTTACTTAAGTTTTTTATATGAGAAAATTAGAGTTATTATCTTTTAGAAAACCTAATGGAAAATCAAACCTAAGAGTAAAAAATTATTGGCCCACTCTCTTTATTTCCTTGTATTTAAATTTTTTAAAAAATAATACAAAAAATGTACTAATATTTTATGTATATATAGTTTCATTCTTATATAACATTAATAAAGCAAGGATTTATATGCTCAAAAAAACAAATAAATTAATTGAGTTGGTTACTAAATCAACCTTATATAGACAATTTCATACAACAGTAAATAACTATGATGTAACTGTTAGAACCTGGCATCCCGATCCTAAAAAAAGATCAGTTGGACATTCTTCTATGGAGACAAGTAAATTTTACATTAGCTTATGGCCAGGGGGAAATGGAGCTCAAAGCGACGGTATTCTCGATATTATAATGATAGCAAAAGAAACTATAAAAAATGGTTCTACTGAACGTAGAAATATTAAAGTTTCAACATATGAAGGGGCTCTAATTGATACATACGAAGATGATACAGTAGCAAATGGTATTCCTGATGAAAAAACTCGCCAAATGATACCTAAAAAAGCCACATCAGAAATAATTTTGCGTACGCTAGACGAAGACAAAATAAACGCTGAATTTGAAAAAATAAAAACAAATCAAGAATTAAAATGGACATTAATTGGGGATAATAAATTTTTTTCAAAAGAAGGAATACACAGTTGTGCAAGTTTAGTATCTCATTTATTAAAAATTGGAGGAATAGAAAAAATAATAAATGAAGGATCAACGAAAAACTTAGATAAAGAAGAAGTTAATGCCCTAGATAAATTTATTCATGATAATATTGTAGCAACACCTAAAAATGTTGAAATGGTGTCAAAAATGGCTGAAAAAGCTGAGCATATAAATGCAAATAAAACTATTCATGAAAAAGACACGGAAAGAGATACAGATAATAAATTTTCTATATAAACAAACTATGAAGGTAATTAAATATGATGAATAAACTGATTAAACATAAATCAGAAGCTATTGATATAGCTAAATTCTTATTAAAAAGTGGCGAAGTAACAGCAGCTCAAAAAATAATGTTTGAGATAGTAAAAGACGATCCAAAAGACAAACATAGTCGATTTATGTACGCAACAATGTTTAGTACAAATGACAAAAAAGAGGAAAATCTAAAAGAAGAAATAAAAATAGATAATAACCAAAATAAAATATAAATATATTAGTAATTTATTTGAATGGTAATAAATTAAAATATAAATTTGAATAGGCCAATTTTTATCCCTCGTGTAAAAATTGGCCATCAAAAAATATACTAAATGTTGCGTGTTGCGTGTTGCGTGTTGCGTGATGTGTGGTGATTGCTACCAGCTACGTTGCTACTGATCTAGTAAAAATTTATTGTTATTTGTTATTAACTGTAAGAAGATGAATTTAATATTTTTTTAGGTTTATTTGTTTTTTTGGAAAACAAAAATTAGTCCAGTAATAACACGTCCCTTTTTTGAAACATCCCATTCAACTATAAGGTTTGTTGTTGAATTAATGTTATCGATTGATGGGTCAATAATTCTCTTTTTTAGGTCAAAAAATCTTTTATATTGGTCTTTCAATTCTAAACGTTCCCGCAGTTTATCTAATGTTATATAGCGTTCCCCTGTTTTTATAAACTGGATCAAAAGCTCATAAAATCGTATAGCATATGCTGTTTTAAGTTGTGATACCTGCTTAATATCGTAACTGGTAAATTGTTCCTTTAATAATGTTAAGTATGGAACAATATGACGTGAAAAGCTAAGAGTAACTTTAGCTTCACCATCCCAGTACTTTATGCCATCAACCCATCTAAAGCGGTTCCGTGTTTTTTGTTCTGGATCAAATGTCTTGATATCTCTCTCATAAAGTCTAGATGCTGCATCTTCAAGGATTTCGTAGGCTTGCTTCAAAGGTATATCAAAAGTTTTAGCAAAATCAGTGGCGGTAATAATGAAATCACTATCTTTAGGCATGGGTTTTCTACTATCAATGCGGGTAATAGCTATTAATATTAATCTTTGTTCATTTAAGGAGAGTTTATATCCAGCTTCAATAAGATGATTTGACTTAGAGACTATTAGTAAATTTTTCATAAGATATTTTCACCCTGAAAGTGTCGTTTTAACGACAACAATTATATATTGTCGTCGAAAAGTTATCAACGACATAATTTTATTTTGTCGTTAAAATTAGTGTTCGAAATCGATCGTTGTTTTCTGTGGATGACGCCCGGAATGTGTCGTTGTTTAACCCGGAATGTGTCGTTTTTTT
>CBCSKA010000055.1:2695-3884 GCA_965140885.1 Legionellaceae bacterium | reverse complement strand
AAATTTCTACGTTATTTTTCAGTGTATCAATTAACTTATTTACATCCATTTCTTGGTGGTTTTTAAATTTACCCTCTTCAAAAGTATCTTCGTTTTTTTTTAAAATATATTCTTTAAAAAAGGAATTTATCCTCGCTTTGACAAATGTTTCTTTGTATTTTTGAGGTAAGAAAGTTGTTTTAATTTGTGTGATAAAAATGAAATAAATGATTTGTTGATTTAAAAGGTAATATAAAGAATCTCTTAATTGTTTTTTGAAAAATATATTAAAAATTTCTTTTTCTATATTTTTGGTATTTTTTTGTTTATTTAACATGTTTCAAATTCCTCAATAAGTATAAGGTGACAAATCTAGTATCGTGTGTATTATAGTGAATATTTCTAGACACGTAAGATAAATTTATTGTTATGATTGACATTAAATATAATTAATTTCGTGGATTGAATATTTCATTTCTTCCCATTATTGATTTGTCACTTGTTAAAATGGCAATTTCAACTTATTTGATGCGGCAATAGTTGGAAATTTACTCTTAAAGTTGAATGAAAAGAATTAATGGAACTTTTGGAAAAAAAATCAAGCTTAAAGCATGAATCAAATACAAAGCTAGATCTCGTTTACAGTAAAATTATTGATACAGCAATATCTGAGTCTGGTATAGCAAAAAATACTTTTCCTAGTCACTGCCCATTTACTTTCGAACAAAGCTTAGTTAATGACTTTTTCAGAATGAGTAGGATTGATATCAGTATTAAGTTTAAAGGCTAACCCTCGTTAAATCTTTGTAATATTATTTTGAAGCCCCGTATTTTAATAGCCAAATAAAATTTAAATACAGGTTATAGTATCCATACCCCCTACTGATAAAGCTTATGAATAACTGTCATTGTTACTGTGTAATATAATTCCTTTAGGTAGAAATTCATCATCCATCATGAAAGATACCTATAAAATAATGATGATTGCGTATAATAAAATTGCCAGTGAAGTATTAATTGGCTTTGTAGGAAATTGCCTATTTAAAAACAATAGTGGATTAATTTTAATTTACCGTTAACAAATTATATAGACTCAACAAATGTAACCCAAACAAATAAAGAATAAATAGCAAAAAAGATAAAAATATTTGTGGATAAATTTGTTAACTTAATTGCAAATAAACACCACCAAAAAAGAAAAGAAGAACCA
>CBCSKA010000055.1:0-2685 GCA_965140885.1 Legionellaceae bacterium | reverse complement strand
AAATAGGGTGCCATAATAAATTGTTAGGCGCATCATGGATAAAGAGGCTATTAAAATTCACCATAAAATAGTTGAATATAAATTCGCCCTATCCGAAATACTTTTATTTATTAAAACCGCATAAATGAGTAGGGTTGTAGATTATTTAATTTCTTCGAATTTCTCTTGATAAAGCCAAAAGGCATAATTTTTTTTTGTCTTTTTTTGATTAAATTTTAATCAAAGCACTTGCAATCCCTCTTTGTCCTAGAAAAAACAACCCTTTTTAAATGTCTGCACAACACACTCACGGGTTTATCCACAAAAACTGTGGATAAAATTATTTTTTAAAAAATTAAGTAACCAGTGACTCTTCCTATAAAGATAAGAAACAAGTTGCTGCTGATTTAAAGCCTATTGATACGGCGGCTAACGAAGAAGATGCACTTTTAGCTCTTGAGTTGTTTAAAGCAAAATGGAATAAACAATACCCGAAAATCGCTAAATTTTAGGCTGCCGATGGAGTTGAACACATTTTTCTTCAATACCCTGAGTTTATCTCGTCGTGTGATATCCACGATCAATGCGGTAGAATCCGTCAATAGCCAATGGTGTAAAATCACTAACAATTAACAATAAACGGGTTTTTCCTAATGATGAATCCGTATTTGAAATGTGGTATTTGACCATTGATTATATGACATGAAAATGGGTCATGGCTATCCGAGAATGGAATTTAACCATGACCCATATTAGGATTAAATGTGAGAATAAAATTTATATCCTATTTTACAGGCAATTTATTTTATCGATTATAATTTATCGTATTTATACTATTTAAAGGAGTAGTTTCTGAAATATTATTTTTATGGAAAAAAGGATATTTTCCAAAATCGCTCAAAATAGTATTTATTTTTTTTTGTTCTGAATTAAAAAAGTTAAGAGGTGATAAAGTAGTATTTTCCGTAGATGTTGAGTTTACTTCAATCATTTCTATATCTTGCAGTGAATGATAAGATTTAATCGTTGGAAGAGCTGTATTTTCCATTAAATCTGGGTTTTCTTCATCTTCTTCACTACGATGTTCACTTTTAACTGGTAAGCAATGTAACACTTTTTCTTTGGCTGAATGATATAACGCTTCCATTTTTTCTTTTGTTTCCATACCTTCAACAATATACGCTTGACAAACATCAGAAAAACCAATGAGGCCGTTTAAAAAATTGATATTTGTTAATTTATCCATTCCTGCAATTGTTAATGCTGCACTTGATCCGACATAAATCCATCTAATCAATAAAATAACAAGCCAGGATCCCCAGTCACACGTTGTTTCAAGCATTGTTTGCCAACTAGGACATGAAAGCTTTTGTGAAAAAATACCTGCATATTCATCGGTATCATAAGAGTTAAAAGAAAAATGGCCTATACATTGTTGATAATAGCCATAAATGGCAGCATGTGCATGTCGTATTTCATAATAAGTTTTGCTTAACTTTTCAAACACATATTTTTCAAAATCGATAGTATTTTCAACCGTATATTGACCATAAAATAATAAACAATTGATAAAAGAAGTTATCGCGACAGGATATTTCAAATACGAAACGGTATTAATAACTTCTTGGCAATTTCCAAAGTATCGGATTGCAAAGTGAAGCAGTCCTTCATTAGGGCTATTTTTATTGATATCACGAATAAATTCTTCTAAACAATCGATGCCATAATAAAATTGAGCACCATAAGCAATAGAACCACCAAGGGTTAATAATAAAGGAATAACATATACAGAAGTAAAGCTTAGAATTTGTATTTTATTCTTATAGAGGGAGCGAGCGGGTTTAGTAAATAATCCTAGTATTTCATTACATAAATTATCAGGGCCTTTGACCAATGCGTAAGCAAGTTCTTTTGTTCTTTCTGCGAGTAATTGAAATGATTTTTGGATATAAACGGGTGATTTTTTTAATTGATTTAAAAAAATAGGTATCCCTTGTTGAACTAATATAGCCATTCCTTCATAAGTGTCTTTTCCTTCATTCGCTAATGTTTGTGGAAAATCAATAGCCGCAATGGCTAAACTACTGATAATAATGCCTTGTCTTTCACCTAAGCTAAGTGAAGAAGTATTTGATAAGCAAAGTTCTATGGTTTTTTTTACTCCAGCATAACTTAAACCTGTACTTGCCAATGCGGTTAAGAGGCTGAACGGTATACTAAAAGGTAATGTAATATAATAATAGCCGCGTTCTATTTTTTTATTTTTTTCTTTGCCCATATTGGTAAGCTTAACGCAAAACTCAATATTATTTTCTACATGCAAACACAGGCTGGATATATAGCTGAGAATGGCACTGGTTATGATAACTCCCTTTTTGACATTTATGCTTTGTTGGCTATTGTCGGGATTATCATAATCCAAAGCTTCAGTCATACCTAAAACAAAATGTCCTGTGACAGCTAATGATCCAGCAAGAGTAAATAAAATACCACTGATCTGACCAATATTTTTACGCAAAGCTTTTGATGATTTCTTAATAACTCTTTGTGTAGGTTGCTGAATAATGGCGGTTATAGAAGGAGGATTCATTTTTTTTTCCTTTTTTTATAGTAAATCTTTTTTTTATACAGAGAAGCAGATGACATGCGATAAGCAAATTAACTGTTTTCCTCTCACAGGAATACTAGATAGGAACCGCAGAGGAT
>CBCSKA010000054.1:0-4089 GCA_965140885.1 Legionellaceae bacterium | reverse complement strand
CATTTAATTACTTCCAGACTGCAAAACTACAGATCTTATCAGATTTAGCATCTATTCGTTAGTGGGCGATGCTATATTATTGTCAACTTCTATTTTATTTTCGGAAACTGGATTTACAATTGATTCACTTTTTTTCATTAAAGCAGGATATGCCGCAAAAAGAAGGTTCGTTGAACGATTTCTATCGCTTAAACTAGCTTCTGTATTTATTATCGAAACATTATTAATTTCATGCGTAGGAGGATTAGCACTGCCTATCATATCACTGTGTATTTCTTGAACCGGTTGTTTTGTGTCAAATCTTGAAAAAAAACTAAATATCCCTTTTATACCGTTCCAGAATGATTTAAGCCTATCAATGAAAGATAGTGATTTTTTATTTTTAGCTATTTTTTCCTCTATTTTAATGTTTTTTTCTTTTTTTGCTATAAGATTCCAAAATGAATCCGTTGTTGATTTAGAAACTGATTCATTATTTGTTGTTTTATTCTTTAGCGTTTCTAAAATACCGTTACTAATATTCTTTAACTGGGGATTCTCCAAAAGGATTTCGTCTCCGGGTCCTTCTTTTTTTAAAAAAATATTTTTTGTTGGAGTGAAACTAACAACAGTAATTGTTTTGTTATCATTATCATCAATGTATTTTAAAGTGCCTATCATACCTATGCTTTTAGTATTTTCATCTACGGAATCAATAAAACTAAAATTCGAATTGCTAATATTCTCAATATAATGTTCTCGAAGTGATGATTCAAAATCATCTGGATTTGTTTTTTTAAATTGTGGATTTTTAAAATCCTTACTTATCTTTAAAACTTTTAGTTTATCTATTTCAACAGAAATTATTTTTTCTTGCGTTGGCATACAAAATCCTTATTCTTAATGAGATTTAGTATAAGTATAATGTATTTTGAACAAAATACATTATCAATAGAATTTATTGATAATGATAATTCCCATAAACTACTGTAATTTTTTGTATGCCTAAATTAAAAAAAACCATTATGATTTACCGCGGTAGGAATATACCCAAAATAACTTCAAAATGCTTACTTTACGTTAGCTTAAAATGTAGTGAATCATTTGAAAAATAATTGTAAATAATTTTTGATTCAAAACAAACACTTAATTTAAGTGTGTTTACTTTTTTTACACTTTTTATAAACGAGTGATAAATCAGTAAATTCACAATAATTTCCGCTTCCTTAAAACTTAGTATTTTGAAGTACTTTGAGTATATATTTCCATCCATCAAGAACGTAATTATTTTTATGATAGGTGTTTCTTATAATGTAAACGATTTATATATATTTTCTTTATATTCATTTTCAGATGTTTTCTCTTTTGTATTTGCTATTTGCAATGCTTTTAATAATATTGTTTTAGTATATTCATCAGTCGCCAAGTTTGAGGGATAATTCCCTTTACTATCACTAATAGTTGGATCTGCTTGTGCCTTTAAAAGCAAGTTCACAATACCGAAATCGCCTGTAATTGCAGCCCAATGTAACGCTGTTTTTCCTTGCGAATCACGCTGATTCACATCAACTTTCCATTTTAATAATAAATCAATAATATTCTGTAGCCCTTTCTTCATGTGATATCCTGGGGACAATTCCGGATAATCTAATAGATCAGCGGTTGAACGATACATAAGACAAGCATTAGCGTATTGTAAAATGCTATAACTTAAAATATTTTGGCCTTGTTCATCGCAAGCATCAGGGTTAGCTCCCTTCGTTAATAATACTTCAAATCCAGTTGCTTGGGCTAACTTAACCATTTGAAATAATTTATTATCCAGCTCATTTATATTTTCTGTAGATGAAGAAGAAAAATTTTTGGAAAATACCGTATGCGGATTTTGTGTAAGAAAAAAGTTATCTGTTTTCTCATTAAATTTAGCGTTACACAGGTCTAAACGCTGTTTTATCTTCTGAGTTCTTTCTTCATTAGCACCAATTTCATACAAACATAAAATATAAGCTCGCTCAAGATGAATTTTTGCTTTAGGGTAATTTCTCGACTCGAAATATGCAGAGCCAAGATTATAATAAGCACTGACAAATTGTGTGGCTGTGGTAAAATTTACAGCCTGTAAATGTTTTAAAATCGTTTGAAATGATGAAATAGATTGGGATAAACATTCGGCCGATTTACTTTTTATCCCTTCCTGATATAACTGTATAGCTTGTTCATTAAGCCTATTAAAATTATCAGGTAATGAATTTTTCACATTATTAGATTCTTTTAATTTCGCTAATTCCGCCTTAAGTAATTGATATTTTATCTCTAGTGTTTTAGCCATATCAAAGGGTGTTTTGTCACGTTTGTTATGTATATTTATACTCGCATTCGATTTAATGAGTTTTTTGACTATTTCACTATGACCCATTTCAGCTGCGATATGAAGTGCTGTTTCATCCTGATGACATAGAAAATCAACCTCCGCGCCTGATTTCAGAAAAAGATCAATTTTATAGGATTGATTGTAAATAACCGCCAGCGTTAACAGCGTATTGTCGCTTGAATCTTGTAGAGTAAAATCTATGCCTGCCTTACAAAATAAAGTAAATACTTTATCTGTTAGCGAATGCCAAGAAGGTATTTCATATTTTTCAATTATTTGATCAAAGTCATTATTAAGCTGAGAGTTAATATTACTGATATTTCTAAAACGATAAAAATAGGTATCAGTACGTTCTCCTTCATAAGTAAGCCCTGGTATTAAATCATGAGCCATGGACGGTTGGTTTTTAATACGTAAATTCGGATCAGCACCTTTCTTAATTAATAAATCAATAACACTCAACATCGATTCAGTGTTTTTTTCAGCTTGCGCTAACTGCTTTAAACAGCTAACTGCTAAGCTTAATGCTGTAAAATAATCATCTTCAATATCAACTATATGTTGGTATGAGTTACGTAATACGAGATTTGGATTATAATTTTCCTCCAGCAAATTCGAAATAGTTATCAAATCAGCTGTTTCAATAGCTTTCACAAAAGGTAAATATTGGATACACAGTTCATTTCTATAGTCATTTAAAACCTTAGCAATCATAGAATTAGTTAAAATAAATTCTTTGACTAGTTTAAGATTATTGTTTGAATCTGTATAAATGGCACAAATTAACGCTTCCATTGTATCGGCAAGCACTTTTGAAGTGCTGGTGTTTTTACATTGACGCGTTTGATTCTGGTCCATAATAATATAATTCGCTAAACCTAACTGATTTGCTGCTTTGGAAAGATTTGCATTTTTAACTAAGTTATCCCGTAATTTGCTTAGTTCATTTGGCATTGCATGCGGAAATTCTTCCATTAAAATTTGATCAACCACTAATCGTAATAAGCTGTCTCCCAAAAATTCCATCTGTTCCTGATGTCCTATCGAACTTTGCTGCATTTTATTATGACACGCTGATTTCGTTGTAAGCGCTTGTGCTAAGAGCCTTTTATTGCGAAATTGATACCCTAGCAATAAACAAAGCTTTTCATAATCGTCTTTATGTTTAAACATAGCGATTCCTTATATAATTATAAAAAATAGAGAAATTACTTGAAAAAAATATTAATGTATCTGTTTACTCGATAAGTTGACCATACAACCCTAATTATTCGAGTGTTACAAATTATGTGTTTTTTATTTTTGAAAATGCACAGTGTATTACTAAAATAATTTACGTAAGTCGTTATAATTTATTTATATAAGTTTAATCAGGATAAATTTCTTACTTAAGTATAAATAAAGGTAACATAATTCAAATAAATATACTTAACAATACAATAATTTGATTCGTGAATTAAAAAAAATCTGTGCAATAAATTCGCTTTCAAATAAATAACGTAAATCCTTTCGTGCCTTACCATTGCCCTATTTTTAGCTTTTTCTGATACCAGTATTGGCAAAAAATATGTGGCCAAATTATCAACAACGCTCTTTACTGTGTTTATTTTTATACGCATTCATATTTGATCTCCCCAACGTTTTCAATTAACACGTATAGAAAATAGAGTTCTTTCGAAACTCACAAATAGAGCTCAAAATTGTAGATGCTGGCAATCAAATTAAATCGTAGTCCAAAC
>CBCSKA010000053.1:0-4185 GCA_965140885.1 Legionellaceae bacterium | reverse complement strand
CGGCAAAACATCCGGTACTACGGTCTACCAGGGACTATCGGCCTCGCTCCTTCGTCGCTTCCTTGGCCGACAGCGATAGTTACAACTTACTTGAACTTCTTTATACCGCATACTATGATTAATTGTTTAATTAATCATGATATAGGCAATTTATATGAAAAAAATTTTTTTATCCCTCTTTTTTATAACATTAATGGGATGCGCTGGAAAAACAGCTAATCCAATATCTCAATATCAAGTAGGTGATGATATAAGAAATTGTAATTCCATTAAAGTTGAAATCGCAGATAATGAAGCAGCGATTATGAAATTAGTTCCACAAGAGAATAAAACGGGTAAGAATGTAGCATTAGGTGTTACAGGTGCTTTTTTTCTTGTCCCTTTATTTTTTATGGATTTTTCTGATGCAGAGCGCGTTGAAGTAGAAGCTTACCAACGTCGTAATAATTATTTACGCGTTTTAGCAGAAAATAAACACTGCGGACATATTCCACAAAAAGTTAAAATTCAAACGAAATAATACGTTATTCAAAATACTCTCATAATATTTATATAATTGTGAGCTAATCTTGTTTCTTTTAAACTACCTCCTTCAATAAGTAGTGAAGGAGGTAGTTTTCTGCTATTTATAATGTAAATGTTGTTTTTAAACGTTTTTCAACCGGTTTATTTTGTAACGTAACGTACTGCGGCAACCCATTAAAAAAAGGAGGATAATCTTCTCCTTGTATTAATGGTTGTAAATATTGACGGCAGGCTTCTGTAATGCCAAAACCATCTGCCGTGATAAAATTACGGGGTAAAAATTTCTCTTGATTAGCAACCATTTTCAAAGGAACTTTATCAATCGACCATCGATAAGGCATTTCACTTTCACGATGAATAATTGGCATAATAGCGGTTTCTCCCGCAAAGGCTAAATCAAAGGCTGCTTTACCTAATGCATAGGCTTGTTCAACATCTGTTTTAGAAGCAATATGGCGCGCCGCTCTTTGTAAATAATCGGCTACTGCCCAATGGAGTTTATATCCTAATTCACGCTTTACTAATTGAGCCAATATAGGCGCAACACCCCCTAATTGTGCATGCCCAAAGGCATCTTTCAATCCTGTATCTGCTAAGAATTGCCCATCGGATGAGCGTACGCCTTCTGAAACAACAATGGCACAATACCCAAATTTATTCACACAATCTTTAACACGAGTTAAAAAAACAGCAGGTTCAAAAGGTATTTCAGGAAAAATAATAATATGAGGAGCATCACCTTCTTTTTCAGCCGCCAACCCCCCTGCGGCTGCAATCCAACCGGCATGTCGTCCCATCACTTCCATAATAAATACTTTTGTTGATGTAGCGGCCATAGAGGCAACATCAAATCCTGCTTCTCGAATAGAAACAGCAACATATTTTGCAACTGAACCAAAACCAGGACAATTATCAGTGTAAGGTAAATCATTATCGACTGTTTTTGGAATTCCAACACAAACTAAAGGATATCCCATTTTTTCACTTAATTGGGACACTTTATATGATGTATCTTGTGAATCACCACCACCATTATAGAAAAAATAACCAATATTATGAGCAGCAAAAACTTCAATTAAGCGTTCATAATGCGCTTTATGCTCCTCTAAATTTTTTAATTTATAACGGCAAGAGCCAAAAGCTCCGGCTGGCGTATGACGTAAAGCTGCAATTGCAGCATCCGTTTCAAAACTGGTATCAATTAAATCTTCCATTAAAGCACCAATAATACCATTACGTCCTGCATAAACGTTTACATTTGCTTTACGTGCAGCTTCAATTAAGCCACAGGCAGATGCATTAATGACTGCTGTCACGCCGCCTGATTGAGCATAAAAAGCATTTTTTTCAGACATTTATTTCTCCTAAAAATAAACTATAGATGTTTAGATTAATATATTTTACCCTATAGCAAATATTACTTTATTCGTTTAAATCTATCATCACTGATGAAGTACTCGGCTTTACACTACTTTTAGTGAAAAGTTAATTTACCACGAGTTAAATTTTTTAAGCATAACCGGCATTTTAAATAGTATTAGCAAATAATGACTATAAGCTAGTGTTATAGAGACATTTTTTTCAATTTTTTTAATTACACTTGTTAAAAGTGAAATAGTAAATTTATTTTAAAATTATAGGTAATACTGAATTTAGTGATATTTATTAACGATAATTCATATAATTTAATAACATAATTTGTATAAATATACTATTTACTGAAGATAAAGTAACACTATATTAAATGGCAAATAATGATGAAAGCAATTAACCCAAAACCCATTGCACTGGCTTTTACTGGCGCATCAGGCATACCTTATGGTTTGCGCTTACTCGAACATTTGGTCGCTGCAGAGCGACAAATTTACTTAATGATTTCACCAGCAGCACAAACTGTATTTGCAATGGAAACAAATTTGAAAATTCCCAGTGATCCTAAACAGCAAACCGATTTTTTTAGTAATTATTTCACGGCTAAACCAAATCAAATTACGGCGTTTGGAAATCAACAATGGAGTGCACCTGTAGCAAGTGGCTCTAATGTGCCTGAAGCAATGATTATTTGTCCTTGTACCAGTGGTTGTATTGGTGCAATAGCAGCAGGTATCAGTGATAATTTAATTGAACGAGCTGCTGATGTTGTTATTAAAGAAAATCGCAAATTAATTCTCGTTCATCGAGAAACACCGCTTTCAATCATACATTTAGAAAATTTACTCAAATTAGCTCGATTAGGGGCTATTATTTTACCTGCAAATCCTGGCTTTTATAATCAACCTTCGACAATTCAGGATTTAATTGATTTTATTGTCGCACGTATTTTGGACCATTTAAATATTCCTCATAGGCTACAATTACCCTGGGGTAACACTGAATAATCGTATATATTTACTGCGGCAGCATTAATGCTTTTAAATCGGGCGCTCTTTTTTCATTTGTTTGAATAGGATCTTCATCCAAATAAATTATTTGAAAATATTTTCTATTTGCCAAACTATTTAACTGAGTATCTTCAGGATAAGTTAACCGTAATGGCAAAAATAGAGATTGCCCAATAATGGAACGCCGGTTATCAACAGGGGGTTTTAAACCCCAAATATTTTGATATGTCATGGCGATATATTCACGTTTCTTGGCATTTTCATTTAAATAATGACCTAGATACATAAAAATATGTCCACCAATATACACTAATGTCATCATTTTATGCCCATGTTGAATAAGGTAAGCTATTCGTTTTTCGCTTGAGACATTACTTCTATCAATCATTTTTCCTTGGTTGACTTGTGCTCTTGAATTTCGTGGTAACCAAATACCAAAGGGAGTATAAAGACTTACCATTTCAGAAGAGCAATCATTGTAAAAATAAAGATTCCCCCAACCATAAGGTTTTCCAATAAGTGTAGAAATAATATAAGCGATATTTTTAGGCGTTATAGGTAATCGCATTTCTACCGTATTTTTAGGATTTACAGATGCAAAATCCATTTTCGCTTGCTGGTGTTTATCCTTAATTGGAATATAAATTTTATAACCTTTACTATTTTTTTCTGCTAATGGAAAAATTGAACTAGGGTAAGCCGTCAGTAAGTAATGATTATCTTGATTAATTAAACTTCCCTTATGAATTATAACAATGAGTTTCTTTTTCGCTGCATTTTGCCAGTGGCGTATAAATTGTGCATTTGTTTTGGCTATTCTATTACTTTCCACCCAAACAATTAAAGAAGAAGTCAAGACTAATGACCAGGCTTTATCTTTTGTTGTACCTAAAATATAAAGGGGTGTTCCCGTATATAAAGCAGAAATTTTGTAAATTATCAAAAGGATAACCTTGCCCTGCCCGTTTAGGATTATAAAAATGCGCATCATCAGTAGGTAATGCTCGTCCATATAAATTTTGAATAACAATACCCCGATTATTGGGATTATAATTGCCTGACTCAAATTGGTTAATATCCATATTATCAATAATTTTTTGTATCCAATCTCTTTTATAAGGCCTAAAATTTTCACCATACCCTATCAATTCAGCAGGTTTATTTTGATTACCAAATAATTTAATTATTTCTTTTTCTACTGTTATAGCGTAGACCACTAATATATAGACAAATATTTTAAGATATTTGCCATTGCGTCATCTAGCGCTATTTTTGTATC
>CBCSKA010000052.1:0-31275 GCA_965140885.1 Legionellaceae bacterium | reverse complement strand
AAGATTCATTTTTACGGGCTAATTTTTCTTCTAATGCAATAATCTTAGCTTGCTGTTTATCAAGGGCAGGCTTATTTGTTTTGAGTTTTTCAAAAACGAATCCTCCCTGTTCAAACAAATCTTTTTGCCATACATAAAACAATGACGGTTTTTTACCATGGCATTCGCATATTTCTGCGATAGCAACTTTGTTTACCTTAGTAACTTGATTTTAAACTCAGGGGTATATTTTCGGGGGGTATTACTTTTTATCTTATGCTCCTGTTAAGAAGGGTAGTTATAGTCTCTTTCTTATCAACGGCAATTATTAGATTTCATCTGAAGCATTACAACTAGAATAGAGCTCTTGCAAAATGAAAAGAAATTTAATCATTTCACTAGGTTTTGCAAGAGCTCTATTCTAGAGTACTATTTTAACTTAACGTGACCATTAAAATTTATATAAATTATAGTGATTTAAAAATAATTACAAAAAAGTAAAAAAAAGGCTTGTTTTTCTCGTATAAATTAGTATTATATGCAACTCCTTCATTGATATGGGTCGTTAGCTCAGTCGGTAGAGCATCGGACTTTTAATCCGCTGGTCGAAGGTTCAATTCCTTCACGACCCACCATTATCAAATTAAATTTTTATCTTAAGCCTTTTTAAGATCCAAATCATTTAATTTCATTAACCACGTCTTTCTTTTTTTCTTATCCATATCAATTTGTTTAATTGTGTAATTAATAATATGTAAACCTTTAGTACTCATAAAAATCATTTGTATAGTATCTTGGATTTCTTTTTCAGGTGACAAAATCTGATATTCAAATATAAATGTGTCATTACTTTCTTTATAAAAATTAAGAGCTGGATTTAACCCTTTTTGTTGTAATTGTTTAATAAAAAGTAAGGCGATAATTTTAAGTGTCAATGAATGTGGAAAATGGGGAAAAAATTGTGTAGTAATGAATTCTGTACCATTTTCATTCTTTTCCCCATGATAAATATACTCTATTTGAGTAAAATGAGGCGAAATGTTAGAGGAAGCTATTTTCCATAAAGAAAAATCTAATCCTAAATTTAACGTTTCTGCTTCTTCAATTTCTTTTTGGATTTTTATAGAGGGTAAGATTTCAGTACTACAATATAATTTTTCTTTTAGTGTAAAAAATTCAGTGCATTGAGCTTTATTTTTTTGATTCACTTCTATTAAAGTAATAGGGGGTTTAGGGTTAATACTTGCTTTACTGGTAAGGGTATAGAAAGTAAAAAATAAACAGGCAGTAATTGGTTTCCACATAATGCTCTCGTATATGACAGAAGGGTTAAACGAGCTTGACCATTTTATACTTTTAAGTCAATATCCTTTTTTTAAACCCTGAAGTAAAGCCATATTTATTGTACGAGTAAAAAATGTCGATTGATTGTTTTGTAAGAGAAAATAAAGACGCTATCCCACTTATTTTTATTGAAACTCAGCTTTTTCCCCATTGGTTAGAAAAACAATCAATGGCTGTAAAGCAATGGGTAAAAACAGTGAATTTTTCCGCAAAAAATGGTAGTGTTTGTTTAGTCCCTGCAGAAAATAATCAATTATTACAAGTGTTAGTAGGTTGTGAAACAATAAATAATTTTTGGGTAGCTGGGAATTTATCAAAACAATTACCACCAGGAAATTATTATTGGGAAAGGTCTATTACTGACGAGCAAGCTACTAATATTGCTATGTCTTGGGGTTTAGGCGCTTATCAATTTAATCGCTATAAAGAAGTGCCATCCATAAAAGCTAAACTTGTACTACCAGAAAAAAAAGAATGGATTAAAAATTATATTGAAAGTATTTATTGGATTCGTGATTTAATTAATATTCCTGCAGAAGAATTAAATCCTGGCCAATTAGCGATGGAAGCAAAAAAATTGGCAGTGAATTTTAATGCACAAATGACTGAAATTATTGGTGAAGAATTAATTTTAAATAATTATCCCGCTATTCATGCCGTCGGTAGGGCAAGTGTTAACCCACCCCGTTTAATCGATATTCGTTGGGGAGAACATACCCATCCGAAAATTACTTTAATAGGAAAAGGGGTTTGTTTCGATACTGGGGGATTAAATATCAAAGAAACGCCTTACATGGCTTTAATGAAAAAAGATATGGGTGGTGCTGCTCATGTATTGGGCTTAGCGTATTTAATTATGCAAGCGCGATTACCTATACAATTACGGGTATTAATTCCTACAGCAGAAAATTCAATCTCAGGCAATGCCTATCGACCGGGTGATGTCATTAAAACACGTAAAGGTTTAACCGTAGAAATAGGAAATACAGATGCTGAAGGGCGCTTACTATTAGCCGATGCAATGACAGAAGCTTGTAGTGAAAAACCGGCATTAATAATTGATTTTGCTACCTTAACAGGAGCTGCTCGTGTGGCATTAGGAACAGAAATTCCTGCATTATTTACCGATAATGAAACATTAGCACAGGGTTTATTATTAGCTGCCCAGAAATCACAAGATCCCCTATGGCGCTTACCTTTATATAAACCCTATCGCCGTTTATTGGATAGCCAAATTGCTGATATCAATAATTCATCTATGAGTAATTATGGGGGAGCGATAACAGCAGGATTATTTTTAAAAGAATTTGTTGAACCCAGTATTCCTTGGGTTCATATTGATGTAATGGCATGGAATACATTAACACAAGCGGGCCGTCCTGAAGGCGGAGAAGCCATGGGTATACGCGCTGTGTTTGAATATTTAAAAACTACTTATGTATAATGGGATTTATTCATGTTACCGTTAAAAAATAAAATAGTATTTATAACTGGTGCTAGCCGAGGGATAGGACGAGAAATTGCTTTACGTTTAGCAAAAGCAGGCGCTTCTATTGCTATTGCGGCAAAAACAATTGAGCCGCATCCTCATTTACCAGGCACGATATATAGTGTTGCGAAAGAAATAGAAGACGTAGGCGGAAAAGCATTAGCATTACCTGTTGATGTACGTGACATTGATTTATTAAAAGGAGCGATTGACGAAACGGTAGAAACGTTTGGTGGTATTGATATATTAATTAATAATGCCAGTGCAATAAGTTTAACGTCTACCTTAGATACGCCTATAAAGCGTTTTGATTTAATGATTGACGTTAATGTACGTGCAACTTTTGCTGCATCACAATTATGTATTCCTTATTTAAAAAAATCAGGTAATCCTCATATACTCAATCTTGCACCTCCATTAAAGATGGAATCTAAATGGTTTAAAGACCATTTTGCTTATACTTATTCGAAATTTGGAATGAGTATGTGTACTTTAGGTATGGCAGAAGAATTTAAAAATGAGGGTATAGCCATTAATTCATTATGGCCAAAGACAACTATTGCAACTTCTGCAATAGCCGTTAACTTTCCTGAAGCCATTTTACACGCTAGTCGTAAACCCTCCATAGTAGCCGATGCAGCATATTATATTTTATGCCAAAATTCTCGTTCAACCACGGGTAATTTTTTTATTGATGAAGAAGTATTACGCGCTCATGGTATCGAAGATTTTTCAATTTATGCCATGAATGCTAACGAAAATCTTTATCCAGATTTATTTTTATAATCATAAAGAGATAAATGATCGAATGAATCAAATACACCATTTTTTTGCTACGACGCCTAAAGGGTTAGAATTGCTTTTAGCTGATGAATTAAAGCAATTGGGGGCAACTTTTGCTGCCGAAAAATTAGCCGGCGTTGTATTTCAAGGCACATTAGAAATGGCATATCGTGCTTGTCTGTGGTCACGATTAGCAAATCGCATTCTTTTACCTTTATGTGAATTTCCGGCTGAAGGACCGCAGGAACTCTATGAGGGTATTCAAACCATCGATTGGCGTACGCATTTTACGCCTGAAGATACGATAGCCGTGGATTTTAATACCGTACAATCTCAAATCACGCATACTCAATTTGGTGCACAAAAAGTCAAAGATGCCATCGTTGATCAATTCCGTGATTATTTTGGTATTCGACCTTCTGTTAAACTGGATCAACCTGATATACGAATTAATGTTTATTTATACCGAGATAAAGCAACGGTTAGTCTGGATTTATCAGGAGAAAGTTTACATAAACGCGGATATCGTGAAGCGAGTGGAATTGCCCCCTTAAAAGAAAATTTAGCTGCTGCTATATTAATTCGCGCAGGTTGGCCCGAAATTGCTAAAAAAGGGGGAGCTTTAGTTGATCCCATGTGTGGATCAGGCACTTTATTAATAGAAGCGGCATTAATAGCTGGAAATATTGCGCCTAGCTTAAATCGTCATTATTTTGGATTTATTAAATGGCGGCAACATAAACCTGAAATTTGGTCAAATTTAATTACTGAAGCAAAAGAAAAGAAAATAATAGGTTTGGGTCAAATACCTATTATTATAGGCTATGATGCAGATACACGCGCGATTAAGTTAGCTAATCAAACTATCCATAATGCAGATTTACTAAAGTTTATTCATGTTGAAAAACGTGAATTAATTCAATGTACTATTCCAGAAAATACCCCTGTTGGATTATTTATAGCAAATCCTCCCTATGGTGAAAGAATTGGTGAAGAAGCGGAATTGCAATACCTTTATAATTATTTAGGAAAAGTGTTAAAAGAACGTTTTATCGATTGGAAAGCCAGTATATTAACCGCTAACCCAAATTTAGGTAAAAAAATGGGGGTGCGTGCCCAAAAAATATATGCTTTATATAATGGGGCTATTCCTTGTAAATTATTAAATTTTACAATAGTGCCTGACTATTTTGTTAATGAAAACCCCCACATGGCCATTGAAAATTCATTGGCAAATAATGCCCAGGAATTATCTTCGGGTGCTGAAATGCTTTTAAACCGTTTGCAAAAGAATTTTAAAAATTATCAAAAATGGATCAAGCGAGAAGACATTACTTGTTATCGTTTATATGATGCGGATTTACCTGAATATGCCGCCGCCATTGATATTTATGAGCAGTGGGTACATGTACAAGAATACGAAGCACCAAAAACCATTGATCCTGAAAAAGCAGCTAAGCGCTTAAATGAAATTTTGCAAGTTGTGCCTATAGTGACTTCAATACCTGCTGAAAATATTTTTTTAAAAGTACGACGTCAACAAAAGGGTAAATCACAATATGAAAAATTAGCCAGTATGGGTAAATTCTATGAAATAAAAGAAAATAACGCTTCATTTTTAGTTAATTTTACGGATTATCTCGATACCGGTATTTTTTTAGATCATCGTATTACGCGGCAATTAATTCATGATATGAGTAAAGGAAAGCGTTTTTTAAATTTATTTGCCTATACAGGAACGGCTACCGTTTATGCGGCATTAGGAGGGGCAAAAGTAACTACAACAGTAGATATGTCCTCTGTCTATTTAAATTGGGCAAAGCGTAATTTATCATTAAATGGCTTTAGTACAGGAAAACACATATTTATCCAAGCCGATTGCTTGCAATGGTTAATGGAAGATAAATATCAATATGATTTAATTTTCCTAGATCCACCGACGTTTTCAAATTCAAAACGGATGCATGCTACTTTTGATATACAACGTGACCATATTGAATTGTTGAGCTTAGTGAGTAAACGTTTGGATAAAGAAGGTACTCTACTATTTTCAAATAATAAACGTGGGTTTAAACTTGATATGGAAAAATTAGAAAAAATTTTCAATATCACTGACATAACTTATAAAACAATACCATTGGATTTTCGAAAAACGAAAATTCATCAATGTTGGTTAATGACAAAAGTATAAATAAATTATTTTAAACTTGGATGTGCTTATTAAAAATAATGGATAAGTCTAAAGAAAACAAATGCGTGTTTTTAATACCAGTAATAAAGAGAGTATAGTGATAATTTTTACTAGCGGTCTTAATCTTCAAAAATAAATACGTAAATGTATTTAAATGGGCTTAGGAGTCACCATGATAAAAGCGTATCAAAATATTGAAAGTAATGAAGTATATGCTAATCATTATTTATATAATGAATATAAACAAATTCCACTTGAAAAACGCTTATGTTTAGCTGCTTTAGCAAGAAAATGGCAAAATACAGGTCCATTAGAAAATAAGCAGGTATTACTCAATGGACATCTTACTTTATCGACTTTAATACTGATTGATATACTGTTATTATCCAAAGCAAAAGTAACCGTAACGAATACGCCTGAATTATCAGTACAAACTCAACAATTACAGCTTTTAGCGCAAGCAGGGATTTTATATATTCCGAGCCATGCATTATCTAAAGAAAAAAATAAATTTGATATCATTTTTGATTGCGCTGCAGGTTTACTTAAGGATGTTATTCCAACCATAGGAATGGTTGAATTAACTAAAACCGATCCTGCACTTTATCAAAATATCAATTTTCCTGTGATTTCAGTAGATGATTCAAAACTTAAATCCATAGAAACTTTTGCAGGTACTGGTGATGGATTTGTTAGGGCATTAAAGCAACATCAAAAAAGTTTTATACAATATCAAATAGGAGAATATGAAAAATTACTTCAATCAGAAAGCGAAAATTATAAATCTTTAGACCTCAGTGAAATAAATACAACAGATAGTGATGAAGAAATAAAAAATAAGCAAAATCAAACTGAAAATGAATTAGCATTGATTTATCAACGGATGATGTTTTTTGAAAGTGAAATTAAAAATAAAGTTACTTATTTAGAAAAAATTGATATAGAACTTTTTACAAAAAATATTTATGTCATTTTTGGATATGGAAAAGTGGGAAGAGGAATTGCGTATTCATTATTGATGAAAAAATCAGAAGTTTTAGCGCCTCATGTGAAACCATTACAAATTATCATTATTGATATTCAAGCAGATGCATGTGAACAGGCAAAAAAAGATGGATATATGGCATTACAGCTCAGTGATGAAAATAATATTGATTTAATTAAATCCTATTTAAAAGAAGCTTTTTGCGTGGTTACTGCCACAGGTAAAATAAATTGTATCTCTCATTATTTTGATGCTAAAGATTTTCCTATAACTACATTGAAAATTAATATGGGAACACCCGATGAATGGGGTTATAAATTTAAAACAAGTGAAATTTTGAATTTAAAAAAACCCTTTAACTTTATTTTAGAATATCCTACGGATGTGGCTTTTTTAGATCCTATATTTACAGCGTTATTGGAAGCAGGTGCTGATTTAAATATCAATAAATATCAACCAGGGCTTATTCCATTAACTGAAAGTATTGATAAAAAAATACTTCAACTTTGGAAACATAATTATCCTAAACTGGCAAATTGTCTATCTGATATCCAATATATAAATACGGCCCGTTATAAAGAAAATTATTTAAATCAATTAGGCAAAATGAAAGCTAAAATTTTTTCTTTTAATAAAAATTCAAGAAAAATCAAAAAAGGAAAAGACATTTTGTTTGCGACAGATACAAATACAAATTAACACTAGACTAAATAATAGTTGCGCAAGAATTTGAATGCTAACAGGAAACAAAATGGGGTATAAATGTATATAAGTGATGTTCCTATCCCTAATTTCAATTTATTATTAATGGGGATTAATGTTAGTGATTTTAGTATAGCGTATGCCAATGATGCGATAGAACACTATTTAAGTGTTTCAGTCAGTACATTCATGGGGAAAAACTATTTTCAACTTATTGAACATAATCCTATTAATAATTTATTACCCAATACATTGCCCATTCAAACTTCCACCTTTACGATAAGTAATTTTGAAAATCAAGAAAGTACTATTTCCTGGACAACATTACTTTTTCAAGAAAATATGTACCTATTATTAGGTATTAATATAAGTTTTATTAGAGAAATAATTAAAAAAAATATTGAATTACAAACTTATCTTGATAATCTTTTAAATCAAATACCGGGTTATCTTTATTGGAAAGATAAAAATTCTATTTACTTAGGTTGTAATGCAAATTTTGCAAAAGTGGCAGGTTTAAAAGCCCCCCATGAAATTATTGGAAAAACAGATTACGATTTAGTATGGAAAGATACTGAAGCGGATATATTTCGAGCGGGAGATCAAGAAGCGTTAGCGGGTATTCAAAAATTGAATTTCGAAGAACCCCAACTAATGGCAAATGGAAAATATGCTACTGTATTAGCCAATAAGGTTCCTTTACGTGATAAAAGAAATAATATTATCGGCGTATTAGGGATTTATAATGATATTACTGAACGTAAATATATTGAACAAAATTTGGCTGTTGAAAAAATAAAAGCAGAAGCGGCTAATAAGGCAAAATCTGAATTTATTGAAAACATGAGTCATGATTTAAAAACCCCTTTAAATGGTATCATTGGTTTTTCAAGCATTTTATTATCCAGAGAAAAGGATCCTGAAAAAATTGAATTTATCAAAGGAATTAAACATTCTGGAGAGAAATTATTATTTCTATTAAATGAAATTCTTGATTTTAGTCACCTTGAAGAAGGTAATATTGCGATACAAAAAAAAGAATTTAATTTAAAAGAATTAGTGAATGACATTAAAAGTATTTTATCCATACAAGCACAAGAAAAAAATATTTATTTCATTGTAGAATATTCAATAAGTATTCCTCAAAATATTATTTCTGATTCGCATAGAATACATCGAATTATTTTCAATTTAGCCAATAATGCACTGAAATTTACTCATCAAGGTAAAATTGAAATAAGAGTCGATTGGATTGAAGACAATAATTCTGGAATTCTTATTTCTGTCAAAGATACGGGAATTGGTATACCTGAAGATAAATTCAATATTATTTTTGATCGATTTACTCGTTTAGAAGCTTCACACAAAGGTCGTTATGAGGGTACTGGTTTAGGTTTAGGTATTGTAAAACAATTTTTGACGGATTTAGGTGGCGACATTTCTATAAAAAGTGAAGTAGGTGTCGGATCGACGTTTAATTGTTATATTCCAGTATCAGTCCCAGTCCCAAATATTTTAACCGTAGAAAAACAAATACTCACAAAAGAAATTAATGCAGTAAATGATAAAAAAATAAAAGTTTTAGTTGTAGAAGATGAAAAATTATCACAAATGGTTATTGTTACGTTATTAAATGACTTAAATTGTTCATGTAGCATTGCCTCTTCTTGTGAAGAAGCTATTAATAATTTAGATAAAGATTATAATATTATTTTTACAGATATAGGATTGCCAGATAAAAATGGCATCAATTTAGCAAAAATATTCCGTAACGATTATCATATTGAAATCCCTATTATTGCGATGACTGCTCACTTATCTCATTCCTTAAAAACAAATTGTTTAGAAGTTGGCATCCAAGATATATTTGCAAAACCTTTAAGTAAAGAAATACTCAAAGAGATATTATCAAAGTATGTGACACAAAAGGAAAATAAAACGGGTATATAATGAATGATAAAATGATTTTAATTTACTCAGTGATTAATAAATAAGTGTCATTAAGTCATTTTTAAAAATCTCTATTATTAAAAATTAAGAAAAATTATTTAGCTAAGATTTCGTGTAATTAATACCTTATCATAATTAATATTGGATAAGGTATTAATACTTAATAAATAATGAAATTTTTAGCAAGGCATTTTTAAAAATACATCAACTAAATTTAAATCAGATACAGTAGAAATCATTCTTGTATTTGATCTCCCACTAAAGAAACCATGTCGTTGTACTGGATTTGCTGCTTGATACGCTTGTAAACTTTCTAAAATTTCTTTTACCGCTTTTCTATCAAGATAAGCACCATTACCTGATAGGGTTGAATCAGGTTCTGTGGTTCGCTTATCTAATGATTGAATACATTTGTTTAAAAAATTCATCCCACATTTGTATTCAGCAAAACCTTTATTTCCCTTTATCATTCTATCTAAAACTTTTATATTTTGACTAATTAATTTTGCTGCATCACTACTCGATTGGAAAAGGCGCATTAATTGATTTTGTGTTGGAATACTAGAATCTGGATTATTATTTAATTGTTCAATTATTTTCTCTAACAAAAGAATGTCTTCTGTTTTTAATTCTATACCCGCAGGTGTTAATTGATCATCTGTTTCAGCAGTTAAATGATATTTACGTAATAAATTTTCAAATCGTTCATTTAAGCTTAAATGTTTAAAATCTTTGTTTTTTTCTATTTCCATCATGGCAGTGGAAATAAGAGAGGGATCAATGATATTGTGTAAATCTACTATACTATTTTTCGCCACGCCTTTAAAAACAAAGCAATGATTTTTTTCAATAGGGTTTGGATAATCTTTACAGCTTATCCCAATTATTTCTTTATTTTTCTCTCTGATATTTTGGTTTTCATATAAAGTATTTAATGTTTCCGTTAAATGGGAACCTTTGGTTTGTATTTTAGTAACCCATTCTTTATTTTTATGTTTAGCTAATTTAGCACGCTGTTTACCATCAACGGCATTAAATAAAATATTATCAATGGTTTTAGTTGTATTATTTTCACGTTTATAACTCGCCGTATCTGGGGCGGTATAAATTGATGCATATTTATGATCGGCGATTTTGTCTTTTGTTTGAAATGAGTGATATTCATTTCCTGTTTTAATGAAAGCATTAGCGAATAATTTATTTACCCACTGATCAAATTTAATTTTTGTTAAGGGATCCTTTAATGTATTCTGATTTTTAATATGATCAGTGATTACCTCTTCTAATGAAGTATAAGTGTTATTAGTAATAACATTACATCCTGGTAGAGAATTTGCCGCTTCAAGTGCAATACGTCCACCATTAGAATGTCCAATCAAAGTTAAATTTTCAGGTTTTATTTGTTCTTTGTTACAAAGATAGTTTGCACCCGTGACAATGATATCAATAGGATCACGGAATGAGTTGGGTTTTTTTGCTAAATAATCGAGTATTAAAAAATTGCAGCCTGTGTTATCGGCGATGGTTTTCGTTGTAGCTAAGATATTTGTGTACGCTGCACCTGCTCCACCAATCGCTATTAACCATTTATCGGTAAGGTTAGGATTTCTATACTCAATAGTTTGAACGTGGGTATTTTTATTTATTTGTAATTGATAATTATGTATATTCTCAGGATCTTCTAGAAAAATATTGACTAATTCTGAAGTCATATCCTTTTTACTTTGTACAATATCGGTAAGCATTTTTAAGCTGGCTTTTTTTATAATTTGATCAAGCACAGAAGCATTTTGAGAATTAGAAGTAGGAACCGTATTTTTCATGGATACAGGAATAGGAATTAAATTTTTCTGATAAATATCCTGCATTGTAAATTGTGTAGATAAAGTCACTATTTTATCAATATTATTTAATGAAGTTTTTTTTCTGGCATGAATCCATTTTAAATCATGGTACTTAGGAAGAATTTTTAACTGCACGGTAAGTAAATCATAAAAACTGTTAGCAAATTTTTTATAAGTTAAAATGCTATTCCATAATTCCTTTTTTTCAATATTATTTAATTTATTCGTGGGTTGTTCTAAAAGACAAATAATTTCTTTTAATAATGGATTTATATTTTTTAATTGATTTTCAATCGTTGCTGCTTTACCACTAATCGTATTTTCATTTTCTTTAGATAATCCTTTTAGCAATACCTCTAAATTATTAATAGCGCTATTAAATTGTTTTATTTTTGCCTGTATGTCCATACTTTACATTCCAACTCATCAATTTGTAACTCGAAATGGATTATGTAATTAATAAATTAAGAAAAGATTAAGAAATATTTAATTTAGAAGATAATTCTTGTCTTTCCTTATGCAAGACACTAGAATCATTGCAATACCTTTATCTATGGAGTTATTTTAATGTTTTATGGTAGCATGGTAGCTTTAGTAACCCCCATGAAAATTTCTGGGGAAATTGATTTTGAAGCATTACGTCAACTAATTGAATTTCATATTGAAAATAAAACGGATGTTCTTGTTGTAGTGGGTACAACAGGTGAATCCCCTACATTAAATCTAGAAGAAAAAAATCAAATAATTAGAGTAACCGTTGACCAAGTAAAAGGGCGAATTCCCGTCATTGCCGGAACAGGGTCAAATGCGACACGTGAAACCATTGAAGCCACTCAACAAGCTATGCAAGCGGGTGTTGATGCCTGTTTATTAGTAACTCCTTATTATAATAAACCAACACAAGAAGGATTATTTGAACATTATTCTGCCATTGCTAAAGCGATTCCTATACCACAAATACTCTACAATGTACCCAGCCGTACTGCTTGTGATTTATTACCAGAAACGGTAGAGAGATTATCGAAATTACCTAATATTATTGGAATAAAAGAAGCAACAGGGAATCTAGAAAGATTAAATCTATTGTTGAATCTTTGTGGCAAAAAATTAGATTTATATAGTGGTGATGATGCTACCGCTATGGAATTTATTTTGAAAGGAGGGAAGGGAGTTATTTCTGTTACAGCGAATATTGCACCAAAAATTATGTATAATATGTGTGATGCAGCATTAAAAGGCGATAAAGAAGAAGCAATACGCTGGAATGAAAAAATACAAGCATTACATCAAGAGTTATTTATTGAGTCAAATCCCATTCCTATAAAATGGCTTTTAGCGAATGAAGGTTTAATCCCGCCTGGAATACGTTTACCCTTAACACCATTATCTTCTTCTAATCAAGCGTTGGTACAAGCAGCGTATAATGCATCTTTAAATTAAGGATACCTATGAAATCCATAAATAAAGTATTAATTACCTTATTAATTATTCTTCCTTTTTCAGGTTGTGCTTATTTGAAAGGGAAAAAAGCGATTATTAAAAATCGCGATATGGCTTATTTAAATAGCCATGAAACAGCACCCATTAAATTACCTGAGAATATGAATGCAGTAACTTTACAGGATGATTTAATTATTCCACCTGGGAGCCAAACATGGAATAAACAACCACCGTCAATTATTCCACCAGGAAGTTCTATTAATGAAGTTAAAAATGCTAAGTATTCTCCACAAAAACATTTTTGGTCACGATGGTTTTAAGCCTTTAATTAACCCAACACTTATATAAATAAATATAAAGCTAATTAAAGTTAAAAACCATTGATGAATCCTTATATCTCATAGCCTAAGCTTTTGATCATACTTTCATTATTAGACCAACTGGCTTTTACTTTAACCCATAATTCTAAATAAACTTTTTTCCCGAGTTTTCTTTCTAATTCAATGCGGGTTGCTTGGCCAATTTTTTTAAGAACAAATCCATTTTTACCAATAACAATTTGTTTGTGATTTTCTTTTTCAACCCAAATTAAGCCATTAATTCGAATTAAGTTATCATCTTCGGTAAATTTTTCTATTTCAACTGTAATGGAATAGGGTAATTCTTCTCCTAAATTTCGAATTAATTTTTCACGAATAAGTTCAGCAGAAAAAAAGATTAAATTACGATCAGTCACATTTTCTTTAGGAAAGAAGAAAGGATTACTGGGTAATAAACTGTGAACTTTTTCAATTAAAGGAGTAAGCCCTATACGATTTTTTGCAGAAATAGTAAAAATATCATGTAAGTGTAATTCAGCACTAATTTTTTCTATTAAAGGATTTAATGCATTTTTTTCATTAATCCGATCACATTTATTAATAATTAAAAAAATAGGTAGGGTAATATTCTTTAATTTTTTTAAAACATTTTCATCTTCTTCTTTCCAACGATGCGCTTCAATAATAAAAAAAATTGCATCAACATCATTTAATGTTGAACTAGCCGCACGGTTCATATATTTATTGAGACAAGTTTTCGTTTTTTCATGTAAACCGGGTGTATCAACAAAAATAGCTTGATAAGGTTCTTCTGTCCGTATACCTAATATTTTATGACGCGTTGTTTGAGGTTTACGCGAAGTAATACTAATTTTTTCACCAATTAACGCGTTTAATAACGTGGATTTGCCCACATTTGGACGTCCAATCAATGCAATAAATCCACAATAAGTTTTTGCCATTTATCTATAACCTTTTAAATATCAATATAGTCTAATAAGTGATCTAAATATTTTTTTGCTGCTTCTTGTTCGGCATCTCGTCGACTTTTGCCTATGCCTTCTGTTACGTAATTGTATTTTTCAATTTGGCAAGTGACATGAAATATTTGCTCATGTTGCTCACCTTTAATTGAAGTAATTGTATAAATGGGTAATTCTAATTTTTTCTTTTGTAACAATTCTTGTAATCGTGTTTTTGGATCTTTTAATGGAACTTTTAAACTAACAAATTCAGTAACTGATACTAACCGAGAATCATACCAACGAAGGATACATTTTTGACAAGCATCCATACCACCATCTAAATAAATAGCTGCAATTATTGCTTCCATAGCATCAGCCAGTATTGATTTACGACGAAAACCACCACTTTTGAGTTCGCCAGAACCTAAAATTAAATAATCACCTAAATTAAATTCTTGAGCAAGTTCAGCTAATGTATCTCCTTTAACCAATGTTGCTCTAATTCGGCTTAAATCACCTTCTTTTGCTGTGGGGAATAATTCATATAAGGCTTTAGCAATAACAAAATTAACAATGGAATCACCTAAAAATTCAAGGCGTTCATTATTATTACCCGGTACACTCCGATGTGTTAAAGCATAATTAAGTAATTGAGATTGTTGAAAATAGTAACCTAATTTTTGGCTCAGCGCTTTACTTTTTTTCACCACAAAAATGACCCTTATCAAATCATGTTGATTTAAATCGGTTGGATAAGAAATATCAATACGTATTAAAGAATACGCTTACCAATACGATCCCAGCGAACGTTATTTTTTTCACTATTCCAACTAAACCATATTAACATGGCTTTTCCTAGTAAATTATTTTCTGGGACAAATCCCCATTCCCGACTATCATAACTATCATCACGATTATCGCCTAACATAAAATAATGGCCGGCAGGTACAAGAAGATTTTCGAAATCTTGGGCAGGTACTTCAGAACGCAAATATATATCGTGTTTCACACCTAATAAATTTTCTTGATTTTTAGTAACCGTAATAGGTGTATCATAATCATTATGGATGATTTTTGTTTTTCCAAAAATTTGGGTAGCAGGTTGTCCATTTATATATAAAACTTTATTGATATAGCTAATACGATCACCCGGTAAACCAACGACACGTTTAATATAATCAATTTTAGGATCGCCTGGCCAACGGAAAACGACAATATCTCCCCGTTGTGGTTTATCGATAGGAATAATTTGTGTTCCTAGTACGGGTAAACGTATACCATAGGCAAATTTATTGGTTAATACAAAATCACCGACGAGTAAATTAGGTTTAAGTGAACCCGATGGAATATGAAAAGGTTCAATAATAAAAGAACGGATGATAAAAACAAGCAATAAAATAGGGAAAAATGAACAAGCATACTCAATAATAATGGGTTGTGTTTTATACTGAGACCTTTTTTCAGCTAAATATAATTTTTCAATTAATGCCACTAATCCTGAAAATAATACTAAGCTGGCTAATAGTAATTCAAAACTCAACGTTATACTCCTTACTGTATTTACTGTTTGAAAGAGGGTACTGGTTATTCATTGTCTACTTGTAAAATAGCCAGAAAAGCTTCTTGTGGAATTTCAACTGATCCCACTTGTTTCATCCGTTTTTTCCCTCTTTTTTGCTTTTCTAATAATTTACGTTTTCGGCTAACATCGCCCCCGTAGCATTTTGCTAATACATTTTTTCGTAAAGCTTTTACCGTTTGCCTAGCAATAATCTGATTACCAATTGTTGCTTGGATAGCGACATCAAACATTTGTCTCGGAATTAATTCTTTTAATTTTTCTGTTAATAGACGACCTTTATAAAAAGCTTGATTACGATGAACAATGATGGCGAGTGCATCTACTTTATCACCATTAATTAATATATCTAATTTGACTAAATCTGCTGTTTGAAAGCGTATAAATTCATAATCTAATGAAGCATAACCCCGACTAACGGATTTTAAACGATCGAAAAAATCTAAAACGACTTCATTCATCGGTAATTCATAAGAAAGCGATACTTGATTACCCAAGTATAACATTTTAGTTTGTACCCCTCTTTTCTCTGCACAAAGTGTAATAATATTTCCTAGGTATTCTTGTGGCACAAGAATATTTGCTTGAACAATAGGTTCATGCATTTCAGCAATGTAATTAGTAGGAGGTAATTTTGCAGGGTTATCAATTTGTAAGGTTTCACCTTTTGTCGTAATGACTTCGTAAATTACAGTAGGTGCGGTAGTAATAAGATTTAAATCATATTCCCGTTCTAAGCGCTCTTGGATAATTTCCATATGAAGCATGCCTAGAAATCCGCAGCGAAAACCAAACCCTAGGGCTTCCGATGATTCTGGTTCAAAAAAGAGAGAAGCATCGTTTAATCGTAATTTTGCTAAAGCATCTCGAAAAGCTTCGTAATCTTCTGAATTTACTGTAAATAAACCTGCAAAAACTTGTGGTGATACTTTTTTAAAACCAGGAAGAGGAGATGTCGCAGGTTTTGCTGTATGAGTAATGGTATCACCTACTGGCGCACCATAAATATCTTTAACACCCGCAATCACATAACCCACTTCACCTGCATTTAAAACACGAGTATCTTGTTCTTTCGGTGTATAAATACCGATTCTATCAACTTGATGTGTTTTTCCTGTCGACATAATCAATATTTTATCATTAACTCGAAGAGTGCCTTGTTTAACTCTCACTAATGAAACAACACCTAAGTAATTATCAAACCAAGAATCAATAATTAATGCTTGTAACGGAGCATTAATATCTCCTATGGGTGGAGGGATAACACGAATTAATTCTTCGAGTAATGGGTTAATTCCTAAGCCAGATTTGGCACTAACTCTAAGCGCATTCTGAGCGTCAATACCAATAATTTCTTCAATTTCCGTGATAACACGTTCTGGCTCTGCTTGTGGTAAATCGACTTTATTAAGTACGGGTAATACTTCTAATCCTTGTTCAAGCGCTGTATAGCAAACGGCTACTGTTTGTGCTTCTACGCCTTGTGCCGCATCCACAACGAGTAATGCTCCCTCACAGGCAGCAAGAGAACGGGAAACTTCATAAGAAAAATCAACATGTCCTGGTGTATCAATAAAATTCAATTGATATTCATGATTATCTTTCGCGCGATATTTAAGGGTAACGCTTCGGGCTTTAATAGTAATGCCCCGTTCACGTTCAATATCCATGGAATCTAAAACTTGATTTTCCATTTCACGTTCAGAAAGTCCCCCACAAATTTGGATGAAACGATCAGCCAGGGTTGATTTTCCATGGTCAATATGGGCAATAATTGAAAAATTACGGATATATTTCATTGAATTATTTTCTTCAGTAATGTTAAATGTCTGTATAATTTATTCAAAAATAGTCTGATAGTAATGTTTTATAGGATCAGCGTATTTTAATAAACTTTATCATGTTAAAAGTGGTTGAATTGTAACGTAATTATTCATTCTGAGCTATATACGGTTTAAGCTTATTGTATTTTTCTGTAATATTTGTTGTGTAATAAATGCACTAAACATCCCAATATATCCTCCCAGTAAAACATCACTAACATAATGTTGAGACAATAATATTCGACTGATTCCAACACTAATAGCTATCATAAAAAGTATATAACTCCATCGACGATAATAAAAAGCAGTCATATAAGCCAAGGCAAATAAACATAAAGTATGTCCTGAAGGAGTAGAATCATACGCTTTCGTAAATGAAAAAGGATGGAAGCCATAAATATGTTGCTGTAAAAATAAAATAGGCCGTGCTCGCCCAATACTATATTTAATGATGGCACCTAAGATTTGAGCTAAAAAAATACTGCTGCTCAAATAAAAAATACGATAAGAAAAAGGGGGGATTTTATTAATAAGATAACAAATAATAAAAAAGAAAAACCCCGTTAAGCATGCAATAGTCCAAAATATAGGGGTTCCTATTGAACTAATGAAAGAACATATAGTACGTAAATGTGGGTTTATCCCCTGATAAATTTCTAAAGCAATAGAGCGATCCACTATTTGATAAAAATAAGTATAGAGTAAAATGATAAAAAACGTTGAAATCAACATCATTTTAGAAGATGTTTGCATGTGTTTACCCATATTATATTGTTTGCAGGCATGCCGCAGATAGTGTATTAAAAAGTAATGCCGTAACAGTCATAGGGCCTACACCTCCTGGTACTGGTGTAATCCAAGCCGCTATTTCTTTTGCTGTATCAAAATCAATATCACCCACGATTTTACCATCGGAAGTTCGATTAATTCCCACATCAAAAATAATAGCATTGGGCTTAATCCAATCAGTTTTTATGAATCCAGGTTGCCCAATGGCTGCAATCAATAAATCAGCGCGTTTAATATGTTCTGCTATATTTTTTGTTTTACTATGGCATATTGTTACTGTTGCCCCTGCCAATAGTAATTCTAATGACATAGGTTTTCCAACAATATTTGATGCACCAATAATGACGGCATCCATACTCAATACATTAATATTAATTTTATTCAGTAGTGTCATAATACCATAGGGAGTACAGGGACGTAGCAAGGGTTTTTTTTGGGCTAATCGTCCTATATTATAAGGATGGAAACCATCAACATCTTTATGAGGAGCGATAGATTCTAAAATAGTTTGTATATTTACCTGTTTAGGTAAGGGTAGTTGAACGAGAATACCATGTATAGTGGTATCATTATTTAAATTATGAATAAGCTCAAGCAATTCTTTTTCTGTTATGGTTTCTGGCAAATGATAAATAATAGAATGGATACCCACTTGCTCACAGGCAAGACGTTTATTGCGAACATAAATACTCGAAGCAGGGTCTTCACCAATTTGTATAACCGCTAATCCCGGTTTTATATGGTATTTTGAATAATAATCACTAATTTGATTAGTAAGTGTTTGCCGAAGCTCGGCCGCTATCTTTTTTCCATCAATTATTTGGGCAGTCATAAATTTAGAATCAATAAAGAAAATACGAAAAGGCTAATCTTCTCATGAACCTTTAAATATACCAATAGAATTTTTAGGCAAAGCTACCATTTGTCATTTAAATTCACTTATTGCGTAATTAAAATAAATGTAATTCGGGTTTAAAAACACTTTTTTAAAAAAAATAATTAAAATTTATATTAAATTTCATTTTAAGTGTTGATCTTCGTTAGAAGCATAGGTATTATTCACAACTCAGTTGGCAAGAATCGTATTGTCGGGGTATAGCGCAGCCTGGTAGCGCATCTGCTTTGGGAGCAGGGTGTCGGGGGTTCAAATCCCTCTACCCCGACCATTTTTTCATCAGCCTCGGAGTCCGCAAGCGCCTGTAGCTCATTTGGATAGAGCATCGGCCTTCTAAGCCGAGGGTGGCAGGTTCGAATCCTGCCAGGCGCGCCATTTCTTATGGTGACCGTAGCTCAGTAGGTAGAGTCCCGGATTGTGATTCCGGTTGTCGTGGGTTCGAGCCCCATCGGTCACCCCATTCATTATATTATTCTTTCTCTTGATTCTAAAGTTTATAAGTTTTAATTGGGCCGTTAGCTCAGTTGGTAGAGCAGTTGACTCTTAATCAATAGGTCGTTGGTTCGATTCCAACACGGCCCACCAAATGAATGTGAAGTTTTGCTTGAAAATCTATTTTTATCCCTATATTATGCTGTTCTAACGTAATGATGTGAAAACATCATCTAATGGTTTGATTAATTTAAGCCTGGCTATATGCTAGGTTTTTTATTTATACTGCTAAATAAATTATGAGTTTTTTGCGAGAGTGGCGGAATTGGTAGACGCACTGGATTTAGGTTCCAGCGGGGTAACCTGTGAGAGTTCGAGTCTCTCCTTTCGCACCATCTATGGATCTAGCAGTTATGCTTATCTTGATTTTTCCTTTTGTAAAATTCAATTTTTTCTAATTTATGCATTAATCTGAGGTAAAATATGCCAATTATGCAAGTTTCCGTTGAAACAATCAGTGGTTTACAAAAAAAGATTTCTGTCACTATCTCTGCTGAAGAATATGTAGAGAAATATAATAATGGTATAAAAAAAACTGCTAAAAAAGCTCGCGTTGATGGTTTTCGCCCTGGGAAAGTCCCCGAAAAAATAGTTATTTCTCAGTATGGTGAAAGTATCCAACAAGAAGCATTAAATGAAGTTATTCGTGATACATTTAAAAAAGCCATTGAACAAGAAAAATTAGAATTAGCAAGTTCACCCCATTTTGAGCAAAAAGAATCTGTATTAGGCGAGCCTGTTGAATACACTGCGACTTTTGAAGTATATCCTACAATAGAATTAAAGTCTTTGGATAATGTCGAAATTGAAAAAACAGTTTCTCAAATTACCGAAGAAGATATCGATAAAGTGATTGAAGATGTTCGCCGTCAACGAATGACTTGGACTACTGTCGATAGAGCGGCGAAAGAGCAAGATAAAGTCACTATTGATTTTCATGGAATGATGGATGGTAGCCCATTAGAGCGAGGCAGTGCTGAAAATGCTAATGTTATTATTGGTTCTAAATCAATGATTCCAGGTTTTGAAGAAGGTTTGATTGATAAAAAGAAAGGGGATGAATTTAAATTAAGTTTAGTATTCCCTGAAGACTACCATGTTAAAGAAATTGCCGGTAAATCTGTTGAATTTGACATTAAAATGCGTGAAGTTGCTGAAGGTATTTTACCCCCTGCGGATGAAACATTGGCACAAGCATTGAATGTCAAAAATGGAATAGAAGGTTTAAGACAAGAAGTTCGTCAAACGTTAGAACAAAATTTAGAAATTAACATTAGTAATCGTTTTAAAAGAGATTTATTCAATAAATATTTAGTATTGAATCCAATTGAAATCCCGAATTCATTGGTTAAAGCAGAAGTTTCTGCTTTACTACAAGAAATATTTAAACAAAATCAGTCACCGGAATTTAATAAGCAAATGCCTGATTTTCAAAAATTACAAGAAGAAGCCGAACGACGCGTGAGATTAGGTTTAGTCATGCAAGAAGTAATCAAAAGCTATAGTATTAAAGTTGATATGGATAAAGTAGCTGAAGAAATTAAAAAAATAGCTAAAGCGTATGAAAATCCAGAAGAAGTCATCGCTTGGTATAATAAAAATCCAGACCAATTACAAAAAATTCAAGCTTTAGTTATAGAAGAACAAGTGATCGATAAATTATTGGAAAATGCTAAGGTTGTCGAAAAATCAGTAAGCTATAATGAAATTATCTCTACAGCAGTATAAGGATTGTATAATGTATTTAGATAAAAAATTTTTAAATCAAGCATCAGAAATTACTAATACTGGCCTTGTCCCTATGGTGGTGGAGCAAACATCACGTGGGGAAAGAGCCTATGATATTTATTCTCGCTTATTAAAAGAGCGTATTATCTTTTTAATTGGGCAAATTGAAGATTACATGGCTAATTTAGTTATCGCTCAATTGCTTTTTTTGGAATCTGAAAATCCAGATAAGGATATTCATTTATATATTAATTCTCCCGGTGGCGTCGTCACTTCGGGTCTTGCTATTTATGATACTATGCAATTTATTAAACCAGATGTTAGCACTTTATGTATTGGTCAAGCAGCCAGTGCAGGTGCATTATTATTAACGTCAGGTGCAGCAGGAAAGCGTTATTGTTTAAGTAATTCACGCGTCATGATTCATCAACCATTAGGTGGTTATCAAGGACAAGCAACGGATATTGCTATACACGCAAAAGAAACCTTATTGATTAGAGATCGTTTAAATAAAATTATGGCTAAGCATACGGGTAAATCACCTGAACAAATTATGCTTGATACAGAACGCGATAATTTTATGAGTGCTGAAGAAGCAGCGGCGTATGGTTTAATTGATGCTGTTTTAGATAAACGTCCCAAGGATAACAATGTTTAATAAATTGGCTAATTTATTTTAATTTTTGACTTGAAAAAATAGTTTATGCCGCCATATTAATACTTGGCTTAATGAGGTATTCAATGAATAATGACAAAACAGGAAAAAAGGGGAGTAAAGTCCTCCATTGTTCTTTTTGCGGCAAAAGCCAGCACGAAGTTCGTAAATTGATTGCTGGTCCTTCAGTATTTGTTTGTGATGAATGTGTTGAACTTTGTAATGATATCATTCGTGAAGAAATTGAAGAAAATGCTAGTAAAGAAACAACCAATAAATTACCGACGCCCCATGAAATTAATCATGTGCTAGAAGAATATATTATTGGACAAAAACAAGCTAAAAAAGTTTTGTCAGTCGCGGTTTATAATCATTATAAACGGTTACAAAATAAAGAAAATAAATTAGAGACTGATTCTACGGAAATAGGGAAAAGTAATATTTTACTTATTGGCCCTACGGGTAGTGGAAAAACATTATTAGCAGAAACATTAGCTAAATTATTAAATGTTCCTTTTACTATTGCAGATGCAACAACTTTAACCGAAGCTGGTTATGTTGGAGAAGATGTTGAAAATATAATCCAAAAGTTATTACAAAAATGTGATTATGATGTAGAAAAAGCTCAAATGGGTATCGTTTATATCGATGAAATTGATAAAATTTCACGTAAAACGGATAGTCCCTCCATAACTCGAGATGTTTCTGGAGAAGGCGTACAACAAGCATTATTAAAATTAATTGAAGGAACTATTGCTTCTGTCCCACCACAAGGGGGACGTAAGCATCCACAGCAAGAATTTTTACAAGTCGATACTTCCAATATTTTATTTATTTGCGGTGGGGCTTTTGCTGGTTTAGAAAAAATTATTTTAGAGCGTTCTTATAAATCAATGATTGGTTTTTCTGCTCAAATTCGCAGTAAGGAAGAAAAAAAATCCCTTAGTGAAATTTTTAATGCGATTGAACCTGATGATTTAATTAAATTTGGTTTAATTCCCGAATTTGTCGGACGTCTTCCTGTATTAGCCGTTTTAGATGAATTAGATGTAGATAGTTTAATTAAAATTTTAGTTGAACCCAAAAATGCCTTGGTTAAGCAATATAAAAAATTATTAGCCATGGATGGAGCTGATCTTGAAATCCGAGATGATGCGCTACAAGCCGTTGCGCAAAAAGCGATTGAACGTAAAACAGGAGCTAGAGGTTTACGCTCAATTCTTGAAAAAGTTTTATTAACAGTAATGTACGATCTACCTTCACAACCTGATGCAAAAAAAGTGGTTATTGACCAACAAGTTATTTTAGGTGAACACGCACCTATCGTTATTTATGAATCTTTGGAACAACAATCATCAAAAACTGCCTTAGAATAGCAGTTACTAAGTAATTAGGGGGCTTTTTATGTCGGAAAATGAATTAACTGTATTGCAGGATAAAAGTGAAAATATAATTCCTGTACTGCCGTTACGAGATGTTGTTGTGTATCCGCATATGGTTATTCCTTTATTTGTGGGACGCAAAAAATCTATTAATGCCCTAGATGCTGCCATGTTAGGTAATAAAGAAATTTTATTAGCAGCTCAAATGAATGCAGCAGATGATAATCCAGATATTTCCAGCATTCATTCTATAGGTTGTACTGCCAGTATTTTGCAATTACTGAAATTACCTGATGGAACAGTGAAAGTTTTAGTTGAAGGTTTACAACGGGCTAAAGTGGTTCAATTCATTAATGAAGATGATTATTTTGCTGGGGAAATTAATTTATTAAATGATTCATTATCCGAAGAAAAACAAAGAGAAGCTGATATATTGGGAAAAACAGTATTTGCTCAATTTGAACAATATATTAAATTAAATAAAAAAATTCCCCCTGAAATTTTAACAACTATTGTTGGTATTGAAGATAATAGCCGTTTGGCGGATATTATTGCAGCCCATTTACCTTTGAAATTAGCAGAAAAGCAATCGATTCTAGAATTAAATAATCTAACTGCGCGTTTAGAAATTTTATTGAATTTTTTAGAAATTCAAATTGATCAATTGCAAGTTGAAAAACGTATTCGCGGTCGTGTTAAAAGGCAAATGGAAAAAAGCCAGCGTGAGTATTATTTAAATGAACAAATGAAAGCCATTCAAAAAGAATTAAATTCATTAGAAGATATTCCTAATGAAATGGATGACTTAGCGCAAAAGCTTGAAACCGCAGGTATGCCAAAAGAAGCTTACGATAAAGCAAAAGCTGAATTAAATAAATTAAAAATAATGCCACCTATGTCAGCTGAAGCAACAGTAACGCGGAATTACTTAGATACTCTTTTAGGTTTGCCGTGGAAAAAAATGTCTAAAGTCAGTTACGACTTAAAAAAGGCTGAGGAAATTTTAGACAAAGATCATTATGGTTTAGAAAAAATTAAAGAAAGAATCCTTGAATATCTTGCTGTTCAACAACGGGTTAAGCAATTGAAAGGCCCTGTTTTATGCTTAGTCGGGCCTCCAGGTGTTGGTAAAACCTCATTAGGTCAATCCATTGCACGTGCAACAGGTAGAAATTTTGTTCGAATTTCACTCGGTGGTGTTACTGATGAAGCAGAAATTCGTGGACATCGACGTACGTATATTGGTTCAATGCCAGGAAAAATTATTCAAAAAATTTCCAAGTGTGGTGTTAAAAACCCCTTAATTTTATTAGATGAAATCGATAAAATGGCGATGAATTTTCGAGGTGATCCCGCTTCAGCATTATTAGAAGTTTTAGATCCAGAACAAAATCATACATTTAATGACCATTATTTAGAAGTCGATTATGATTTATCACAAGTCATGTTTATTGCTACGGCAAACTCATTAAATATTCCTATACCACTTCTTGATAGAATGGAAGTTATACGTATTGCGGGTTATACGGAAGATGAAAAAACACATATAGCACTTGGACATTTAATTTCTAAGCAAATTGCTGTTAATGGTTTGAAGCCTTCTGAATTAACTATTAGTGAATCTGCAGTCAAAGATATTATTCGCTATTATACAAGAGAAGCAGGGGTTAGGAATTTAGAACGAGATATTTCAAAAATATGCCGTAAATCGGTTCGTGAAATTTTAACTAAAAAGCAACTCAAAACAGTTAATATAACAAATCGAAATTTGGAAAAATACTTAGGTGTGAAAAAATTCCGTTTTGGTATGGCAGAAACCCATGACCAAATAGGTCAAGTCACTGGTCTTGCATGGACTGAAGTCGGAGGGGAGTTATTAACTATTGAAGCGGCTGTTGTACCTGGAAAAGGAAAAGCGACTTATACAGGGCATTTAGGCGAAGTGATGCAAGAATCCATTCAAGCTGCTTTAACTGTAGTGCGAAATAGAGCAGAGCAACTCGGTTTAGCGAGTGATTTTAATGAAAAAATTGATATACATGTTCATGTCCCTGAAGGAGCGACTCCGAAGGATGGTCCTAGTGCAGGTATTGGTATGTGTACTGCTTTAGTTTCAAGTTTAACTAAAATACCGGTAAAAGCGGATATTGCTATGACGGGTGAAATTACGTTACGGGGTGAAGTATTACCTATAGGGGGGTTGAAAGAGAAATTATTAGCTGCCCTTCGTGGGGGTATACGTCATGTCGTTATTCCTGAAGAAAATAAGCGTGAATTGAAAGAATTACCTAAAAATATTATTCGTGGATTACATATCCATCCAGTAAAATGGATAGATGAAGTATTAAATTTAGCGTTACAAAAATCGCCTATGCCAATCACTATTGAAAGTGAAGCTGAAGTTATTGAACCTACTTTGGCTAAAAAACATACAGAAAGCGGCATTGAAGAACGTCCACATTAAAAAAATCATAAAAACACTTGACGTCAAAACGTCATATTGGTATAAAGCTTCCCCTGTGCAGCATTATTTGAATTGCTTTTGCTTGCTTACATCGGAAGATAACAAGTTTAAGTATTCTAAATAAATTTAGATTAGCTTGAACCTTTATGAATTATTGTATATATTAGCGGAATTTAAAGGGGATACAATGAATAAATCAGATTTGGTCGATGCAATTGCAGCTAGTGCGGGTTTGACAAAAGTAGATGCCGATCGTGCATTAAAAGCGTTTATGGATGTTGTAATGCAGCAATTAGCGAAAGGCGAAAAAATCAATATTGTTGGATTCGGAACATTTGAAAAGAAAAGACGTTCTGCAAGAACAGGACGCAACCCTAAAACGGGTGAAGTTATGCAAATAGCTGAAGCAGTAACCGCAGGTTTTAAACCTGGCAAATTGTTAAAAGATGCTATTGCAAGCGCTGATAAAGCGTAGTTTATTGAGATTGGGTGCTTAGCTCAGCTGGGAGAGCGTCGCCCTTACAAGGCGAGGGTCGGGGGTTCGAGCCCCTCAGCACCCACCAAATTAAGATAAATGAATAAATAAATATTGGAGCGGTAGTTCAGTTGGTTAGAATACCGGCCTGTCACGCCGGGGGTCGCGGGTTCGAGTCCCGTCCGCTCCGCCACTATTAGTAGTAAATCAAAAAGCCCGTTAATCTGGGCTTTTGTTTTTTTAAGCTTCTTAAGTAATATAAGTCTTGATTGATATCCAACAGGAAAAATTATGCTTCAACGTATTCGTGAACGAGCACATGGTTGGTTTGCTTGGACTTTCTTTTCCCTTATCACCTTAACCTTTATTTTTTGGGGTGTTCATAATTACACGGATACCACGACAAAAAATGTTGTTGCTACTATCAATGGGCTTGAAATATATCAAAATGATTTAGATGCGACATATCAACGTTTACGTTCACAATTGCAATTTCAAATGGGAACACAAGCAATTACTCCTGCAGTAGAAAAGCAATTAAAAGCACAGGCATTAGAAGAAATGGTGGTGAGTGATGCGCTCAGTCAATCGGCTCGTAAAGAAGGCTTACGTTATACTCTAGAACAAGCTGCTGCCAATATACGCTTAATCCCAACTTTCCAATCAAACGGTCAATTTTCTATTAATAAATTCAAACAAATATTAACTAATTTTTCTTATACTGAATTACAGTTTGTAGAAAATTTGCGTTCTGCAATGTTAATTAATCAAATGCGTATTGGATTTGTGAATAGTGCTTTTGCACTAAAGCATGAAACTCATAGCTTTTTTAAATTAATTAACCAGCGCCGCGATATTCAATATGTACTTATTCCCATTAATAAATTGCTTAATGAAATCAAAATTACTGCGCAAGAAATTGAAAAATATTATCAGCAACATCAAAATGATTTTAAACAAGAAGAACAAGTGAGTTTAAATTTCATTGAATTGACTACAACTGAAATTAAATCAAATTTAAAGTTTACTGATCAAGAAATTAAAGAATTTTATGATACAAATACAGATTTATTTCAAAAAAATGAAAAAACTCAAGCTTTTGATAAAGCAAAAGTTAATGAAATATTAAAACGGCAAAAAGCAGAACAATTATTTGCTGAATTAAGTGAAAAGATGGCTAATTTAGCTTTTTCTAACCCTGACTCATTAGATAAGGCAGCAAAAGATTTACATTTATCTATACAGAAAACCAATTTATTTAGCCAAAAAGGTGAAGAAAAAGGATTTTTATCAAATCCTAAAATTATTTCTGCAGCTTATAGTGATGATGTTTTAAAACAAGGAAATAATAGTGCGCTTATTGAAATCAACCCTCAACATGTAGCGATACTTCGAATTAACCAACATATCCCATCTCATGTTTATCCATTAAAAATAGTAGCAGAAAAAATCGCTGAAAAATTAAAATTTAAAAAAGCAGAAGAATTGGCGAATGAATTAAGTGAAAAAATATTAACTTATTTAATGCAAGAAAAAGAAGTAAATTCTTTATTCAAACAATACCACTTAAATTGGGTAAATAAAAATAATGTAGGGCGTTTTGATAATACAATTCCTAGCCGTTTGCTCGCTAAAGCTTTTCAACTTCCATTATCCATAGAGAATAAAATGCATGCAGCAAAAGTCGTGTTATCAACAGGCGATTATGGAATTGTTAGAGTCAACCAAATTAGTGAAAATAATAATCAGAAAGATATAAATAATGAACGTATATTTAGTAATCAATTAGAAAATTTATATGGCCAATTTGATTATGGTTTATATGTAGATAGCGTTTTCAAAAAAGCAAAGGTTAAAATTACTCAATAAATAGTATTCCTATCATAAAATAAGTCTAATTTATTTTCCCTCAATGCTTTTCATATTACTCATTTTTTAAAGTTGAAATAAGTAACCCTAGCCAAAAGCTAGGGTTACTACATTATAAATAATAAAATACGTTATTCTGTTTCATCAAAAGATGGCATGCCCACTGTACTAAATCCACTATCGACATGCAGTATTTCACCCGTAATTCCAGAAGCGTAAGGTGAGCAAAGGAAAACAGCACTATTACCTACTTGTTCAATAGTCGTGTTTTGACGTAAGGGTGATGTTTTTTCATGGTAGGCGAGCATTTTACGAAATCCTTTAATGCCTGATGCTGCAAGTGTACGTATAGGGCCTGCAGAAATGGCATTAACACGTATGCCCTTAGGGCCTAAGCTACTTGCTAAATAGCGAACATTAGCTTCTAAGCTTGCCTTAGCTAAGCCCATCACATTGTAAGCGGGAATAGCGCGTTCTGCACCCAAATAAGAAAGTGTTAATATAGCGCCTTCTCGATTTTGCATTAAGGGATAAGCTGCTTTGGCTAACGCGCCTAAACTGTAGCTACTAATATCATGGGCAATTTGAAAACCTTCACGATTCAGATGCGTAACATAATCACCTTCCAATTGATCTCCCGGCGCAAAAGCAACTGAATGCACGATAATATCCACGGAATCCCAATGTTTTTTTAATTCTTCGAAAGCTTGCGTAATTTCCACATCCTTACTTACATCACAGGGAAGGGTAATAGTGGAATTCCATTCGGAAGCCATCGTTTTTACCCTATCATGAAGTTTCTCATTTTGGTAAGTAAAGGCTAATTCAGCACCTTCACGGTGGAAAGCTTCTGCTATACCATAAGCAATAGAGCGATTGCTCGCTAAGCCGACAATTAAGGCGCGCTTATTTTTAAGTAATTCCATAATAAACCTCGTTGGTATGTTGATAAAGTTGTGCTTATTCAATTCTAGTTTATGTAACTAAACTTTATCCATTATTTGCAGCATTTAATACTTTAGCCGAATAATTAGCTAATAATTCTTTCATTTTGGCTTTAATCATATCAATTGCAATTCGGTTTTCTCCGCCGCGAGGAACAATAATATCAGCGTAACGTTTTGACGGTTCTATAAATTGCATATACATAGGGCGAACAGTTGTTTCATACTGTTCAAGTACTGAATTAAATGTACGATTACGTTCAATGACATCTCGTTTTAAACGGCGAATAAGGCATATATCTAATGGTGTATCCATAAAAATTCGAATATCCATTATTTTACGAAGTGCAGGTTCTATAAAAAGCAATATGCCTTCAAGAACAATAATAGCGTGTTTCCCAATCGTTTGTGTCTCATGGGTTCGTGCATGCAGTGAATGATTATACTTTGGAACTTGTATAGTTTTCCCTTCTTGCAGTAAACATAAATGTTGGTAAAGTAACTGATGATCAAGTGAATCTGGATGATCATAATTTGTTTTTTCCCTTTCTTCAAAAGGAATATGCGATTGATCTTTATAATAAGAATCTTCTGAAATCACTTCAACAAGTTCAGATCCGAGTTCTTTAACAATGGTATTTGCTAATAAACTTTTGCCTGATGCTGAAGCGCCGGAAATGCCAATAATAATTGTATTCTTTTTCATGGTATATTAATGTCCACCATTGTAAGAAAGGAAATGAGAAAATTTATACTAAAACCTATTGAGAAATTATATACTCTGAAACGGTTAGGTATGTGAATTAAACGTCAGCGATTCTACGCTCTTAGCTAATATGTTGCAATGCCTAAAATAAAGAATAATTCATCAATCAATTCATCTTATTTGTATTAGGGGATATCTTGTGAAATTAAAGTATCAATCAATTATTGAAGATTTAACCACTATTGGCGATTATATACGTTGGGTTACGACTCAATTTTCAGCTGCGGAATTAGTTTATGGACATGGTACTGATAATGCTTGGGATGAAGCAATATATTTAATTTCTCTTATACTTCATTTGCCACCCGATATGAATCCTTTGTTATTTTCGACAAAATTAACACGCCCAGAACGTGAACAAATTATTATATTAGCGAATAAAAGAATAGAGGAAAGAATGCCCATTCCTTATTTAACGAATAAAGCATGGTTTTCTGGATTACCTTTATATATTGATAAACGAGTTATTATTCCCCGTTCGCCTATGGCAGAATTAATCGAAAACCATTTTTCACCTTGGGCGAATGCTTTAGATATTGAAAATATTTTGGATTTATGTACCGGGAGTGGTTGTATTGCTATTGCTTGTGCTCACGCTTTTCCTGAAGCTTTTATTGATGCAGTTGATATATCAGATGAAGCATTAGCCGTTGCAAAAATAAATGTCAAAAAATACGATCATAATCAGCAAATTAATTTAATTAAATCTGATTTATTTGCTCAGCTGAGTGATAAAAAATACGATATTATTATTAGCAATCCCCCTTATGTTGATAAGGAAGATATGCAAGCATTACCTATAGAATATCAGCATGAACCTGCTTTAGCATTAGAAGCCGGGAATGATGGTCTTTCTATTGTTAATCAAATACTTAAACAAGCCATTCATTATTTAACACCACAAGGATTATTATTCGTTGAAGTTGGCAATAGTGAAGCAGCGCTGATGGATATATACCCTGATATTCCTTTTACCTGGTTAGAATTTCAAAAAGGGGGTAATGGCGTGTTTTTAATTTCAGCTGAAGAATTAGCTTTCTATCAACATTTATTTGATTAGAAATGAATTTATTAATATAAATTATCGCTTTAAAAATATTAGCTCATTCTAAAGCTAATTTTTTGTTTAACTGCACGCATAATTATTGAAAATGCTTGCGATTTTGGTTCGATAAGATCAAGCAATGAGGCATGTATCTAACTGAAACAGAAAAACTAGCTTTAGAAAAGCGGTATACTGAATGTTCTAACGCAAAAGAAAGTGATGGTATAAAAGCCCTCCTTTTACGTTCTGAAGAGAGGACTGTTTGTATGATTGAGCAAGCCTTACGTCTGCACGAAAGCACTATAGCAATTTGCAATAAGTCGCTAACAGTAATAGACTATAGTTATTTGAACAACTAGCAGGGAAGTTATGTCAGC
>CBCSKA010000051.1:3628-4277 GCA_965140885.1 Legionellaceae bacterium | reverse complement strand
AAATCTTAGAAAAAGCCACAATTTGGACTGGTGTATGTTTTGCTATTTATCAAGGCGTTAGCGTTATTTATGCCATCATTCTTCCGAAACTCTCTGAAAAATATTCTCCAAAAGTAATACATGGTGTTTCTTTATTTATTGGCGGTATAAGTTTAATCAGTTGTTATTTTGCACATAATCCAAATAATCTTATTTTAAATATGATAGGCATTGGTATTATGTGGGGAAGTATCATGACCATGCCTTATACCATTATCGCTAGTCAAGTTTCTAAAGCCAAAATGGGTGTTTATATGGGGGTTTTTAATATCACTATTACACTCCCACAAATTATTAGTGGCTTATTTTTGAGTTTTATCACAGCAAAACTTTTCCACCAACAAGCCATGTCTTCCATTATTTTAGGTGGCGTTTTTATATTAATTAGTGCTGTAGCATTACTTTATCAAGAAAATTGTCTGGATATTCAGACTAAACTTGAATTATTTATTAAGAAATGGAAACCTATATATCAATAATGGATTATTTTTATGTTAGCTAAAATACTGTTATATCCAAAATATTTATATGAATTAGAATGTTGGTATAAAAAAAAATTTATTGCTATCCCTGTACAAACCAAACCACAACGTATAGTGTGCATTCTGGG
>CBCSKA010000051.1:0-3544 GCA_965140885.1 Legionellaceae bacterium | reverse complement strand
TATAGGTATACTTTCTAGTATTGTAATATTTTTTCTAAGCTATCATTTTGGTTTATACCTAGCAAAAAAAACATTTCCACAATGGATGCCTATTATCAGTATTTATTTTGGCATAACGGCTGTCATTCCTTTATCCCTTTTAGCAGGAAATACTGCGCAATTTGTATTAAAAAAAATGGTAACTCCTATAACTTTAGAAGAAAAAGTCGTATTTGAAAAACGACATACTTTTAAAAGAAATAGTTTGCAAGCCCTTATTTGGCTCATTGCTATTTTATCCTCTATTCCTTTTTTATATTTAACCCATACTTATCTTTTCCCATTCTTACATTGGTGGGTTATTCCATTTAATATCGCTGCTGTATTAGCACCCATTTTTGTTAATAGTTGGGCATTAAAAACAGCAATTGATAATTTACTTTATGTAATTTATCAAAGTAAAAAAAATATTTTTAAAAACCCATTAAAATCTTATGAAATATTATATTTATATCTCTATAAACGATTAAAATTAATTTATTATATTATTTCAAGATTACGTTCGCATGAAATCAATAAAATACTTCACAAAATTATTAATCCCCATCAAGAAAAAAATATTGATACTTTATTTAAATTAGGAACTTTACGTAATAAACGATTCAAATCCATAATTCCTCGCACACAAATTATTTTTTCTTATACGGGTGCCATAATTGGAGCTGTATCAGAATATCAATATTTTGGCACAGGCTATGATGCTGCATTATGGCTACATACTTCTAAAAATATAGCTATTATTATTGGTTTATCATCATTAATTTGTAATAGCACATTAATGGGTTATACAGGAAAAATCGTTTTTGAAGAAATTTATGCTTGGTTAGATAGGCAACGTTATAAATTACAAAAAGTCGGAGATATTGAACTTGAAAGTAGTGATCAGCCTCATTTTACACCAAAAACTATTTTGGAATATTTATTTTTTTATATAAAAAAAATTACTACTGATATAAGTGGCATTATTATTTTAATTATTGCTATTAGTGCTGCTACCCCAAACGTTTATTTAACCATACTTCAGCAAAAAACAACCACTTGGTACAATTATTTATGGTTAGTCGTTGCATTTTTAGGTCCATTTTGCACTAATTTTTTTTCTATTAGTCGAGCTATTCACAAATCTACTTCTCGCCAGAAAATACAAAATATTGTAGGGCAATTAATCATAGATTTACCTCATTTCAAATTAAAACATTTATTTAGTTTGAAAAATGTTGCAAATAAAACGGATACATAAATATAAAAGATAGGCTTATTTAACTTATACTCAATACGAATATTAAGCCTTACACTATTTATTTTATTTTATTTTTAATAGGCTTCATTGCTTCATCAATAAAACGAGAAACATGTTTCCCACTATAAATAACAGAACTTTCTTCACGAATATATCGCTCATTAAACCTCGATGCGGATAACCAATTAAAAGAACCTTCGATAATTTCACAATCATCAATGGTAATAATTTTGGAATGTACATTGTTAACTAAATAAACATTTGCTCCCGAATCTTTTAAAATTTCTTGTGCTTGCTTAAACTCAATGTGATTTTTCTTATTTAATGTTGGATCGCTATAAATATTTATAGGAATTCTAATTGAATGTTTTTTAATCAAGTCAGGAATTGAATCACTCTTAATAGCTGAAATGCTTAAAAAAGGTGAAACAATATTTAATTCATATTCAGCACGCATAAACGATTTTTTAAGAATGTATCGATGCAAGTCTAAGGAGTTAATCTGTTGGATATCTTCCTTATTAACATACTTTGGTTGAATAACATCTGTAATCTCATTATTTTCATGTGCAAATAAATATTTAGCTAATAAAGAAGAAGGTAAATTACCTTTATTGGGATCAAAATTATCAATATCACCAAATACTAAAAAAGAACTTTTGGCGCGTGAAACAGCGACATTTAACATATTAGGAGATTTATCAAAGAAATATACGCCTGATTTTTGATCTAGAGACGTATACACTGGAGAAAAAATAATGATATCTTTTTCTGCTCCTTGTAATGTATGTATGGTGCCAACATCTGTAATGTTTAAGCCATACTTTTGTAATTCATTTCGAATTACATTTCCTTGTGCAGTAAAGGGAGTAACAATACCTAAGCATTTACTTAATTCATCCGTTCCGAATGTTTCCAATATTTTATTTTTATTTTTAGCAATCCACATTGCTATTGCATTCGCTTCAAAAGTGTTAAAGCGGCTAGAACCATTTTTTTCTTCACAACCTTTAATATGAGCATATCCCATACGAGGATAAGAGCAAAGTTTCTCTTCTGCCATAGGAATAAGCTGATCCTCGTAACATAATTCATTACAATAAGAAATAATTTCTTTTGCACAACGACGATGCTCTTTTAAATATATTCCGGGCTCCTTTTCTTTTTGCAAATGATATTTGGCTTGTCTTTGTCCAACAATGACGACATTGCCATATGCATGGCCTGTCATGTTATCACCAGAACACAAAATACCTGATTTTTTCAAATATTCATAATCATCAAAATTAGAACAAAGTCCAAATTTTTTAGTATTTGCTAAATCTATCCCTTCCGTTAAAGAAAAAACGGGTTCAATTTGTTTCGTATCACCGACTAAAAGTGCTTTTTTAGCTATTGAAACCATTGCTCCTGCTAACGCTGGCATGACTTGTCCTGCTTCATCAATAATTAATAAATCGATAAAATCAGATAAGGTTTCAAATTCTTGTGAAGACGTTTTGTATTTAAAATAAGCGGGGCCCATATGTAAAGTTTTGACAAAACAAGGTGTTAGCATTGCTTGTAATTGCCAATATTGTTTCCTTCCTAAAAAATCATAACTTAAAGTATCAATACTTTCACTTTCTAGTAACCAAGCTGCTTCCCAATAATGGGTTGCTAACAAAAATAATTCATATCGTAATGTTGTATCAATTTTACATAATAAATTCTCGAAATTTGAAAAATCATATAAATTATCAATATCCATCTGAAATTTTAATTGATTTTCAAGTTCTTTTTTTTGCTGAATAAATTGATCATATCTATCTCTAACAAACTGATATTGTGATATTTCATTTTCAATATTGTTTAGTATCGATAATTGATTTTTTATATTTTCATCAAAAATACTATCGATAGTTTGTATACATGAAATCGTTTCTCTAAAAAATAAATAATTTTTGGAAGTGAAAAACTTAATCTTATCTATAAGTAATGATTTAACGATAGGTATCCAAGAAAAAATCCTTAATAATTTGAGCTCATGAGATTTATAGTAAAGCCAATCTGTATACAATTCTCTCAAACTTTTAATAATTATTTCAGCAGCTATTTTTTCTTCTTTTAAAGTTTCAATACAATTATCAATACTGAGAATGTTGTTGTAACGCTCTTTTATATCATTGAGAAAATTATAAAACTTGGCAGAAAAATCGATCGCTGCATTTATTCGATAGTGTCGCCATTTTTGAGGCCCCTTTTGGGACATCCAAGTCCCCAAAA
>CBCSKA010000050.1:1022-4305 GCA_965140885.1 Legionellaceae bacterium | reverse complement strand
TTCCTTTGAAGAATAAATTCCAGTTTTTGCCTATATATTCTTTAAACGGCAACATGTTATATATTTTCATTACGGCTTTTGTTGTTAGTAAAATTCTGAATTGATTTTAACGAAAATTTCAATATTCGTTGAAATCAAGGTTTTAATGTGACTGTCTGCAATAAAACCTTGATTTAGCGAGGGTGAATAAAATGAAAAGGATTTTAATTTGCTTGCATTAACGCTAAAGTTGTATCTAGCATGCGATTAGAAAAACCCCATTCATTATCATACCAAGCAATAACTTTAACTAGATTTCCAATAACTTTTGTTTCCGTTGCATCAAAAATTGCGGAAGCAGGATGATGATTAAAATCAATTGAAACCAAAGGTTCAGTATTATAAGCGAGTATTCCTTTTAATTCTTTTTGTGATGCTTGTTGAAGAATTTGATTAATTTCTTCTACTGATGTATTTCTTTTCGCTTGAAAAGTTAAATCAATCATCGATACATTGATAGTGGGTACCCGTACAGCATAACCATCTAATTTACCCACTAATTCAGGTAATACAAGGCCAATCGCTTTGGCAGCTCCTGTTTTCGTTGGGATCATGGATTGAGTTGCGGAACGAGCACGTCGTAAATCTTTATGATTTCCATCTAATAACATTTGATCATTGGTATATGCATGTATAGTCACCATTAAACCTTGTTCGAGTCCAACTGTTTCGTATAAAGGTTTTACCACAGGTGCTAAACAGTTTGTGGTGCATGAAGCATTAGAAATAATAATATCACTTTTTTTCAATTGTTGATGGTTAATGCCATAAACAATAGTAGTATCAATATCTTTATCGCCGGGTGCAGAAATAATGACTTTTATATGAGCCATGGCTTTTTCTTTACTGGTAAATTGCCCAGTACATTCATAAACAACATCAACATTTAATGCTTTCCAAGGTAAATTTTCTGGATTACGTTCTGAAAAAACACGAATATGATCTTCGTTGTTAATGAGCATATCATTGTCAATAATACTGACTTCGCCTGAAAAGCGTCCATGAGTTGTATCATATTTTGTTAAATGAACATTGGTTTCAATGGAACCCGTATCATTGATAGCGACTATTGTAATAAATTGTTTATTATGTGATTCATACAATGCGCGTAAAATATTACGACCAATACGTCCATAGCCATTAATTGCAACTCTAATTGTCATGGTAACTTCTCCAATTTGAACGAAAGGAAAAAATCCTTACTAAAAATTAATTATTTTTTAAATAGCGCCTTTTACTAATTTGACGATATTTTCAATGGTAAATCCGAAAAATTCATATAAGTCTTTGGCTGGTGCAGATTCACCAAAACTAGTCATGCCAACAATATTACCTTGTTGTCCAACATATTTATACCAAAAATCTTTTGCAGCAGCTTCAATAGCAATACGAGTAGTCACACTAGGAGGTAATACCGTTTCTTGATAATTTTTATCTTGCTTATCAAAAACATCAGTAGAAGGCATGGAAACGACGCGAATTGCGTAACCTTCTTGTTCTAATTGATTCGCTGCTTCTATTGCCAAACTAACTTCAGAGCCCGTCGCTATTAGTATAGCTTGTGGTAAAGAATTTGTATGGCTTTCTTTGAGTATATAAGCTCCACGAGATATTGCATTAACAGTTTTTTCATCACGATGTTGATGTGGTAAGTTTTGACGAGAAAAAATTAAACAGGTCGGTTGCTGATTTTCAATCGCGACTTTCCAAGCAATAGCAGATTCTACCGCATCACACGGTCTCCAAACAGATAACCCAGGCGTTAAACGTAGCATAGCTAAATGTTCTATAGGTTGGTGGGTAGGGCCATCTTCACCTAAACCAATGGAATCATGAGTATAAATATAAATTACACGTTGTTTCATGAGTGAAGACATTCTTATCGCATTACGTGCATAATCAGAAAAAGTAAGAAATGTTCCACCAAAAGGAATAAATCCACCATGTAAAGTAATACCATTCATGATGGCAGACATTCCAAATTCTCGTACACCATAATATAAATAATTACCATCAGCATCTTGTTTACTAACCGGTTTTGCGTGTTTCCAAAAAGTCAAATTAGAACTGGTTAAATCAGCAGAACCCCCTAATAATTCAGGTAATACAGCTGCATAAGCTTCAATACATTGCTGAGATGCTTTTCGTGAAGCAATAGATTCTTTTTTTTGTTGTGTGTCAGCAATAAATTGTTGAGTTTGTTTTTCCCAATTAGCCGGGAATTGACCTTGTACTCGGCGAGTTAATTCTTGGGCTAATTCTGGATATATTGCTTTATATGCTGCAAATTTTTCTTGCCACTGGCTTTCTTCTACTTTTCCTTTTTCTTTCGCGTCCCAAGCCATTTTAATAGCGTGTGGTATTTCAAAAGGAGGGTATGCCCAATTTAAATATTCTCTTGCTGCAGCAATTTCTTTTTCGCCTAAAGGTGCACCATGGACATCATGCGTTCCCGATTTATTAGGAGCGCCATAGCCTATCGTGGTTTTACAACAAATTAAGCTAGGTTTATCAATTGTTTGTTGTGCTTCAAGAATAGCGTTACTAATGGCTTTTGGATCGTGTCCATCAATATTGGCTATTACATGCCAATTATAAGCTTCAAACCTTTTTGGCGTATTATCGCTAAACCAATTTTTAACTTCACCATCAATGGAAATACCATTATCATCCCAAAAAACAATTAATTTTCCTAAACCTAACGTTCCTGCAAGGGAGCATACTTCGTGAGAAATGCCTTCCATTAAACAACCATCACCAATAAATACATAAGTGTAATGGTTAATTATTTTATAATCTTTTCGATTAAATTGTTCTGCTAAAATTTTTTCTGCAATAGCAAATCCCACCGCATTAGCTAAACCTTGTCCTAATGGGCCTGTTGTAGTTTCAACGCCGGGTGTATATCCAAATTCAGGATGTCCTGGCGTTTTTGAATGTAATTGTCGAAATTGTTTTAAATCATCAATGCTTAAATCATAGCCTGATAAATGTAATAAAGCATATAAAAGCATGGAAGCATGGCCATTTGATAAAATGAATCTATCACGATTAAACCATTTGGGATTAGTAGGGCTGTGCTTTAAAAAACCATTCCATAAGACTTCCGCAATATCAGCCATACCCATGGGGGCGCCAGGATGCCCAGAATTTGCATTTTGTACAGCATCCATACTGAGTATACGAATAGCATTAGCTAATTCTTTTTGAGAAAGCATAATTTTTCCTTTAAACAGATAAAAAT
>CBCSKA010000050.1:0-1009 GCA_965140885.1 Legionellaceae bacterium | reverse complement strand
ACTTTATGTTACGGAAGTCATTACATGGCGTAATTTTTTCATAGCACTTTGCTCTAATTGCCGAACTCGTTCAGCTGAAATTTGATATTCATTCGCTAATTCAGTGAGCGTTGCTTTTTCTTCAGCTAACCATCGACGTGAAACAATATCATAACTTCGTTTATCCAACGTAGTTAAGGCTAATTGTAAATTTTTTTCTTGTGAATTTAGGGTTTGATTATCTTCTATTTTTTGTGCAGGATCAGACTGTGTATCCGCTAAATAATCATGAGGGGTAAATGATTCTTCCGCTTCTTCATCAAAAGGAGTTTCTAATGAGGCATCATAGGATGATAAACGCGCTTCCATTTCTTGTACGAGTTTTGTTTTAACCCCCAAATCAGTGGCAATTTGTTTGACTTCTTTTTGATTAAACCATCCCAGTTTTTTTTTAGCAGAGCGTAAATGGAAAAACAATTTTCGTTGCGCTTTAGTTGTCGCAATTTTTACTATACGCCAATTTTTTATAATAAATTCATGTATTTCAGCTTTAATCCAATGTACAGCAAATGATATTAAGCGAACACCTAATAAAGGATTAAATCGTTTTACTGCTTTCATTAACCCAATATTACCTTCTTGTATTAAATCAGCAAGTGCAAGCCCATAACCCATATATCCTTTTGCTATATGGACAACATATCGCAATTGACTCAATACTAATTGGCGAGCTGCGTCTAAATCATTTTTTTCTTGATAACGAATGGCATAGGCTTTTTCTTCTTCGGCACTGAAGATAGGAATACGATTGATTATTTGCATATAAGTATCAATATTGCCTATCGGTGCCGCAATCTCAATTTTCTCAAGCGCTAAACTCATCGATATACTCCTCATACGAATTAATTTTTCATAATATTAGCACTCTTTTATAAAGGCTGCTAATTTCTTTTTGCGATAGTGTCGCCATTTTTGAGACCCCTTTTGGGACATCCAAGTCCCCAAAAGGGACAAAAATTGTCGACAAGTA
>CBCSKA010000049.1:30659-31380 GCA_965140885.1 Legionellaceae bacterium | reverse complement strand
CGCTGATTTAATTGCTATGTTATTAGCAAATATTGCTGATGAAGGGTTGGATAGTGAAACTACCCATGAATTAAATACGATTAGTATTCAACAACAACGCTTACGAATGCTGATAAAAGAAGCCTTACAAGCTCAAGCCAGTGATATTCATATTGAAGTGCGAGAAGAAATAGCAAAAATTTTTTTTCGACGACATGGGGAACTTTATCTTCATGCTGAATGGTTGTCCCGTTTAGGTAAAGAAATTGCTTCTGTGGCTTTTAATAAAGAGACAGATTATGCCACAGCTCATTTTAATCCCAATATTCCACAAAATGCATCGATGCCTCTGCTAATTGATGGTATTGATACACGTTTGCGGTTAGCCAGTATGCCAGCACATGGTGGTTTTGATATGGTGATGCGCGTATTAACAGCAGGACAATCAAAAGCACCTGATTTAGCGGAGTTAGGTTATACCGCTTCACAAATTAATTTAATTCGACGCGCAACTTTAATGCCGCATGGTGCGATTATTTTGGCAGGACCAACAGGTTCAGGTAAAACCACAACATTAGCTAGTTGTATGAATTTAATTGAACCAACGCGTAAAATATTTACTATCGAAGATCCGGTTGAAAAAGTGATTGCACATGCGACTCAAGTTCCTGTTAACACTGAAAAAGATGACCGCGATTTCGCTAGCCTGGGCAAAGCAGCTGTACGGATGGATCCAGATGTG
>CBCSKA010000049.1:30226-30649 GCA_965140885.1 Legionellaceae bacterium | reverse complement strand
GGGTGAAATGCGAGATGAAGAAACATCTAGAGTTATGGTGAGAGCCACAATCACAGGTCACTTAGTATTTTCTACTTTACATACAAATTCCGCTTCTGCAATTGTAACCCGATTAACGGATATGGGAATTTCATCCGTCTTATTAGGTGATGCAAATTTATTAGTTTGTTTAATTTGCCAACGTTTAATTCAAAAGCTGTGTAATGTATGTGCTCGTCCTATTTTAGAATTACCAGCGTATCAACAATATATAGCTAATTGGACCACGGTTTTTGGTGAGGATATTAAACATTTAAGAGGACGTAGTGGAGAAAATTGTGATGCTTGTTATGGCACCGGCGTTTCGGGACGTACCGTAGTAGCTGAAATTATTTGGGTTGATGATTATGGTCGGTCTTATATACAAAAAGGTGATACCCTTGG
>CBCSKA010000049.1:0-30216 GCA_965140885.1 Legionellaceae bacterium | reverse complement strand
GATGGGAACAATATTTACGTAAAAATGGATGGGTTGATTATCGCGAACATGCATTAAGCTTAGTTAAAGCGGGAATTTGTGATCCTTTGGATGCAGAAAAAATTATCGGTCAAATAACATCGGTTATCTATAAGCAAGAATTTAATTATAAAAATGCGAATATTAATACGGCTTAACAGACACAATAAATTAACTAACACAAGAATATTGACTTCGTGTATGATGATTTACAGTAAACGAGTTAAGTAATACATTTTGAAACATTATTCATTATTAATAGGATTGGTTTTTATACAGATGAGATTTTATCATGTTATAAATGCAGTAATTCAAAAAATGAAATATGCATTATTTTTACCTACGCAGCAGCAAGCTTTATTAGAAGATATTGCTGCCCTAATTGAAGATGGTGTTCCTTTAAGCCAAGCTATCGATATGTTAGCTCGTTTAACGACAGGTTTAACAAAAGAAGTCGTTATGAGTATCGCAAGTAAAATTGCCGAAGGTAAGCCGATGGCAGAAGGGTTAATAGGTTGGTATCCACCTCATGTTATTGAAATTATTCGAGCAGGAGAAGAAGGTGGGGCTTTTACAAAAACATTGGCTACAGCGACTCAGCTTCTAACACAAAAAAATATAGCGATATCTTCATTAATTAGTGCATTAAGTTATCCTTTTGTTGTAATGAGTATGGGGCTTGCGGTAACAGTATTCATTAATCATTCTGTATTTAAAGAATTTAGAGCGGTAAGACCCATAGAAATGTGGCCAAGTAATGCGCAATTTGTTGTTTGGTTAGGCAGTATTATTGAAAATTATTGGTTTTTGTTTATTGTGATAATAGGAGTATCTATTCTTGCAATAACCCAAATGTTACGTAATTATATTGGTAATGCAAGACAATGGATAGATTTAATTCCCGGTTTAGCGCTATATCGCAAATTAACGGCAGCGCGCTTTATGGAAACCCTGGGATTATTAATTACGAATGGTGTTGTATTTAAAAAAGCGCTTAAAATTATGCAGTATAATGCAAACCCTTATTTAGCATGGCATTTATTAACCATGGAATTTAAATTAGGTGGTGGGCGGCAAAATATTGCAGAAGTATTAGATACAGGTTTAATTGATAAAAATGATTTAGTACGTTTAAAAATTATTGCTCAAGGTCGTGGTTTTGAGCATGCATTACTACGCCAAGGACGACGAGCCTCCCAGCAAGGGTTACAAAAAATTAAAATATCTTCAAAAACTTTTGGAGCAGTAATGCTAGCATTAGCAGCCCTATTAGCCGCATTTTTAATCACCTCTGTTTATTCTGTAGGCACATTATTAGGAGGTGCTTAGCGATAGTAACAATAATATGTACCGAGAATAAATGTGTTATCAAAAAAATTGAGAAAATAAGTAACACACAGTTGAAATAATTTTTTTAAAAATGAATAGGAGCAAATCAGTAATGCAAAAATTAAAAGTTAAACAACGAGGGATAGGATTATTAGAATTAATGTTATCATTAGCGATTATTTCTATTTTATTAGTCATGGCGACTCGTTATTACAAATCCGCGGATCAAGGGCAAAAAATTAGTAATGCCATTTCCTTAATTACAGGGATTGCAGGTGCTGGCGCTCAATATTTAAGTACTCATCCTAATGAAAATATTAAGAACACTGCAGTTTTAGTGGATGATCACTTTTTACCGGATAATTTTAGGGATGTAAAAAGTCCTTGGGGTACGCCAATTAAAGTAGAAGGTAAGGGTGGACAAGTCACTATTACTATTGAAGGCGTTCCTGGCGCTCCTTGCCGAATTTTAAAATCCAGCCTTTCTGGTGCAGAGACTTCTAGCTGTGGTGACAAGGATGCTTCAGGTACACTAATTATTATTTATTAAATTAAACACATGAAATTATATGTAAATTCTAAAGGTTTTTCGCTCATGGAACTAATATTAGTTCTAATTGTTGCTATCGCACTATTATTTAGTGCCATGAGCTATTATAAAAAAGATAAATTTAATACAGAATTGAATATAATTAAGCTTCAAGTTATTCAGTTAGAGCAAGCATTAAATCATTATTATCATTTACACTATAAAGACGATTTTTTCTTACCTAAGCCACGTTATCTGTCTAAACCAATAACAATGGCTATGCTACAAGAAGAAGGCTTATTACCCAAAAAGGGTTTTATATCAGTACCTTGGGTAACTTACGAAATGAAAATCAGTATAGATACGTCTACAGATACTTATTATCATTTATGGATTATGGCAACTGTTAAACAACCAGAAAGTATCATGGATTATTTACAAAAAAAATTAAACGCAATTCCTGATCCAGAAAATAATAAAAATACTCTTGCATGGTCTTTTTTTCCTGAGCAAAAAACAGAAATTGTTAATACTAGTACATGGATAATGGAATCAGCCTTACAAGAATTCACACATGCTTTTACTCTTCAAAAGAGTAGCAATTAGCCTATGAAAAAAAAGGTAAAGGAATGAAAACACTCAACGATAAAAAAGGTTTTACATTAATAGAGCTTTTATTAGTCCTTTTTGTCACTGCGGCGCTTTTGACTGCGGGTATTCCTGCCTATCAACAAAAAATGCAAAATGAAAAAATTGAACGAGCGGCATTACAAGTACAAACATGGTTACAATCTGGCCTTGCATATCGTTTAAATTCTTCTTCTGGTACAAATAATTGGCCTACTTCTACAGATTTAATTAATAAAAATTATATTAAATCGTATTCAAATCCTTGGCGATATTGTGATCAAAATAATGCTGATAATTGTTTTAAAGTCAGTACTGAGGCAGATTCAAATAACTTTATTGTTGAATTAAAAATACCCACTGATGTTCCAAATGCAGTTAATATTGCCCAATTAATCGCTAATCGATTACCCAATGCGACAGTGATTAATGCGAGTGGAAGTGATATTAGTGTATTAGCGCAAGTGCCACCTCCCGTATTTTCAAATCCTTCTAATCAACAAATGATGATTACCAATATACAGACTGTCCGTAATGATGATTATGATCATCAAATTAATTCAATAGACAATCCTAAACCTTGCCCTGCAGGGATGGAATCACAGCGATTTTATTCTTTATCTGAATTTGGTATGGAATTTAAAGGTGCATTTCGTTCACTTTCAGCACCAACCTTATGGTCAGTTTCTACAAATGCCCAAGCGACAGGGGAGAATACAAGCTCAATTACTCCAGCATTACATTACACTTATGTAGATTTAGATCCCAAAAGTTGGATTTTTGGAAAAAATTCCTATTACGGAAAAATACTCGTCATTGATGCTTGTTTCCCTCAAAAAAGTAAGTCAGAATTACCGCATACAAAAAATGCAAACCTGAGTGCTTATCGATATTAAAATTTTTTAAATGATTTAAAGGAGCCTTAAAATAATGAATGGCCATCGTATTTTATTTGTCTTAATGATTAGTGTTACTACCTTTTTTTCAGGTTGCACACCACCGCTTTATAAAAAAATAGAACGAAATATAAGTGATACCCAAGCAGAATTAAGCAATGGACATACCCTTTATGATACGCCAAAACTTCCTTTACAAACGATTACACCGAATAATATTACGTTAACTTCCGGCCAAAGCTATCCTCAGTGGTTAAATAAACATGTCTCTGTTCGTGGTGTGAATATGCCATTTGAATTATTTGTTAATCGTATTATTGGTAAAGCCGGCGGTATTGCTAATTATGAAAATGACATTAATCGTAGCTTTCCAATCACCTTGAATTATTCGGGAACAATGAAAGGCGCATTAGATGCTTTAGCAGCAAAAACAAATTATGCCTATGAATTTAATGGGAATACAATTATTTGGTCTTCTTTTGTTATAAAAACATTTGATATTTCTTTTATGCCGGGTGCTTCCCAATACCTATTAGGACGTAGCACTGCAAATCAATCCACTACACCTAATTCCTCAAATTCGACTAATATTGCTTCGGGTTTTTCGAATAATAATCAATATAGTAGCTTACAAGGGAGTTTATCTGTTTGGAATGATTTAAAACGAGCCTTAGAAAGTATGAAATCTCCCGAAGGTCAAATTACTGTTTCTGAAGCTACGACCACTGTCACCATTAGAGATAAACCACAAAATATTCGTACGATGGCAAATTATTTGGCAAGTATGGATAAAAATATGTCTCAACAAGTTGCACTAGATATTCAAGTCCTAGAAATCGAATTAAATAAAAGTTTTAATTATGGTGTTAATTGGGGTTTAGTCCGTAATTTTATTAATAATAATTATTTAGCGCATATAGGCGGGGCAGATAGCACACCTTATTCAACGAGTAATGCAGGGCAAGCTTTCAATCTTCAAGGTTTAGGCGGTTCTACTGCTACCTTAGGTATTGGTATTTTAGGTAAGGCCGGTTTGTGGGAAGGTTCTAATATATTTATCAATGCGATTTCGCAACAAGGTAAAGTGAGTGTTTCAACACAGCCCCGTGTAATTACATTGAATAACCAAGTGGCTGAAATTGGTATTAATCATCAAACAACGTATTTATCGCAAGTCACAACGAATCAAACGCTTAATGTGGGTACGAGTGTAACAATGACACCAGGTGTTGTATCATCGGGTTTTAGTCTTTATATACTCCCTAAAATACAAGGTAATAATGTTTATTTACAAATCAGTAGTACCTTATCTAATTTAGAAAAATTGGATAAGATTAGTTTTGGTGACCAAAATAATTCTATACAATTACCTGTACTAGCCGAAAAGCGTTTTAACCAACGTAGCGTAGTACCTACTGGTTCAACATTAGTACTTGCAGGATTTAAGCAATTAGGAAATCAAGCCAATAAAATAACGCTTTTCGAATCTGAGGCTCTCGGTGGAAAAGGTGGACATGAATCCAATGTTGAAACAATAGTATTAATTACACCAACGGTAGTTAAGGTAAATTCCTAATGGCAATATTGCAGCGTGCAGATGGAATTCGCTTTATTGTTAGATCATATCGCGAATTAATAACTCAAAATAAAGTTTCTTTATTACGTAAAGAATTATTATTACAAAGCCAGGTACAAGGGCAATATGCTCGTTTTTATCGTCAAAAAGAAGGTAAGATAGAAGCTGTTTTCTCACATGATATGGGTTATTTATTAGGTGAAAGTATTTGGCATTATTTTAATACGCCAGATAATTTAATTTATTGTGAAACAATCCCTAATGAAACAGATGTCATAGTGGTCATTATTCGTAATGGTAGTGTTTACTTAGAGGCAAAATTAACGTTAGAAGAATTAAGAGAAGAATTACATTCCCTTTTGAGTGTCAAAACAACTTACTCTATTTTCCTTGTTGGTGATGTACCTATTGTAATTACTGAAAATGCTTTAGTTTCTGAAGAAGAACAAGCGCAGAAATTTTTAATCCCTTCAGAATATATACTTCAATTTGAACAATTAAATGAAAGTGTTTTCGAGCAATTACCTGCATCTTCAGCTTATTTTCTATTTCCTATAGAAAAAGCCATTGATGAATTAAAATTAGATCGTTTCGCTAAAAATACAGTAACGGCAAGTATTATTTTAATTTTATTAATTGCTTGTAGTTATTGGTTATTTTCTCCTTCTACTCAAAAAGAGAATAACACGCCTGTTTTAAGCCCTTATGAACAATATGCGGCTGCTTTAAATAATCCAGATCCGCAAAAGCAATTACATGAATTAGCAAAACATATTGTTTTACTGCAAACAATGCCTGGGTGGTTACCTGTTAATATTAAATCTTCATCAATGGGATCAAAAGTACAAGTACATACCTTAGGAAGCCCTACTGCTTTGTTACTCGCATGGGCTAAAAAAAATAAAGCAAACGTTGATTTTAATACGGAAGGTGCTTTTTTAATATTGCCTTCTCGTACAGAAAATCGTAATAATATACCACAATTTATTCCGTTAAATATGTCATTATCACTTATTATTGATAAAATGATGCAAATAATTCCTGGTAAAAGTGTTTCCATTACTAGCACTTCTACTCAGGTTTCATATAAAACGGCAGGAATTACTATTACATTTAATGCAGGTTCATTTATTTTACTGACATTAATTGGAAATGCATTAAAAGACTTACCGGTAATAGTGAACAGTAGTACAATTACCATCCAAAATGGTTTATTGTCGGGCAATATTCAATTGACTGTGTTAGGGAATTAAAGATGAATCTTACTAAGAAACAGAAATTACAAATGTCTTTAATCGTATTATTTGTGATTATTTTATTATGGCAACTTTTTCAATTATTTCATTCATCTGAGCCTGATATAGTAGGATTAGAACAGTCATCAAAAGAATCTAAATTGAATTATTCTTCTTCTAATAAACCTTCAGTAATTCCAATAAACCTGGATCAAAATAAACAGAAATTGGATAATTCCTTCCCCATTTTAAATGGACCGGAAGCCGAATACACGCGTTTATCCAGTGAACTTCAAATTGTGCAAATGCAACGAGCAATTGCGGAAAATTATGAAGCAATAGCCATTGCCAAACGCAATACAGCAAAAGCAATGTCAGAAGTATCCCAAATATCGGGGGGTAATTTCTCTTTATCTGGCACTAATAATTTAAATAATGAATCTCTGCCTGTCAGTAGTGATTATGAATTAATTTATACTGGTCAAGAAGGTGGTCAATGGACTGCAACTTTAAAGAAAAATAATCAAACTTTTGATGTGGTACCTAATACTGTTTTAGGTGATATGAAAGTCATTCGTATAGATGATAATAGTGTGACTATTGCGAAAGGTAAGATACAAAAAGTTATTACTTTTAATGGCACTTTACCCATTAATGAATCCGATGATTCACAAACCCCTACAAAAGTTGAAAAATTAGAAATAAGCCAAAGTAAAGAAACACAAAAGATTAATTTTCCGCAAGCCGCATTAACAACACAACAACAAATTAAGGTATCTCCTCCACAATTAGCGTTACCAACAACGACTAATGCAACCTTAAAGAAAAGCGAAATTAGTGAAAATATACGTAATAAAGTAACGAAACCTATTAATGATAAAAATGAAATTACTAGTAATAAAAAGGTAGCATTTGCTTCAAATAATCCACCCATACCATTGAATGATAATAAATCCCTCTCTTCAGATGAAAAAAACCAAAATTATTATTTTATTCAATTAATGGCTACTAATGATCAAAAAGGGATAGAAGATTTTGTAAAAAAACATAAATTATTTAATCAAATACAAATTCTTACAAGTAAACGCCAGGGGAAAAATTGGTATATTCTTGCTTATGGAAAATTTCCTACTATCGCAGCCGCTAAGAATGAGTTTGAAAATTTAACGGATGAATTATTAAGGTTTGATCCTTTTATTCGAAAAATGAATAGCAATGAAGCAACACAACTCCTTATCAATCAATCGCTGTCGGCCAAGGAAGCGACGAAGGAGCGAGGCCGATAGTCCCTGGTAGACCGTAGTACCGGATGTTTTGCCGAAGGCAAAATATAAGGTCCACAACACGGTCGACAAGTCATTTGTGGAAGTGAAGTTATGACACCTAGTCGTGTCATAACGAGCGTACGCAGGACGGCCAGGGCTGCCGCAGGCATACTTGTCGACAATTTTTGTCCCTTTTGGGGACTTGGATGTCCCAAAAGGGGCCTCAAAAATGGCGACACTATCGAAATGTTTTGTAATGATAAAATGCTATAAGGTTATGTAATGGATGGTATTGAAAGGTTAGAATGGGATTCCGAGCAATTATCGCTTAATGTTGCTCGTTTAATAAAACCTCGAATACCAAGGCAAGAATTACAAATTATATTAAATCACTTAGCAAAAGCTGGCGTAAAACTCGTCTATTGGGCTTCTGATAGTGAGTGTAGTGAATCTCAATACGCTGCTGAATCTTTGAATGGTTTTCTTGCTGACGAAAAAATAACGTATTTATTTGATTTAAAAAAGTTAAATCCAAACGTAAGTTTACCCATGGATTATTCAATTAGTGAATATGAAGATATCAAACCCAGTATTGAATTAATTGAACTTGCCTATTTAAGTGGTAAATATTCCCGCTTTCAACAAGACCCCTGTTTTTCTTCAAAACAATTCCAAACTATTTATCGTACGTGGATAGAAAATTCTGTCAATAAGCAAATTGCAAAAAAAAATTTTGTGATTAAAATAGAGGGTTATTTAGCGGGAATGATTACCTTAGGAGAAAAACAAGGTAATGGTGATATAGGTTTACTGGCTATTCATGAACAATATCAAGGAAAAAAATTAGGAAAAGCCTTAGTAACTGCTGCACAACATTATTTTTATTCCCACTATCAATACTGCCAAGTAGTTACACAAAAAATTAATATTCCCGCTTGTCGGCTTTATGAAAGCTGTGATTTTAGTATTAAAAAAGTTGAAAACTTTTATCATTTTTGGTTATAAGGATTTTATTATTATGAAGGCTATTTATTTGAGTGTGGTTATTCCTGTTTATAATGAAGCAGGTAATTTACCTAACCTCTACAATCGATTAATAACTACTTTAGATAGCATTGGTAAACCTTTTGAAATTATTTTTACAAATGATGGTAGCCAAGATGAATCTTTAACAATTTTAGAAAAATTTCATCAAGAAAGACCAGAGCAAATTCGGATTATTGATTTTAATGGTAATTTTGGGCAACACAAAGCGGTAATGGCGGCTTTTGCAAACGTGAGAGGCGAAGTTATTGTTACATTAGACGCTGATTTGCAAAATCCACCCGAAGAAATTATCAAATTATTAGAAAAAATTGAAATAGGGCATGATTATGTCGGCGGTATTCGGCGTATGCGCCATGATAGTTTTTTCCGACGTTATGGATCAAAGCTAAATAATTTTCTTCGATTGAAAATTACGGGAATTAAAATGGAAGACCAAGGTTGTATGTTGCGGGCTTATAAACGAAATATCATTGATTTAATGGTATCAAGTAATGAATCTTCCACTTTTATTCCTGCACTTGCTTATCAATTTTCAGCAAATCCTATAGAAATTGAAGTGGGACATTCAGCAAGAGAATCAGGAGATTCTAAATATAATTTATATCGCCTTTTACGTTTAAGTTTTGATTTAATGACCGGATTTTCATTATTACCATTACAAATATTTACCGTTTCAGGAATTATTGTTTCACTCTTAAGTGCTTTATTTGTGATTTATATGTTTTTACGTCGCATAATGATAGGTCCAGAAGCGGAAGGCTTATTTACTTTATTTGCCATTTTATATTTACTCATTGGTCTATTATTAATGGGATTAGGTATATTAGGCGAATATATAGGACGTATATATTTAGAAGTTCGAAAACGCCCCAATTATGTCATTCGCAACATTATTGAAAAGATAGATTAAAAATATGAATAAACCCATTATTGCTATAAAAGTAGATGTAGATACTGAACGAGGAACTCGTATTGGGGTGCCTAATTTACTGAATTTATTTGAAGAATTAGAAATTCCAGCCACTTTTTTATTTTCTCTGGGACCTGATAATACGGGTCGGGCATTAAAAAGAATTTTTAAACGTGGATTTTTAAAAAAAGTATCACGAACAAATGTTTTAAAATTATACGGTATACGCACTTTATTAAATGGTATTTTGTGGCCTGGTCCTCACATTGGTAAACGCCATGCGACTATAATGCGTTTAGTTAAAGAAAAAGGACATGAAACAGGAATACATTGTTATGATCATACTTATTGGCAAGATAATATTCATAATATGACGGATAAACAAGTCTATACTGAATTTGAAAATGCGTGTAATGAATATTACCGTATTTTTAATGAAATTCCGCAAGGAGCAGGTGCACCTGGTTGGCAAGCAAATACTAAAAGTTTATTCGCCTATGATAAAGCGAATTTACTTTATGGAAGTGATACAAGAGGGGAGTATCCTTTTTATCCTAAAATAAAAAATCAAATGTTTAAAACATTACAAATACCCACTACTTTACCCACACTGGATGAATTATTAGGGTTACCTGAATACCCAGTCAATAAATTGACAAGTTACTATTTACAGCTTTTGAAAACATCAGCACTTAATGTTTTTACTACACATGCTGAAATTGAGGGTATGTCGCAAATCAATTGGTTCCGTGAATTTTTAACGCAAGCAAAAAAAGAAGGGATACAATTTTGCACATTAGCAACTATTGCTAATAATGTATTAGCTAATTCTATATCTATTCCTGTTTGTCATTTAATTCAAGGTTCTATTCCAGGACGTTCGGGTCATTTAGCGATCCAGCAATAGGAGTAATAAGAAATTATTTTTTAAGATAGGATTAATTTTTATCACACGTTCTATATAGAATAAGTGCTTTTGTAAGCTTAATTTCTTATTTTTTTATATTATTTTTTGCCAAAACCCATTATTAAATAAATAAATAATTAGAATATAATTCAAGGTGGAAATATTATGCGAGGTTTAGAAGGTCTTTCTCTTCAATTTATTCCTAGACCTATACTTTATGATGAAGTAACAAACAGCTATGCTGGCTTTTATCCAGGAAAAATTGTTTGTCCTGTTTCTGAAGAACGCGATTTTGGTTTTATTTATTTAGAAGATAAACCATCGGGTATTGAACCAGGCAGTATCATTTTAAAATATGATAGTGCATTTTGGCTTTATATTAAAACGCATATTATCAAAATTTTAGCGTCTAAAGATATCAATGATTCCAAACTCAAAGAAGAAATTATTGAAATTTTTACTTCAAATAAAAAAATAATTATTTTGAAACAAAATGATGAAAATATTGAAGAAAAATTTATCAATTATATCAATAAGATAACAGATAATGAGCTCGAAGAATTTGTAAATCAAATAATGAATTCTCAATCGATTGCTTCTTTTCTTACACTCAAATTTTATCAAGATATTAAACCTACAAAATATTTAACTAAGCAAGATTACGCTGATCTCAATAATAAAGATGGGGTTACTGTTCCTCACTATCGAATACGTAAAACTAATACGGCACAAAAATTTAAAAATCCTAATATTAAAGAAGCTTATGTAAAAATATTTAGTTTAATTCGACAACAAACAAGAACACGAAATCAAGAAAATTTAAATGCTATTCGTGAAGTTTTAGCAACAGAAATTGCAAGTCAGTGGGGTGTAAAAACCCATGAACAATCATTATGTTTCGGTACTTATCCCAATAATAAACTTAAGATAATGACTATTGCTAAATGGGAAAATAATGTTGAACCATTAACAAAACCTGAACAAATTATTATCACAGGTGGTAATTATCGATATGGTAATTATTTAGCTTGGAATACAGATCCTACCATTGAGTATAAATCAGATAATTCCATCCCTGAATTGGGTGAGCATATTGCCTTATTTATTATCTTAGCAGATCCAGATTGTATTGGCTCAAAAGGGGATAATAAACTTAAAATAAGTAAGCTCAAAGAAAAGCAGGATGATTTTAATAGCTATGAATTATTTTACATTGATATGGGGCAATCCTTAAGAGGTGTAAATCCCTTAATTGCTTCTTTTGAAGATGATTTTTCAATTAATCTTCCGAGATTATCGCCATTTAAAAACTTTTCAATTTTATACGATAATCTTTTAAGTGAAAAAATGAAGGGAATACATATACTCAATAAATTATGTCATGGTATAGAACCTTCTATTGATATACTAAATGAATATGGAAAAGAGTTTACCCAAACGTTAAAAAATATTAATAAAGATTCTGATTTATTGGTTTTTGATAAATATATAAATAAATTTAACGATAATTCTAACTATATAAAATATTATGCAATTAAACTAAAAGAAAATAAAAAAAATTATATTAGTAATAGAAAAAAAATGTTAAAAAAATTTCAATCACGTATAAATTTAACTCCTTCTTTATTAAATTTAATCGATAATATAGAAAAATTAACTTCAGAAAGTTTTCTTTATTCTCCTGATGGTTCAGTTAAATTAAAACATTTACGTATAGAAAAAGGAAAAAGAAAGCTTTGGCAAATCACTTCTAAAAATAATAATCAAGAATATACATTGATGGGAGAAATAAATCGTAAAGAAGATTTAATAAATTATTTGGAATTTCTTTCTTCATTTAAACAAGATTTATTTACTTATAATGATCATTTTAATGATAAGACTAAAGAAATAATAGTTTATTTCGATCCTGAAAAGTTAAAAACTTATTCAGAAATGGTTTATTCCCAGAAGGAATATCAATTTTCTAGTACAAAAGATAAATTATCTCTCTTAACAGAAAAAACTAATGAAAATTTAGATTTAAGTTTTGACAGTGATTTTTTTTCATCACAAAAAATATCAGTATCTGAAAAAAATTCAAACAATACACAATTGAAATTTAAATTAAAAGATAATGGAAAAATAATAATTGATTTCAATGAACAAGAATCTATATTTTTGAAATTTTTATTTACTGAAGAATTTATTATTAAATATCTATATGAAGATAATCATCAATTATTGAATGAAAAACAAAATGATAATTTACTCCTTTCTGAAAGAATAAGTAGCTTAAAAAAGAAAAAAATTACCGTAGAATCACCCATAGTCGCTATTGCAAGACATAGTATAGAATCCGCTAGAAAAAGCTTTAGACAATCTTTTTCTAGATTAAGTAAGAGCTTTCGTCAAAGCAGCGAACAGGAAAAGGTAGATTTAAGTAAGTATAAAATTCCATATAATTATTTTAATACGACTTTACTCACTGAAATACGTGAAAAAGCAGAAAATACAGAAAATAGGAATAGTGCAGAATCAAGTTTAGATAAAAATTTAAAAACACCTGAAAAGAATAAAAAAATAGCAATAAATTCTAGTAACTCGGTTACAAGCACTGAAACCACAATTATTACTCCTGTAACCCGTAAATCAACAAACTGCGATACGAGTAGCTCAACTTTCAATCATAGTACACAAACACGAACTGATCGCACTTATGTCTCTGCCACTCAATCAACCCCCATTTTTTTAGATACATTGAGTCCCATTTCAAGTAGTTTTAGTGCAACACCAGAAAGTGATAAATTATATTTTTTTAATGGGCGAAAACAGACAGAAAATAGTTTTTTAGATAGTCCCAACTGTATCCTTGATTTAGACATAAATCATAAATCAATCTCAGAAATTCAAAACAAAGTTGATGAAATTAATCATATTTTAAATTATGTCTTTGTCAGCCAGAGTACAGCATTAATTGTATTAAAAGAAATAAGAAAAATAAAAAGTAATTTTGATCATTTCTTAAAAGATGAAATTTATTTTGATGAAATTAAAGAAAATATAAATAATATCTATGTCGCAATTTATAAGAAAAAAGTAGAACTTATTTTTGCTTATTTTTCATCAATAAATAATTTTCAAAGTCTTTTGAAAGAAATTTTAAAATCTACTAATATTTTAAGTGACACACAAGAATCATTGTTAACAAAAAAATCATTTTCTATGTTCAAATATAAATTAACCAGATATTTTAATGATAAAAAAATAAACTCTATTGATGAGAAATTAAATCTAAAAGTTTTTTTACTACAGCATCCAAAAATTATTGATTTAGTCGATGAATATATAGAAACCTTACTATCTACTTTTAATGATATGAAAAAAAAAGTAGAAAAAGAAACCGTAAAAAAAATTCAAATAAAAAATAGGGTAAAGCAAGACAAACTTGAATGTTTACAAAAGAGAGAAACACAAAATACAAGCTCTACTATTTTTCAAAGGGTTTTTAAATTTTAAATAAAATCTTCCCTGTTTATTATAGAAAAATCAGGGAAGATTTTATTATTTATTACCTTTTTAATATTTTTCCCATAGTTTCAATAACTCTGTCTTGTTCATTGAATGTCATTTGTGGAAATAAAGGTAAACTACATATTTTTTGACCAATATTTTCTGCATGAGGAAAATCACCTGCTTTATAACCATATTTATCTTGATAAAAAGTATATAAATGGGCAGGGATATAATGTAATCCTACACCTATGTTTTCTTCTTTCATTTTTTCTATAAAAGTATCACGATTCATATTAGCAAACGTTTCATTAATTAAAGGGCAGAATATATACCAACTATGTCGTTGTTCAAAATTAGCAATACCCGGTAACGTTAACTCAGGCCAATCTTTAAAAGCATTCAAATATCGTTGTGCTAACAGGGTTCTTTTTTCAATAAAACTTTCTAAATCATTTAATTGATGAATTCCTAAAGCAGCTTGCATATCCATCATATTATATTTATAACCAGGTGCTACGACATCATAAACTTGGCTACCTTCTTTTGCATTCCGATTCCAAGCTTCTCTATCGATACCATGAAAGCGAAGTAAATTTATCATTTTAGCAAGTGCAGCATCACGGGTAGTCACACAGCCACCTTCACCCGTAGTCATCACTTTATTAGGATGAAAACTAAAAACTTGTGTATCACCAAAACTACCAATTAATTTACCTTTATATTGAGTGCCAATGGCTTGCGCGGCATCTTCAATAACCCGTAAACCATATTTATCCGCTAATTGATAAATGGGATCTAAATCAACTGCTTGTCCTGTAAAATGAACGGGTAAAATAGCGCGCGTGCGAGGTGTAATCGCAGCTTCTAAAAGATTGACATCTATATTATAAGTATGTGGGTCTACATCAATTAATACAGGTTTTCCTCCCGCTATAACAATGGTATTTAAACTTGCTACAAAGGTAAGAGGCGTCGTAATAACTTCATCGCCCGGTTGTAAATTCAATGCAGTTAAGGCTAAATGTAAGCCAGCAGTCGCAGAAATGAGAGCGAGAGTATGCGGTGCTTGCAAATAATGAGATAATTTTTCTTCAAATAATTTAACCCGTGGTCCTGTCGTTAACCAACCTGATTTCAGGCAATCAATAACTTCATTAATAGCTTCTTGACTGATACAAGGTTTTGAAAAAGGTAAAAACGTGTTAGACATGATAGCCTCATTGGTAAATTAAGTAAAAAAGAAGGATATCTGATGAAACATTTAAAACTCAAGCATTATTTCTATTTTTACATTATTTAAAAATATGCTAATATTTACCTGAATTTAGGATTAGAAGCCGCATAATGCAATGAAGATAAGCTATAAAATGTAAAAAATAATAATCAGAGATAAGGTGTTTATCATGCTACTGCATTCAACAAGTGTTAACGAATTTTTAAAAGATACGACTATTATGAATGAAGAAAATCCCATTAATTTTTTAACACGCTTTAAAATTTGGGAACAATATCAACCAAAAAATGACAATAAAAAGCATACAAAATCTATTTCTAGCATAATTAGTGATGCGTTAACCAATAATGCTTACCACTTTTGTATTGATTATATTGGTTCCACAAAAACTGGTTTATACAGTAGGGAATTATCTTTTACTTGCGAAAATAATAAAAATAAATTAAAAACTTCTCCCGAAACATTTAATAATTTTATCGAAAAAGTGAGTAATGATTTCTTTAACGATACTTATACAAAAGATTTTCTTTCATTTGGCGCTAATTCTGGTATTCCGCCCATTACACCTCAAGTTAAACCGGAAGTTAGTGAAGTTTTTTTTGCAGATGCTTATGTGTTTGGTAAAAATTATTCAAAAGTAGACCATACATGTACCACTGATAATATTAGTAAATTCATTAATAGATTATCAAACATAGGTATAGTAACTTCGACAGAAAGCATAGACAATATTCGAAAACTTATTATACAAAATTATGATGAATTAGGTTTTATTAAAGAATTTATAGAAAAATTTAATAAGTGTTATCAAGATTCTTCGGAAAAAAATTTAAAGGAATTATCAACTTTTGTCATAGAACAAGTCAAATCAGCGAGTGAAAATCATACAATAAAATTTTTTCCTAAATTAAGTTATCTTTTAGTTTTCGCAAACTATATTGTTACACAAAATAACTTATCGTTTAAAGTTACTGATAAAATCCTTTCATTTCTTACAACATCCTACCTAGATTACGCTCATATTAAATATGAAAAAAATACAGATAAAGCATGGGAAAAAGATTATATCAATACTCATCTTACTGGATTAACATTACCAAGTTGTTTAGCTGAAGCTGAGCATGAATTTAGTGAAGAAAATACTTTGAGTACTTCTTCGTACACAAAGTCTGATCAAAGTTTAAGCCAACCTTCAACGCAATCCAATTGGAGTAAATTCAAACATTTTTTAACACGTTTAGGTCAATTTTGTCGAAAAGCAATTATGTGTTTACTCTTATTACCCATTACTTGCTTAGGGTTAAATGAAGTAGATGCATCAAATTATCCACAAGACGATCCGCCTTATTTGCAAGAAATTAATGATAAAGCGGAAGAAGAAAAGGGTAGTAAAAAAGAAGAAAATAAAAATAACATTATAACCGATTCAGCTTTATCACTATCAGCTAAATTACCGAAAAATCCATTTTCAACTCTATCTCATAATTCATTGTCTTTTTTTAATGCCCGTAAACTGGATAAAAAGAAAGAGGTAAAAGATGAATTTCCTTATATTCATAACCACTATTTTAAAAAATAGGCATTATAAGCTTTAGTCAAAAAACTTATTTTTTAGAAATCAAATAAACGCCTAAAATTATAATAAGAATTCCCATGACACGAGTTAATGTTAATGTTTCATTAAATAAAAGTACTGCAATAACCGCCGTTGTTATATAACCTAAACTTGTCATGGGATAAGCATAACTCACAGGAACTCTTGAAAGTACTAATAACCAAATAAATACACTTCCTACATAGCAACTTAATCCAGCTAAAATAAAAGGGTTAAATATAATTTTAGTGAGAATATGAAACCAATTCGCTAATGAAAAAGCGAAAAAACCAATATGGTTCATGCCTTGTTTTAATAAAATTTGTGCTGCAGTATTAATACATACGGCTAATAAAATTAAAGAAAATGTTGTCATTGATTTTTTACCAATAAATTATCGATTGTTTCTCCAATAATATACCCATTAAGTTTATTGAAACGTTGTAAATGAATATATAAATTTTTAGGAATAACCATATATTGAATTTTATGTTGTTGCCAATCTTTTATAAATTCAGGTGTTGTCAACATCCAATTTTGTGCTTGATGTTTCATGCCAAAACTCAATTCATTTTGCCATTCCACAATCATGACTTTTCGTTTTAAATAAAAAGGTAAATCTTGAAAATAAATACCGTAGCTGGCAATAACATCAGTGGACTTTGCCATAGTATAAAGCTTTTCTGCTAATGGTTTTATCGAGCGTTTATCAATATAGGGTACAGCAATAATAAAAATGATAAATTCTAGCATGCTAGCAATAAATAAAATAACCAATGCATATTTAAATTGTTTGCGAAAGAAAATAAAAGTACTTATAAGGGTACTGAATAAGAGTATCGCTGACATTAATTTTAAATAAATAATGGCTGTTGTTGGTTCTGCAAGTGTTTGGTAATAGGGTAGGGTAATTAAGGTTGTGCTTAATAAGCATCCAGCAATAGGTAATAATATAAAGCTTATCCTTAACCCTTTAAGAGATACTTTATTATCCCACGCTTGCTTTAAATATTGTCCTGTTATTAATGCCAGTGGAGGAAAAACAGGTAATATATAGGGAATTAATTTGGATTTGGATATTGAAAAAAAACTAAAGATAAGAATTATCCATGATAATAAAAAAAATTCAGTTTTAAAAAAAACTCGATTTTTCCAAGAAGTGGGTAATTGGTGTTTAATGGCTTGAAATAAAAATACGACCCAAGGGAAAAAACCAATCAGTAAAATAGGAATAAAAAACCAATTTGGCTGAAAACGCCCCGCACTTAATGTTAAATAACGTGAAAAATGTTGATCAATAAAGAAAAAATGAAAAAATTCAGGATTAATCGTTTGTACTAAGTAATACCAAGGTAATGCAATGATTAAAAAAAGAAAGCTTCCTGTAATCAATTCACATTCTTTTAATAACTTCCATTGTCCGATTATTAAAAACCAAGAAAAAATAACAAGCCCAGGTAAAATGATGCCAATTAATCCTTTGGTTGAAAAACTTAACGCGGCAAAAATATAACAACACCAAAGCAAAATTCGCTTTATAGATTTTTTTTCTTGTTGTATCCCCACAATAAATGAAAATAAAGAACCTGTTAAAAACACACTAACTGCCATATCAAGGGTAATTAAATGCGCCATAGAAAAATATAATAGACTAGTTGCTAAAACAAAGCAGGATAATATTCCCGTTTTTCTATCATAAAGAAAGCGGCCAGCAACATAAGTTAAAATACAACCCAGTAATCCTAAAAGGGCTGTAGGTAATCGTAAAGCCCATTCACTATCACCGAATGTTTTAATTGAGGCTGCTTGTAACCAATATATTAAGGGAGGTTTTTCAAAATATTTTATGTAATTAAGATGTGGCGTAATATAATCTGATAATTCAATCATTTCACGGGGAATTTCTGAGTATCTTGCTTCATCAGGCACGCTGAGTGGGCGAGACCCTAAAAAAGAACCAAAGAGAATAGCTAAACTAAAAATCAATAGAAGAATATCTTTGAACCACGTATTTTTATAAAAATGTTTTAGCAAAAGTGTTACCTCTCTATCCAATTTGGAATATAAAAATTAGCTTTTCTTAATGCCAAACGTTTCATTTGATAATCAGGCTCAAATTGACTGACTAAATGCCAGAAAGCGGGAGAATGATTAAATTGTATCGTATGGCAAAGTTCATGGATAATAATATGTTTAATAAGGGGTAGGGGTAAAAATAATAATTTCGCATTTAAATGTATATTTTTATTTTTTGAGCAACTTCCCCAACGAGTTGATTGCAAACGAATAGTCGCTCGATTATAAGATAAGCCAATATCTTCACTTATTTCTTTTAATAAAGGAAGTAAAAATTGTTGCGCTTTTTCTTTAAGCCATTGTTTTAATAATATTTTATAATTTCCTGTACCTTGTAGAGTAAGCTGATTATTCCTTTCTAATAATTTTATTGTAGAATCATACTCTTCAAAATGTATATTCCAAGATTGTTCAATCGCATGTAATATAATTTCTTGTGGGTATACTTCTTCTACATCAGTTAATTCATATTCACGGATTTTTTTTTCTATCCAATTACGATTTTTATCAATTAATTGGGAAATATTCTTTATTTTGGCAAATGTCGGAATAATTATTTCTAAGCCTTTATGGCGAGAAACTTTAATATGAATATATTTGGCTTTGGTACTTTTTCGTAAAGTAAAAGAAGTTAATTGCATACACATTTACTCAACAGGGATACGGCCTGAAATTGCGCGCGACAATGTGCCACTGTCTACATATTCTAATTCACCCCCCATGGGGACACCATGCGCAATTCGGGTAACAGTGATACCGTGTTCTTTCATGATACTGTAGAGATAATGTGCAGTAGCTTCACCTTCCACCGTGGAATTAGTCGCTAAAATGACTTCTTGAGGGTTAACTTCTAAAAGACGTTTTAGCAATTGATCAATTCCCAATTCTTCGGGTCCTATTCCATCAATAGGTGATAAACGACCTCTTAAAACAAAATATAAACCATTATATCCACCTGTTTGTTCAATCGCGAAGACATCGGCAGGCGTTTCAACTATACAAAGTAAAAGTTGATTTCGCTTGTTATTTGCACATAAAGAACATATTTCTGTTTCAGAAAATGTTCGGCAATTTTTACAATGGCCCACTTGACGCATAGCTTGCTCTATCGCATGGGCAAGCTTTAAGCCACTTTCGCGATGGCGTTCTAATAAATAAAACGCCATACGTTGAGCAGATTTAGGACCCACACCGGGAAGACAACGCAGTGATTCAATTAAATGATCGATAAGAGGGCTATAATTTACACGCGACATTATTAATCAACTATTATTAACCATCTATTTTAAAATCGGGAGGTAAACCCATATTCGCCGTTAATTTCGACATAACATCACGTGATATAGTTTCAAAATTATGGGTTGCATCATTGACGGCTGCAACAATCATATCTTCTAAAATTTCTTTATTTTCTAAGCTAAGTAAACTATCAGAAATACTAATTTTTTTTAACTGTATTCCTTCTTTTTCAGCAATAACGACATCAGGATCTAATCCTGCCTTGCCAATAACTTTTTTTTCTTTTAAATCTTGTTGTGCCTTCATCATTGAATCTTGTAATTTTTTTGCTTGTGACATAATGTCATTTAAATTGAAATCAGGTTTTGACATAATGATATCCTTGTATATTAAAGTAATTGAAAAATATGCTTCAGAGTAACAAAAAGTCTCTGAAAATAAAAGTAGTCACTCTCAACGAAGCACCATTTATTGCTATCCTGTAAGGAATTACCTATCCAGGGTATGCATTAAATGGCGATACATTTTAATAATCACGCTTTAATTAACTATTGTTTGCTAGATAGCGTTTAATTACTCCATTTTTTTATTGAATAGTCCATACGAAAAGGGGGTGGATGCAACATTCTCATTGTTTAAGTTGAGATGTTCCATTATCTTGCTCAATGTTGATTTTAGTGCTTCTATCTCTTGTTGTTGCATTTCTACTATTTGTCTCAGGCGGCTAACTTCTTCTTTTCCCTGTTGTTTGTAAAGAAGGTGTTGTTCCTGCATTAACTTTCTTGTTTTGTCATCCTTTGCAACGTCCAGTGGCGTCTGCTTTTTTTCATTTTCTATTTTGAGGCTGGCACCATATTGCACCAGCTGCACTATGGTAGGTGCATGGCCTTGTATTGCGGCAAGATGCAACGGTGTGTTGCCATTATTGTTTTTCGCCTCTTTGTCTGCGCCCAGGTTTACCAGTTGTGTTACGGTAGCTTCATGGCCTTTGATTGCGGCAAGATGCAGTGCTGTAGCGCCCTCGTTGTCTTTCGCCTCTGTCTCTGCGCCCAGGTTCACCAGTTGCGCTACGGTAGGTACATCGCCGTTGGCTGCAGCAAAATTCAACGCTGTCCGGCCATACTTGTCTTTCGCCTCTTTGTCCGCGCCCAGGTTTACCAGTTGCGCTACGATAGCTTCATGTCCTTGGTATGCGGCAAGGCCGTAGCCTGCGGCAAGATGCAGTGCTGTAAAGCCCTCGTTGTCTTTTGCTTCCAAGTGGTCATCCGTATACGAAAGCTGTTCGAATGCGGTTATATCTCCTTTTTCAGCTGCGGCTAAAAACGCTTCGTAAGAGCATATCTGTTTTTCGCTTACGAATTTCTCAATCTGGTTTTTTACGAAAGGAATAACCGTTAGCGTTTTCGAGGGGAGGATTTTTCCCGTCAATGGACTTGTATCTTTATCTAAAAGCTATTTCTGTATAGCGTCATGTTCATAGATTTGACCGTCTTGGGTGGCAACTGGATTTTTCATTAATTGAAGAGTAATCGGACATAAAAAATCGTGAGGAAAAGTTATTTTTGGCATGATTGCTCCGCTTTTGGCTAGAAAAAAAGAAGATTACCAGAAATAATCTTGAAAGAAAATACAGTTCAATCCGCTATGCTTTTGTAACACTACGCGACTGTTATTTAGGTGCAATAGTTGAAAAAAATAGCGCCACTTATGTTGAGTGATAATTATCCTTGCCAGTAAAAAACTAATCAACCAACAGGTAAAGGTATCGTCAAGTAGCCACCTCTCATTGCTGAGGAGCTGCCCTCTGAATAATGGTGCGAGCGAGTTTCCCCTCGGACTGCTTAAGTCCTTATCAGGCTGGTTGATTTCAGCCTAGCAGTTGCAATCATTCCGACAAGCTTGGTTTGTTTACTGTTTGAATAATGCTATCGGATGGATAACTTTTATCATTGTTGCTTATACATTATACGGGTAATCTATTTACACCCGAAAACAGTAAATGATTACCACAAAGTCAAAATAGGTTTTTTCGTGCTCATTACTTTGCCTCCAAAAGTGATAATTTAACCTATTTTTATGTTTCGCTTAAGTCGTCCAAATTTTGGGAGTAATATAAAATGACCTGACAGAAACTTCTGAAAAAATGGCAACTGTCAGATCAGGTTTGAACTTGAACATGTTTATTGTTTTTTTTGCTTAATTCGAAAAAACATTTTATGTAGTTAATTCCGAATAATATATTTATTCTTTTTTAGTAAAAAATAATCCTTTTTCATTTTTATCGACAATAATGGTATCACCGGGAATATATTTTCCTTTGAGTAAATCTTGTGCTAGGTAATTTTCTAATTCTGATTGTATAGCTCGCTTTAAAGGTCTAGCGCCATAAACAGGATAAAATCCTATTTCTCCTAAATAATCGAGCGCTTTATCACTCATTTTCAAAATAAAATTTTTATCTTTCAACCGTTGTTCTAACAATATAATTTGCAGTTGAGCGATGGCACGTATTTGTTGTTTTTCAAGAGGATGAAATACAACCATTTCATCAATACGGTTAATAAATTCAGGGCGAAAATGCTGGCTTACGACTTCCATAACTTTATTTTTCATGGCAGCGTAATCATTTTCTTCTGCCATTTCATAAATAAAATGGGAACCCAAATTTGAAGTCATTACAATGACAGTATTTCGAAAATCAACGGTTCGACCATGACCATCGGTTAATCTTCCATCATCTAATACTTGAAGTAAAATATTGAAAACATCAGGGTGAGCTTTTTCAACTTCATCCAATAAAATTAATGAATAAGGTTTTCTTCTAACTGATTCTGTTAAATATCCACCTTCTTCATAGCCTACATAACCTGGAGGGGCCCCAATTAAACGTGCAACAGAATGCTTTTCCATAAATTCAGACATATCAATACGAATCATGGCATCATCAGTATCAAATAAGAATTCAGCGAGTGTTTTACATAATTCGGTTTTTCCTACACCAGTAGGGCCTAAAAATAAAAAAGAGCCTATAGGTCTTCGAGGATCCGATAAACCTGCTCGAGAACGACGTATCGCATTAGCTACGGCATCAACGGCTTCTATTTGTCCAATCACACGTTGATGAATGAATTCGTCCATCTGTAATAATTTTTCTTTTTCACCCTCTAGCATTTTAGCGACAGGAATATGTGTCCATTTGGAAACAACTTCGGCAATCTCTTCTTCTGTTACCCGATTTCTTAATAGCTTACTTTCTTCTAATTTTACATTGAGTGAATTTGCTAATTGTTTTTCTAATTCAGGTATTAAGCCATATTGTAATTCTGACATTTTGGCTAAGTCACCGGAACGGCGGGCAGTTTCAAGTTCAAGCTTTGCTTTTTCTAACTCTGTTTTAATTTGTTGGTTACTTTGTAATGCGGCTTTTTCTGCTTTCCAAATTTCTTCTAAATCCGCATACTCTTTCTCTAAAGTATCAATATCTTTTTCCAATTTATCTAGGCGTTTTTTAGAAGCTTCATCCGTTTCTTTTTTTAAGGCTTCCCGTTCAATTTTAAGTTGAATTAATTTTCTATCCAAGCGATCCATTTCTTCTGGTTTCGAATCAATTTCCATACGAATATGACTAGCTGCTTCATCAATTAAATCAATCGCTTTGTCTGGTAAATTCCGATCAGTAATGTAGCGGTGAGAGAGGGTTGCAGCAGCGACAATAGCTGGATCGGTAATATCAACACCATGATGAATTTCATAGCGTTCTTTTAAACCTCGTAAGATAGCGATAGTATCTTCAACACTAGGTTCATCAACTAATACTTTTTGAAAACGTCGTTCTAAGGCAGCATCTTTTTCTATATATTTACGATATTCATCTAAGGTAGTAGCTCCAACACAATGTAATTCACCACGTGCGAGTGCAGGTTTTAACATATTGGCTGCATCTATTGCACCTTCTGCTTTACCGGCGCCAACTAGGGTATGAAGTTCATCGATAAAAAGGATTATTTGTCCTTCTTGCTTGGCTAAATCATTTAAAACTGCTTTTAAGCGTTCTTCAAATTCTCCTCGGTATTTTGCGCCAGCAATCAGTGCTCCCATATCCAGTGACAGCAAACGTTTACCTTTTATGCCTTCAGGTACTTCACCATTAATGATACGCTGCGCTAAACCTTCAACAATCGCTGTTTTACCTACACCTGGTTCTCCGATCAGAACGGGATTATTTTTAGTACGGCGTTGCAAAACTTGAATAGTACGTCGAATTTCATCATCTCGGCCTATCACTGGATCAATTTTTCCTTCAACCGCGCGCTTGGTTAAATCAATAGTGTATTTTTCTAATGTATTTCGTAAGGTTTCAGCATTAGGACCATTAACTTGTTGACCCCCGCGAATATTTTGAATAGCTTGTTCTATTTTAGCTTCTGTTCCACCAGATTGACGTAAAATATCGCCTAGCTTTCCTTTATCATTGATAGCGGCTAATACAAAAAGTTCACAGGAAATGAATTCATCTTTTCGTGTTTGCGCTAATTTATCCGTAATATTTAATAAGCGATTTAATTCATTAGAGATATGTATTTCTCCGGGTACCCCTTGAACAGAAGGTAATTGGTTAATTGCCTCTGTTAAAAGTTTCTGAGCTTGTTCTTTATCAATTTTAGCTAAGGTTAATAAATGAGGAATACTTCCTTGTGCTTGCTCAAGAAAGGCTTTCATTACATGTAAAGGTTCAATAAAATTATGATCTTTTCCTATGGCAAGAGATTGGGCATCACTTAATGCAGATTGAAAATTACTGGTTAATTTATCCATTCGCATATTTTACCTCAGCGTTTAGTAATTGTTAGTTACTTAATAAGGACATCTTTCATTATTTCAAGGGATGGATAAAAAATTTCTTATGATGGGAAAATGATTTCTTTTATCCTTTTTCTGATGATGTAATTAAGATTGTAGAATTTTATAAGAATCTTTTATCAATTAAAGTTTAACTTTTATTTTATAATCTATAAAATCCTACAAAAAAGAGAGCATTTTTGTAGAAACTTTCGGTGATTGTTTATGGTATAGTTAATTTACATTGACAGGGTAAGTAGTGCATCACAAGGAAAGTGATACTCATTACAAGTAGGTTAGCTTGAAAACCCTGTCAATGTTATTTACATTTTAAAGGATAAGCCTGATTGATATTCAAAACTATTTTCAATGTAAAACGAGATAAACTTAGCTTAAAAATAAATGATTTCAAAAATGTAAAATTTATTGAGAAGGCGCTTAGCTAGCGTAACCCTAAATATAAATGTTTCAAATGAATTAGATATAGTTGCTTGCCTAAGCTTTTTTTCCCATTTCAAGAGTAACTTCACTGTATTGTCATTACCTTGTTTGCAATAAGTTTCAATTTTTTTGCATAAAATACTTAATTAGATTTATGTGGTGGTTTATTCTTTTATATCGGACTTTTGATAGTAAAAATATTTTTATTTGATAAGCGTTATTTAAGAAAAAAAGCTTACATGCTAAAACGTTGGGTTGTCGATTCTTCAGTTGATTCTTTAGTTGATCTTTTAGAAGCAGTAGTATTAAGTATAGTTTTGAAATTACTCTCACTTCTATCCCAATGTAGAACTTCAATATTTAATTGGCTGCATTTATTTTCAACGGAATTTCTCACTAATTTATCATCATTATCTAATTCAGCGATATCAGTTTTACGTTCACTTTGGATATGGACTAAATGTAGATCAGTATTTGGATATCTGTTTCTTAAATCGTTAAATATTTCTTCCAGTAAATTTGCTTTATTGGTTTTTTGCGTATGTGTTGAAAAAATTTCAATTCCATCGATTTCAGTTAACACTTCGATTGAATTTCCTTGTTCTTCTGTTACTTCTGTTACTTCTGTTACTTTTTTTACTTTATACTCAATATGATTCTGCATTAATTGATTTTTGAAAAAGTTGATATCTTTTTGATTAGAATAAGTAATAAAAATCAGTTTATTTCCGGTTTTATTAAATTCTATCGCTTGTTCTAACGCTATCTTATACTTATCATAGGTTGGATTTATGCTATTCCAAATAGCATTTAATTGCTCAATTGAAAGTTCAATTTGAGTTTGGTTTTTAAACGTTTCAATGAATTTACTATCAAAAGAATCTTCTTCTATTTTTCCTTGCTTAAAATCATTAATAAGGGGCATTAATTCTTTTAAAAGCAAATGCGTTTTTTTTGTTACTTCCTCTTTTGTTATATTTTCATTATGCTGTTTAATCATTTCTTCAACAGCAGATAAAGCATTTTTAATATTCGGCGTTACAATTTCTCCAAGGCTCATAGTATTAACTAACATAGTTTTTGTTTCCTTAATATTAATAGCTCAATAAATATTTTTGCTCTGTGTATCAAAATGCTTTCTAAAATTAGCAAAAAACCTATTATTTTCCTATTAGGGAAAGCTAGAGATATTATGGGTTTATATTTATTTGCAGAGGTTACAAAATACCCGTTTTAAAACATGTTTTTTTGAACCCTACTAATAAAAATGTTTTCAAATACATTAACAAGTCATTTGATTATAAATCACTATTGTTTTATCAAGCATATACAAAAGAGTAGGGGCCTCTAACACTATAAGGCTATTGTTTAAAGCCTGAAATAAAATTTTAAGCATGTATAATTTAATTCATTATGATTACGTATTACGTTTTGACTTAATGGTTAAATATTTGTATTTTTTTCATTTACTATACAAATTAATTGACCATCACATAATTGAATAGAAATAGTTTCTTGCAATGCAATTTGCTCAATATGCGTAATTATTTCTTTTGTTTTTACTGTGCGAGCAATGGCATAACCTCGTGATAAAGTCGCTAGTGGATTAACCATTGCTAAGTTATGGCTAAAATGTGAAAGCTTCATTTTTTCTTGATTGAATTGATACTCTATAATTTGATGTAACCGTTGTTCTAGTGATTTTAATTCTATTTTTAAATTTTCAATTTTAATCGATGGAATATATTTTTCTAACTGAGTATGTAATGTAGTAGCAGCATGATTAACTTGTTGAAATTTTTGATAATTTGCTCTGAATAAGCGTTGTTCTGTTTCATCTAAACGTTGGCTTTGTTCTTGTAACCGTTGTCCTGGATGTTGTACGCGTTTACTTAACCAAAGAAGATTTTCTCGATATCGATTAAGCATTACCTGTAATTGTTGTTGCAAAAATTGTTTAATGCGGGTTAATGATAATAATTGTTCTTGTTTGTCTAGACTACATAATTCGGCTGCTGCGGATGGAGTAGGGGCGCGTTGATCAGCAACAAAATCTGCAATGGTAAAATCGATTTCATGACCAATACCACTAACAATGGGTATCTGGCTTGCAAAAATACTACGTGCAACTATTTCTTCATTAAATGGCCATAAATCTTCAATAGAACCCCCTCCACGCGCAATAATTAATACATCACAAATAGCTTGTTCATTCGCTATACGGATAGCGTTGACAATTTGTTCTGCAGCTAATTGTCCTTGAACTTGCGTTGGATAGATATAAATAGGAATTAAGGCAAATCGTCTTTTTAATACTGATAAAATATCTCGTATTGCAGCACCGGTGGGTGAAGTAATAATGCCAATAGCTTTAGGTATACGGGGAATGTTTTTTTTATAAGTTTGATCGAATAACCCTTCTAAGGCTAAGCATTGTTTTAAAGCTTCATAAGCTCTTTGCAAAGCACCACTACCCACTTCTTCTATGGTTTCAACAATTAATTGGTAATCACCCCGTCCTTCATACAAACTTAATTTTCCTTTGACGATAACATGTTGCCCATTTTGAAGAGAAAAAGTAAGTGAACGGCAACGCATAGCAAACATGGCACACCGTATTTGTGCTTGGTTATCTTTTAGTGAAAAATAGATATGCCCTGAGGTGGGCTTTGCTAAATTAGAAATTTCGCCTTCAACCCATATTTGGGGGAAATTGTCTTCTAATAAAATTCTAGCCGCTTGATTAAGTTGCGATATAGTAAAAACTTTTTCTGGTACTGTTTGCATAATTAAAATGTCTAATTTGAGAAATGAATGATTAGGAATACGTCAAAATAGCTTATAATAACGCATTAAAACACAATATTTAATTTAGAGTAATGTAAACAAATTTAAGGAAATGATTCAAGTGAATAACGAAGAACATGAATTTTGGATAAGGCATGCCTTAAAATTAGCCCAAAGAGCATCGGATGAAGGTGAAGTTCCTATAGGGGCTGTTTTAGTACAGCAAGGAAAGTTAATTGCAGAAGGTTGGAATCAACCCATACAATATCATGATCCTTCAGCGCATGCAGAAATTATGGTTCTTAGAAAAGCAGGCGAATTTATAAATAATTATCGATTAATAGATACCACGCTTTATGTTACTTTAGAACCCTGTGTCATGTGTGCAGGAGCTATTATTCAAGCACGAATTAAAAATTTAATTTTTGGTGCATTTGATTTAAAAGCTGGCGCAGTAGACAGTGTATTTAACTTATTAAATTCCTCTAAGTTAAATCACCAAGTGCCTTATCAAGGTGGTGTTTTAGCGCAAGATTGTCTTAAATTAATGCAAGACTTTTTTAAATCTCGGCGAAAAAACCAAAAATCCTAAATAGAGGATTAACTGGTTTTTTCGAAATCAGTATTTTCAGCAGTTTGGTTGCCGATACGCAATTTAGGTAAACTTTCAGGATAATGTTTTTGAATAAAAGTAATTAATTTTTCTCTGACTTCACAACGTAAATCCCAGGTATTTCCAGCGTTTGCTGCACTAACCAATATTCTTAATTCCATTGTTCTTTCTTTAGAATCTGATAGATGGATAATTGCTGTTTCCCCATTCCAAAGAGAGGATTCATTCAATATACGCTTGAATTCTTGGCGCAATTGATCAATAGGTAAAGTATAATCAACATAAAGAAAAATAATACCAATTAAATCAGTCGAATGCCGAGTCCAATTTTGAAAGGGTTTTTCAATAAAATAATTCACAGGTAATATTAAACGACGTTTATCCCATAATCGGATAACTACATAGCTTAAGCTAATTTCTTCAATAAAACCAAATTCATTTTCTACAATGACGGCATCATCAATACGTATGGGTTGTGAAATTGCTATCTGTAAACCCGCAACAATACTTGCTAATGAACGTTGCGCCGCAAAGCCGACAATAGCGGTTAATAAACCTGCGGATGCTAATAAACTCGTACCATATTGACGCACATTTTCAAATGTCATTAAGGTCGCTGCTAAGGTAAAAAATAAAATAATAATTGTGATGATTTTTTTAATGACTTTTGTTTGTGTATATATTTTACGGGCATGTAAATTATTTTTATCACTAATTTTATAGTGTTCTAAAATGGTTTTTTCAAACATAGTATTAATTTCTAAGCCTAACCAAGCGAGAATACCAATAAAGCTTAATTGTAGGATTTTGAATAAATAATTTTGAAGAATTTTATCTATTGGTAATAGTGGAATTAAAATATAAAAAGTCACTAAAAAAACAATATATTTGAAATTCTCGCTTAAAAAGTTCGCAATGATTTCGCCAGTTTTACTTTGTGAATTTTTAGCAATGTTAATTAATTCGCTACTGATAAGTTTAAGAAAACGAAATGTAAACCAAAAAAAAGAAATTAATTTCATTAAACTTAAAAAATATTGTATATAAATTTCAATTGTATTTTTATCTTCTGCTACTAATAAAGGATAAAAAAAAGGTTTTAATAAAAAATATAAAAAATAGGATAAAAGGAGTAAAAAAAAGGGAGATTTTGCTGCAATAAAGCTGATACTTAGCCAGCGTTTAAATTCGTGATTCGATATATTTTGAAAAACTTTACGTTTCAGTATGAAATAAATAATTAAGCAAATAATAAATGCCACTAAACTAAGAATGGTTAGTAAAGTAGTATTTTTATCAATAGTTTGAATGGCTGATATTAATTTTATATTAATACTATAGGCATTAGTAGAGATACCGAGTAAAGAAAGCCATAAAAGTCTTATCATTTTTTCACCCGATAATTAATAAATCATTCGAAACTTTATTTATAATTTTTTCTATCAGCAATACTTAAAAACCCTAGGTAAACTACTATTTGCCCCAGGGAAATTGCACGAAAAAATGAGATTTCCTGTTTAAAAACCCCACACTAAATATTATTCTGCTTTTTCGTTGAT
>CBCSKA010000048.1:0-4892 GCA_965140885.1 Legionellaceae bacterium | reverse complement strand
CTGACATAACTTCCCTGCTAGTTGTTCAAATAACTATAGTCTATTACTGTTAGCGACTTATTGCAAATTGCTATAGTAATTCCAGTAATACTAAAAAGCCCCTATTTAAGGGGCTTTTTAGTATAGAGCTTTATGTTTAATTTCAAATGTCGTTTAAAAAGGAATATCATCATCAAAATCATGCATCTCTGGCATTGATTGAGAAGGCGCTTGCATGGGTTGTGAAGGGGAACGTGACATTGAGTTATCACTCGTAGAAGATGCCTCATACGAAGCTCCGCCACGGCTATCTAACATTTGCATTTCATTAGCTAAAATTTCGGTTGTATAACGTTCTTGTCCATTTTTATCTTGCCATTTACGGGTACGTAAACTACCTTCGACGTAAACTTTTGAACCTTTTTTTAAGTATTCACCCACAATTTCTGCTAAACGATTAAAAAAAACAACGCGATGCCATTCTGTACGTTCTTGGGCTTCTCCCGTTTGCTTATCTTTCCAAGTTTCACTCGTCGCTAAATTTATTGTAGCTGCTGCACCACCACTGGGCATATATCTAACTTCAGGGTCAACGCCTAAATTCCCAATCAGTATGACTTTGTTGATACCTTTTGCCATTTTTCAACTCCTCTGCGCAAAAAAATTAATGATAATCCAGAAAAGCGTTAGGATAGCACAAAAAACAAAAATGACCGATGGATTAAAATACCCATAGATATTACCACCTAACAAACCTCCTACAAAAATACCTAAAAATTGAGAACAAGAATAAATTCCCATGGTTGTGCCTCGGCTATCCTGAGGAGCTAATTTTGATATTTGCGCAGGTAAATTCGCTTCTAAAAAATTAAATGCGGCAAAAAATAAGCTAAGACCAATAATAAGATCCATGGCTTCTAAATTTATTTTCCATAACCATAATAAGGATGCCATTAATACGACTAACATAAATTGATTAATTTTTTGGTTCGGCTTTTCAGCTTGTGAGCGGCGCAGTAAAGGTAAAATAAATAAACAACCCATTAACACACTAGGAAAATAAATACGCCATAACTGATCGGGTTGCATGGATAAACGATTATTTAGGAGTAAAGGTAAGACAACAAAGGTACTGGTAAAAACTAAGTGCAAACTAAAAATGCCTAGATTAAGTCCTACTAATTTTTTATTTTTTAAAATCCTGAATAGTTGTTTAACAAAAGAATGATTTGGTGGTATAGGTTGTACTTGAATAGGTGGCAGCTTATATAAAATTAATAAACATAAAATGCCAAAAAATGCGGCAATTTCAAATAAAGCGGATACCCGTAACCATTTATTTAAAATAGGTCCTAACATTAAAGCAACGATAAATGAAATTCCTATCGATGCCCCAAAAATTGCCATGACTTTCGTTCGTTGATTTTCACGTGTGTAATCAGTTAATAATGCAATCGTTGAACTTCCTACCGCTCCAACGCCTTGTAACGCACGGCCTAAAATTAATATCCAAATTGAATCTGCATAAGCAGCAATAACACTACCGGCAATGAAAATAATTAATCCAACAGCAATCACTATTTTTCGATTATATCTATCTGATAAATTTCCTAGCGGAATTTGAAACAAAGCTTGGGTTAAACCATAACAACCCACAGCAATCCCAATTAAATTCGGAGTGGCATTACTTAAGGTTTTTGCATAAAGACTTAATAAAGGCAGCACCATAAATAAGCCTAATAAACGCAAAGCAAATAATCCGGCAACAGATAATGTTGCTTTAATTTCAAAGGAGGTCATTCTATCTAATTCAGTCATAGGCTTCACTTACAATAAGTTATAAAAAAACATTGTCATAGAAATAACACAAAAAGAGAATAATTTTTATACCTAAAGGTAAAAAATAATAAAAGAATTATCATAAAACTTATTTATCCTTTAAAATTTGCTTACTAATTAGATAGTGGATAGGAATAACGAATATGGATTACATAGAAATTCGTGGTGCGCGTACGCATAATTTAAAAAATATTGATTTATCCTTACCACGCGATAAATTAATTATTATCACGGGTTTATCAGGTTCTGGAAAATCATCCCTAGCCTTTGATACCCTTTATGCTGAAGGTCAGCGCCGTTATGTTGAATCGCTATCTGCCTATGCTCGTCAATTTTTATCCATGATGGAAAAGCCCGATGTAGATCATATTGAAGGTTTATCACCAGCAATATCTATTGAGCAAAAATCTACTTCTCATAATCCACGTTCCACTGTCGGCACAGTCACAGAAATTTATGATTATTTACGATTATTATTTGCTCGAGTGGGAGAACCTAAATGCCCAACTCATCAAGTGACTTTACAAGCCCAAACGATTTCACAAATGGTTGATACTGTTTTAAGTTTTCCTGAATTAACTAAAATTATGATCATCGCTCCTATCATTCAAGAGCGAAAAGGGACACATAGTGAATTATTAGCGGAGTTACATCGAAAAGGGTATATTCGCGCGAGAATCGATGGTGAAATTATTGAACTTGATAACCCTCCTTTACTCGAACTACGTAAAAAACACACCATTGAAGTCATTATCGATCGCTTAAAAGTCAGGGATGATATTCGCTTACGTTTGGCAGAATCTTTTGAAGCGGCAATTCAATTAACCAATGGCATTGTTAAAGTCGGTTTTATGGAGTCACCCACCCCTGAAAAAGATATTATTTTTTCCACTCGTTTTGCCTGTAACCACTGTGGTTATAGTTTAGCAGAATTAGAACCCCGTTTATTTTCTTTTAATAATCCAATGGGAGCATGCCCAGAATGTGATGGATTAGGTGTTACGGCTTTTTTTGATCAAGAATGTATTGTTCGAGAACCCAATAAAAGTTTAGCTAATGGCGCAATCAAAGGTTGGGATAAACAAAGTTATTATTATTTTCAACTCTTAAAATCAGTAGCGGCTCATTATGATTTCAGTGTCAATACACCTTTTAATGAATTAACTCCCAATCAACAAAACATTATTTTCTATGGAAGCGGTAAAGAATTAATCAATTTTAATTATGTTAATGAGCGAGGCGACATTACCCATCGACAACATACTTTCGAAGGAATTATACCGAATTATGAAAGACGTTATCGCGATACAGAATCTGACATGATTCGTGATGAATTAAATAAGTATAGAGTAAAAAAACCGTGTAACCATTGTCAGGGAACGCGTTTACGTTTAGAAGCCCGTCATGTCTTTATCAATGAATTATCCTTACCTGAAATAAGTGCATTACCAATAAGTCAAACAAAAGAATTTTTTAATGAATTAAAATTAACCGGATATAGAGCTGAAATTGCCGCTAAAATCAAAAAAGAATTAATTGAACGCCTTAGTTTTCTAATTAATGTAGGTTTAGATTATCTTAGCTTAGAAAGAAGTGCTGATACCCTTTCCGGTGGGGAAGCACAACGCATTCGTTTAGCAAGCCAAATAGGCGCCGGATTAGTGGGCGTAATGTATATTTTAGATGAACCATCTATAGGCTTACATCAACGTGATAATGAAAGATTGCTTGCAACGCTCACACGATTACGCGATTTAGGAAATACCGTCATTGTTGTAGAACATGATGAAGATGCGATACGCTCTGCAGATTATATTATTGATATAGGCCCTGGGGCCGGTGTACATGGCGGTTCTATTGTTGCACAAGGTAGCTTAGATTGTATTTTGAAAAATGAAGCTTCATTGACAGGGCAGTATTTATCAGGGAAACGAGGCATTACTATACCTAAAAAACGGATACCTATGGATAAGAAAAATTGCATCCATATTAAAGGAGCACGTGGTAATAATTTGAAAAATTTATCCGTAAATATTCCTATTGGTTTAATGACTTGTGTTACAGGCGTTTCGGGTTCTGGTAAATCAACCCTGGTTAATGACACACTCTACCCTGCAGCAGCTCGGCTGTTAAATGGAAGTACAGAAATAAAACCCGCACCTCATCAAGCTATTGAAGGATTAAATGCCTTAGATAAAGTCATTAATATTGATCAAAACCCCATTGGTCGAACGCCTCGCTCTAATCCTGTTACTTATACTGGTATATTTACGGCTATTCGAGAATTATTTGCAGGGACTCAAGAAGCCCGTTCACGAGGTTATACACCTGGACGTTTTAGTTTCAACGTTAAAGGCGGGCGATGTGAAGCTTGCCAGGGCGATGGATTAATCAAAGTTGAAATGCATTTTTTACCTGATATTTATGTAGTATGCGATATATGTCAAGGGAAACGATATAACCGTGAAACCTTGGATATTCGGTATAAAGGAAAAAATATTTATGAAACATTGGATATGACTGTTGAAGATGCTCGGGCATTTTTTGATCCTATTCCCACTATTGCACGAAAATTACAAACACTCATCGATGTTGGTTTGTCCTATATCAAATTAGGACAAAGTGCGACGACTTTATCAGGTGGAGAAGCCCAACGCGTCAAACTATCTAAAGAATTATCAAAACGTGATACAGGAAAAACTTTATATATTCTTGATGAACCCACCACAGGTTTGCATTTTTATGATATTGAACAATTATTAAAAGTATTACTTCGCCTCCGTGATCAAGGCAATACGATTGTGATTATTGAACATAATTTAGATATTATAAAAACCGCAGATTGGATTATTGATTTAGGCCCTGAAGGAGGCCATAAAGGAGGTCAAATATTGGTAAATGGGACTCCTGAAATAGTAGCAAAGCACGCCGAATCACATACAGGACGTTTTTTAAAACCCTTATTAGAAGGTTAATCTATGAAAATACAGAGAGTTGACCGATAGTGTCGCCATTTTTGAGACCCCTTTTGGGACATCCAAGTCCCCAAAAGGGACAAAAATTGTCGACAAGTA
>CBCSKA010000047.1:0-4915 GCA_965140885.1 Legionellaceae bacterium | reverse complement strand
CCTCGACAAAACATACGGCCCTACAGATGATGCGAGGGCTGTCACACTCGCTTCGCTTCCTTGTGTTCCAGCTATGAATAAAATGGACCCACTACCTTCTTTGTCAAAGGGATCTTGACTGAATTTATTTTTTCAAATTAATGGGCTTTTTATGGATAGGAAAGCTCATTAAAGTATTGTAAATATTCTCCCTTTTTAATGGAATAAATTTTTATACTTTTAATGTACTTCCTCTCACTGTCTGCATAAGCGTATATTTTGTGGTGATTTCAAATGCGTTGAGCGAATGGGATTAATATCTAATCCACCTCGTCGTGTATAGCGCCCATAAACTGTTAATTCTTGAGGATGACAGTGCTGCATAATATCGATGAAAATACGTTCTATACATTGTTCATGGAATTCATTATGTTGGCGAAAAGAAATTAAATATTGCAATAAACTTTCATGTGAAATTTTTTTACCTTTATACATTATTTGTACACTTGCCCAATCGGGTTGTCCCGTTACTAAACAATTTGATTTTAAAAGATCCGAGTATAGGGTTTCTATTACTTCTTCATCTTCTATTTTTAAGAAACGGGGTTCTACCGAATAAGTATCGCAGATGATATCGAGTGTATCTAAACAAATACCTGAAAAGGATGTTATCATTTTTTTTGGTACATCACGAATGAACATTATATTTACATTAACATTACCTTGTACTGCTTCTGCTAAATCACGAATTAATATTTCTTTTACTGCATCTATGCTTGGAAAACAGGTTTGATTGAATGAATTAAAATACAATTTAAAAGATTTAGATTCGATTAAATAAGGTGTTTCACAGGGAATAATAATTTCTGCTAAAGCAACTTCCGGTTTTCCTTTCACATTCAACCAAGAAATTTCATAGGCATTCCAAATATCAAATCCATTAAAGGGTAATGAGTCAGTAATCCCAATTTCTATACGCTTTTTTTTTCTAGGTAGTGGAAATAATAAATTTTTATCATAAGTATCTTTATAAAATACTGTTTTCCCAAGAGGAGAGTTATTTTCTTCTAACATTACTATTATCTCTTTGCTTTATGCCGAATTTAAATGAATTTATTTATTCATGGTTAAATAGAGTAAGGGATTCATTGGCTTTCCATTTTTTCGAATTTCAAAATGTAGTAGTGTGGTTTTTTTTCCTGAATATCCAATTTCTGCAATTTTTTGCCCAGCGAATACCATATCATCTTCCCTGACAAATAATTTTTTATTATTTCCATAAGCACTTAATAAATTATTTTGATGTTTGATGATAATTAATTGTCCATATCCTTTTAAACCATTGCCACTATAAACCACTTTTCCTTTTGCTGCCGCTTTAATTATTGCACGAGGTTTACCTATAATATCAATCCCCTTATTTAAACCATTTTTTGAATGAAAATAATTAATAACCTTTCCTTTTAGAGGCCATAGCCAAATTTGATTAGTATCTTTCTTGGAAATATTAATGGGTTTTGAAAAAGTATGACTTATTTTTTTATGTACAGAAAAAAGACGAAGCTTTTGTCCTGCTTTTATTTTATACGGAGGAGAAATAGCATTCATCTTCGCTAACTCATGATAATCTTTACCATAATTCCAAGCGATAGAATATAAAGTTTCACCAGGGCTAACCTTATGAAATCCAGAAAGCGAGTTAATTCCATTTTCGACAGAAACAGAATGATGAGATGAACAACTTGTTAAAAAAAGCAATAAACTGAATAAAAATAAATGATTTACTAATTTTATAAAAAATCTATACATGGAGTTTGTTTATTCTTTAAAAGAGAAATAAAGGATTACACTTTAATTCGAAAATAATGATATAACTGAAATAGAAGATAAATTAATAAAAGTATTACCGTAGCACTCCAACCTAACTTATCGATAATTGATTTTAATTTCTTTTCCATTTCAGCCCCACCCCATTTCATTAAACTACTGACAAGGAAAAAACGACTCCCTCGACTAATGAGTGAAGCAATCATAAAAGGAAATAAAGGCATTGCAACAGTGCCAGCCGTTATCGTAAACAATTTATAAGGAATTGGTGAAAAACCAGCAATAAAAATAATCCAAAAACTCCAAATATTAAACCAATTTACAATTTGATTAAATAAAGTTTCATAACCAAATAAAACAATATAAGGTTTGAGAAATGAAAAGAAAAACATCCCTAATAAATAACCCAAAAGCCCGCCTAAAACAGAAGCCATTGTAGTTAAAAAAGCATATAGCCAAGCTTTTTTTGGTTTACCCAATGCCATAGGTGCAAGTAATACATCAGGGGGAATAGGGAATATAAAAGATTCCGCAAAGCTTAATCCAAATAAATAATAAGGAGCATATCTATGTCGGGAATAATTCATGACCCAATGGTATAAAACAGAAAATAATTTCATAAAATCTACTTAACACTAATTTAAATTTGATAGATCCGTCACCCAATTTGCAATTTGATTAAATACTTTATAATTGGTTAAATCCAATGAAAGTGGGGTAATAGATACACGCTTTGCATTAACTGCATAAAAATCGGTGCCTGGACCAGCATCTTGTTCTTGTCCCGGCAAACCTACCCAATAAATAGTTTGTCCTCTGGGATCTGTTTCTTTCACCATGCGTTCTGCACGATGGCGTGTTCCTAAACGTGTCACTTCATATCCTTGAATTTCTTCTAAAGGAAGATCTGGCACATTAATATTAAGTATTGTTGCTGCAGGTAATGGTTGTTCAATTAATCGCACCACAATATTTTTCGCAATGACTGCTGCGGTATGATAATGTAAAAAATCTTTACCTACTAATGAAACAGCCATAGCGGGTAATCCTAAAAAACGCCCTTCTATTGCTGCAGCAACAGTTCCTGAATAAAAGACATCATCACCTAAATTAGCACCCGCATTAATACCCGATACCACAATATCATGTTCATTATTAAATAAGCCTGTTAATGCTAAATGCACACAATCTGTCGGCGTTCCTTCAACACTAATATAGTGGTTATCCAACCTATTAACTCTTAATGGATTATTCAATGTTAGTGAATTACTAGCGCCACTTCGATTTCTATCAGGTGCAACCACAGTAACTTCACCTAATTGAGAAAGTATATTTGCCAATATAGTTAATCCTGGTGCAGTGACGCCATCATCATTACTGAGTAATAATTTCATAGTAAGCTATTCCTAAGATTCATTTAGTATTTCTGCATAGTATCCAAAAAGTGGAATACTTATTAATAAAAGTCCCAATAATAACAAAATAACACAGCGGCTTAAAGGAACGGCTGTAGGCGTACTTCTATGCATTTTATACTGTAAGAGAGAAGAAAAAATAAAACCAAGACCTGTTAAACCACATACCTTTTCCAAAAGTGTCGTGACATAATGAGTTGGTATTAAAATATTTTCTGCCATAGTGCCAGCATCAATAGCCCATGATGGGTTACATAAGAAAAATACCATTAAGAAAAAAATAAATTTACACTGTTTATTCATAATTACTCCTTAAACCATTCACGCAAATACTTGCATTGATTAAAACAAATTTATATTCATAAGTGAAACTTAAGAACAAGCTTGTGTTAATTCAGAAGAAATTCTAACGCGCCCCGTTACACTGATAATAATTTCTTTCGCAAAACGAGGATCCGCATTTGCTGGGCAATAACTAAATCGCCCGTTTTTAATTCCTAAAAAACCATTTGTTCTAATGTAAAATAACGTTTTTCTATGCCAACGTAAAGTTCCTGATGAAGGAAAAGCAGGATAAAAACGCAATTTATTCTTTTCAGAAATAAATTGCGTATGTTCAGAAACAAAAATCAAATAACCTTGATTCCAATTGCTAGTACAATGATTCCCATCACTACTAGGACATATAGCAATAATACGATTACGCTTTATTGCTTCAGTACGTGCATAATGAATTGCACTAATTAATTGCCTAATTTTTTTATCTGTTTCTATACTAATAAGCCATTCTTTCCAAGAAGGAATAGCAATAAAAACAAATAGAAATGTTAAAAATAAAATGAATGCTAACTCCAATAATGTATAACCCCTTTGTTTTAGCATAAAAGCAACCTATTAGTTGGGATAATTTTTGCTTTAAATAATTTTCAAGTGTGAGTAATTATTGAATAAATTTTATTTTGTTTCGCATTAAAGATATCGTTATTTTTTAGTGATTGTCTATAGGAATTAACCTTTATGTTTATTCTAATAATTATTGAAATCGCATTAGGTAAGTTATGAGTGCCAATAATCATTTTAATTACGAACGACAAAAATTAGTTTCAGAATTAAAAAAAGAAGGAATAAAAGAAAAAGCTGTATTAAATGCTATTTCAAAAGTTCCTCGGCATAATTTTGTTCCCATGACTCAAAAAGAATATGCTTATATCAATAGTGCTTTACCAATAGAGTGTCAGCAAACCATTTCACAACCCTATATTGTTGCTTTTATGACAGAAGCCGCGCAAATCAATCCTAATTCAAAAGTATTAGAAATAGGAACAGGAAGTGGTTATCAAGCCGCTATACTTGCTGAAATAAGTAAAGAAGTATTTACGATTGAAATTAAAGAAACGCTAGCCAATAAAGCCCATACATTATTAAAAAAATTAGGCTATCGAAATATTCATTTTAAAATTGGAAATGGATATTTCGGTTGGCAGAATGAAGCACCTTTTGATGCTATTCTTGTAACGGCTGCCTGTAAAACATTACCTAAAAATTTAATACAACAATTATCGATAGGAGGGCACTTAATTATTCCAAGAGTATATAGCTATAGTCATCAAGTTTTAACACGATAGTGTCGCCATTTTTGAGACCCCTTTTGGGACATCCAAGTCCCCAAAAGGGACAAAAATTGTCGACAAGTA
>CBCSKA010000046.1:2778-5006 GCA_965140885.1 Legionellaceae bacterium | reverse complement strand
GTAAAAAAGTTTTTTCATTAATGTCAGGGTTTTTTAAATAATGATTATATAATTCACTTAATTCTTTATAAAAAATAGATATTGAATCATTGTCAAAAATACTTTGGTGTGTAATAAAAAACCATACATATTCATTTTCATTAATGGTTAATAAATAGCTTTTAAAAAGGGAAGCCAATGAAAAATCAAAAGAGTATTTTTTGTGTAATTCTTTTATTTTTATAATGGCATCATTTAATGAAGTAAAATTGTTATCAAGTATTTCTATCTGACTATTATGAGAATGAGATTGTAATTTTTCTGAAATATTATACTCATTTGTAAAAATAGTTTTAAATATATTGTGTCTTTTTATCAGTGTTTGAAAAGCTTTTTGGAATAATTCTGTATTGAGATTACCCATTAAATGTATAGCGTGCGATATATTATTTAAACCTAATTCATTATCATGTGAATAAATGAAGGATTTTTGTTCAAAAGATATAGGGTAGTTACTAACTTCATTTATAACGCGAGAAATGATAGGAAAGCCAATAGACGCATTTGAATTAACAGTAGTAGAAGGTATTGTAGTAAGGTTTCGTTTATTATTTTGACTATCTTGTTCTATAACAGAAATACTGGGCGCGCTATTTGTCATATTTAAGTCCTAAATGTGTCTAGATAAGTTAGAGATTTTTATTAGAGATTATTAAAGAGAATGATATCTTTTATTTATATAAGGTTTTACATTATTCAAATAAAAGTTATCACGTAATTAATATTATTAAGTGAGATTTAACGCATGTTTAATGGATTTGAAACATTTATGCCTTATTTTTTCGGATTAGCAGAAAGTAGTCAAGATGTTTTTTGGATAAAAACCCTTAATTCTCATAATAAAGAGGAATGTTATATCAACCCTGCCTATGAAAAAGTATGGGGAAAAAGCCAAGAATCTTTTTATGAAAATCCCGAGAGTTGGTTAGATGCTGTTTGTGATGAAGACAAAGCCTTCGTTAATGAATGGTTAGATAAACGAAAAAGTATTAAGGATATTATATTATCGCAGCAAGAAATCACTTATCGTATATTGAAACCTAATGGTTGTATTACCTGGATACACGATAGTTGCCATCTTATTTTTGATGAAGGCAAATTAATAGGATTTGCAGGAATTGCAAAAGATATAACACAAATTAAATTAAATGAGCAGCGTTTATTAAATTTAGCTGAAAAAGCAGAAAAAGCGAACCAAGAAAAAACACATTATTTATTAAGTTTGCATAATTCTTCTGATGTTTCAATCAATCAAGTGTTAGGCAGTAGTTTTTTCATGCAATTAGCGGAAAAAAGTGAAAATGTATTTTGGGTACGTAGTGCTGACTATGGTATTCAATTATATCTTAGCCCAGCTTATGAACACATATGGCAGCGTCCACGAGTTATTTTATATGAACATCCTGAATTATGGGAAACCTATCTACATCATGAAGATAGGAATTTGGCACAATCTTTATTAACAGAAAGAAATCCCTTAGCTACACCAGAAAAAAAATACAATCAAATATATCGTATTTTTCGCCCGAGTGGAGAAGTTCGTTGGATCAGTGATGTGAGTTTTCCAATCAATGATGCAGAAGGAAAATGCATTGGTTTTGCCGGTATTGCCGTTGATATAACTGACAATCGTATAAAAGAACAAGCATTACGTGAAGCGAAAGAACGGGCTGAATCAGCAAATAAAGCAAAAACTTATTTTCTTGCAACCATGAGTCACGAATTACGTACTCCTTTAAATGGTATTCTTGGTGTAGCCAAAATTTTGAGTAAAGAAAAATTATCAAGTGTACAAACTGAATATGTTAAAGATATTTTAGGCGCAGGAAACCATTTGTTATCTATTGTTAATGATATATTGGATTTTTCAAAACTAGAGGCAGGAAAAGTTACATTACATAATGCGCCTTTTGATTTTAAAAAAATAATTGTCGAAATAATGGCTATGACGACTTATCAAGCTCAGCAAAAAGGAATAAAGCTATCACTTGATTATAAAGATTATTTACCGTCTTGTGTTTTAGGCGATTCTAAAGCGATAAGACAAATTTTGATCAATTTAATTGGTAATGCCACTAAATTTACACAAGAAGGTGTAATTCAGATTACTGTGGATCATTTACTATTAACAGAAACCAGTGTCAAATTTAAAATTATTGTTTCTGACACAGGTATTGGTATTCCTGCTG